>JBGSKF010000035.1:0-39004 GCA_041741375.1 Gemmatimonadales bacterium | reverse complement strand
GGGGTCACCACAGAGGCCGCGGAGGACACGGAGGGTCTCCGCATGATTCCCGTCGCTCCACGCCTGGCGCGCCAAGATCAGGAGCCTTTGTGTGGGGGTGGAAGGGCCCCCATCATGCCGATACCCGGCGTCCGAGACGGGGAGGGTGTCGCGGGAGACGCCAACCCTCTGCGCCCTCCGTGTTCTCTGTGGTTCAATCCGGGGAGAGGGGGAGGCACCACAGATGCCGCGGAGGCCGCGGAGGGTCTCCGCATGATTCCCGTCGCTCCACGCCTGGCGCGCCGAGATCAATGGTTGGTTGTGGGGTGGAAGCGCCTCCTGCCGAAAACTGTAGGTCTCTGGAACCGCTCCTGTACGAGTACGAGTACGGGTACGGGTACGTGTACGGAGACACCGGCGTCCTTCAGGACCCGTCGCCGCAGGCGCCGAGCCCGGGCTTCAGCCCGGGGTCCCCTCTCACTGCGCGGGGCGGTGCAGCAGCAGCGGCACCCGCGTCCCTCGCAGAATCTTGTCCGCCACACTCCCGATCACCATCCGTCCGATCCCTCCCCGACCATGGGTGGCCATCGCGATGAGATCGTAATCCCCTTCCTCCACCATCGTCAGCAACTCCTTCGCCACGGAATTCGACGCCCGCACCTCCGCCTTGACCGTGGCGCCTCGGGCACGAAGTCCCTCTGCCACCCCATCCAGATAGTCCCGGGCCAGGGTCCGCCGTGCTTGATACAACTCGACATCGTGGTCCAGGCTGGCCGCGCTCAGCACCACCGGGATCTTCTGGATCACATGCACCAGATGATAGGTCACTCCCTCCACCCCGGCGAGACGGACGGCGCACTCCACGATCTCCTTCCCGAATCCCGAAGCATCCAACGGGATCAGGACCGAACGAACCGGAGGAAGACCCGGCGGCACATCCTCATCGGGCCGGAGCAGAAGCACCGGAACCTCAGCGTGCCGAGCCAGCCCCTCGGCGGTGCTCCCCAGCCAGAGCCGATTGAGACCCCCCCGGCCATGGCTCGTCAGGATCATCAGATCGGCCTTCACCTTCTTCGCATGATCGGTGAGTGTCGCCACCACCGGGCCGATCAGCACCTCGGCCCTGGGGGTCAGACGGTCCGTGCCCGTCCGCGACACCAGATCCGCCATCACCTCCTCGTACCCCGCGAGAATCGACTTCCCGTAGGTCGGATCGATCGGCGGCACCCCCTGAACGTCGAGGATCGGCTCATACACCAGGGCCAGATGAACCTCGGCGCCGGAGCCCTTCCGGGCGGCGAGATCCAGGGCAACGGGAATGGCGAGCTCGCTGAAGGGAGAACCGTCCACGGGAACAAGGAATCGGCGGAGCATGGGGCCTCCTCGGCACAACCTGAACGCGTGAACACTACCGGCGGCCACAATTGGCACCGTGTACAATATTCACCCGTGGCGGTGAAGGTTCCGGAACTGACACCATGAAGATGTGTTCATCACTACCAGAGAGCCGGATCGCCCCTTTCCCCGGCCCCTACCGACGTATCTTCTTACGTGACGACGTTCAGGACTTCACCTGGGTTTCCTTGTTCCTGCATCAGGGAGGCGATTGTGCGCCAATGGCTCATGGTCCTGCTGGCGGGTGGTTTCGTTGCCTGCGCAAGCGGGGAGACAGATCCTCCACACCACGGGGTGCTGCGCCTCGTTCACGATGGCACCTGTACCCTCATTCCGCCGGACGGTCCGGGCTTCACCGACGTCACCCTCCTCAACTCCACCGGCCAGATCCAGCGGGCCACCCTGGTGCGACTGGACGATTCCACAACGGACTCCGCCGCCGTCGCCTGGTACACCAGCCACAACTCCCGCCCGCCCGCCGGAGTGGAGTGGATCGGTGGGCCGGGAGTGACCCCTCCAGGGGACTCCTCTGTGGTCATACTTCATCTCCCCGCCGGCCGGTACATCGCTCTCTGCATTCCCGTCGAGCCCGACAGCGGATCTTCCGGCGCTCCTCCGATGGCTTCCTTCGGCCTCGACTCCGCGCCGATTCCACTAGATCAGGAGCCTCCCCTGACCGATGCAATCCTCCAGATCGGGACGGACAGCGTGACATGGATTCCGACCCCGGCTGCGGGCCGTCGCATCGTCCGGATCACCAACGAGCGACCGGGGAACGTCACCGTGTCGTTGAATCGGCTTGACGACGGGGACCGCCCCGAGATCCTGGGGGGAATCACGGAACTCGGGCCGAGGAGGGAGGGATGGATAGTGGTGACCTTCCAGCCTGGTCGCCACGAGGTGATCGTGGCCGGCGGGGAGCGGAGCGCACCCCGGAGCGCACCCGAGGTGGCCACCCGGTTCGTGATCGAGTAGCCTTTTTCTGGCGCTTGTTGCCTGGGCAATTCTGATCACGCGTCATGCCCGCGAAAGCGGGGACCCATGTCAACGAGAACTTGAGGCGGAAGAATGGACTCCCGCGTGCGCGGGAATGACGGCCATTGGCTGTCCATCAATTGATCAGAGTTTCCTCAAGTCTGTCGCGGGGGGACAATTGGTCGGAGGTTCCTCAGGGGCCCGCGGGATCCAGCGGAGGCGGGGGGGCCGGGCGCGCACCGGCGGCGGCGATGTCCCTCTCGAAGATCCGGTTGAAGAGCAGCGTCATGACCACCCTCACCTTGTTCTTCAGCCCGATCAGCTTGAGCGTGTAGGCGGTGCGATACATCCACCACGCCGCCCGGCCCCGCAGCTGGAATCCGAGCACATCGGCAAAGGCCACACCCCGGCCAAGGGAGACGATCTTGCCCGCGTGGTGGGCGTGGTACTCCTCCAGCGGGCGCCCGTACACCAGGTTCTCGATGTTCCCCGCCGCCCGGATGCCCTGGCTGAGGGCGATGGGAGCCACCTTCGGGTAGCCCCGGCCGGTGCGCGGGTCCACGAGTCCCGCCGCGTCACCCGCGGCGAACAGGGTGTCGCACCCCACCACCTGGAGCGTGGGGAGAACCTTCAGGGATCCCCGTTCCAGCGGCAGTCCGCAGGTGGCAAGCCAGCTCGCGGGTTGGGTGCCCGCCGTCCAGATCAGGGTTCCGGTGCGCATCCGCCGGATGACCCCGTCGGGCCCCTTCGTCTCCACACACCCCGCCGAGGCACCCGTCACCAGCGTCTCGAGTTCCACCTCCACTCCCATCCCGCGCAGGGCCACGAGCCCCCCGGCCGCGAGGGTGTCATCGAACCCGGGCAGGATCCGGTCTCCCCCCGACACCACCAGCACGCGAACCGGGGGAAGGTTCGGATAGTACGGGCGGAGCACGTCGTTGGCGAAGTGATGCAGCTCCCCCGCCGTTTCCACCCCGGCCGGCCCGGCCCCCGCCACCACGATGGTCAGCAACGCGTCCCGGGTGGCGGTGTCCGTGGTGCGCGCCGCGGCCTCCATCGCGTGCACCACCCGGTCGTGGATGGCCACGGCGTCGTCCACCGACACGAGGGGACAGCTATGCCGCGGCAGGTCGGCATTGCCGAAGTATCCCGGCTCGGCGCCCGGCGCCAGGATCGCATGGTCATAGGGGTACCGATTGTCGGTGGTGACGACCACCTGCTCAACCGGATCGACGGTGAGCACCTCGCCCTGCACAAAGGTGAATCCGTATCGCCGGCCGAGCGATCGATAGCCCTGGATGACGTGCTCTCGGCTGAGATTCCCCGCGGCGACCTCGGCCAGGAGCGGCGTGAAGGTGAAGTAGTTCTTCCGGTCGATCAGCGTGATCTCGGCCCCGTCCGCCCCCAGATCGGAGCGCCCGAGCTGGCTCGCGGCGTAGAGGCCGGCGAACCCCCCTCCCACCACGACAATCCGTCTCACCGGACGCCCCATCAGAGCGGGAGCACGAAGCGGGGGAGTTGGTCCTGGAAATACACCACCATCGTCCCGATCGTCGTGATCACCCCGACCAGGATGATCCCCACCAGCTGGGTTCCGAGACACCAGAGCATCGCCTTCCGGTCCTCCTGGAGGTACCGCTTCTTGGTCCCGCTCCAGTAGAGGAACAACCCGTACACCACCAGCAACAGCACCGCCAGCACCACCTTGAGCGCCAGCCAGCCCCCGATCGGTCCATTGAACCGGGCGATCGATCCGAAGAATCCGTCCCGCGCACCCGCCAGCATCGACAGCGCCACCGTGGCCATGCCGGCCCAGGTGTTGGCACGGGCGAACTGGTAGATCCGGTCCTCGAAAACACTCGAGGCGAGGCCCCGGATCAGCCATGCGTACATGGCCATGAAGGCCATCAGGAGAAAGGCGATATGAAGGTGAACGAACAGGGGGTGCAGGATGCGCACGCTATTCCTCCGATCCGGATGGCGTTCCGGGGCGTCTTGTCTTCCAGAAGCGCTTGACCCTTCCACCCTTCACCGGAGAATGTGCCTCATGCCGGAGTTCGCAGAACCTCAGGGTCGCTGTCATATCCCCAGAACGACGGTGAGGCCCGGTCGGTTCCTCGCCCTGGGGATTCTCCTTCTCGCCGCCGCCTGTGGCCCCGCTCCGGACGCCGATCCCGCCTCCCGGGATCCCCGGCTTCCGGAGGCCCCTTCCCCCACCAGCACCGACCGTCTCCTCCGCATCGAAATGCGGGACGACATGACCTTCGACCCCGCCAGCCCGACCGTGGCCGTGGGAGACACCATCCTCTGGGTCAACGTCGGGGGCATGCCGCACACGAGCACCAACCAGCCGGGCCGGGCCGCCGTCCCCGAGCACACCTCTCTTCCCGAAGGCGCCGAGGGATGGGACTCCGGCCTCGTGGACGCCGGCGGCGAGATGCGCATCGTTCCCACCGTCCCGGGGGAGTACGCCTACTTCTGCAGCCTGCACGAGGCCCTCGGCATGGTGGCCAAGGTCACCGTCACCCCCCGCTGAGGAGGCGCCGACCCGGAGTCAGGAGGAGGGTTTCCACCAGATCACCTCCGGTGCCGGGCCCCAGCGCGGAACATCCTCGGCCAGAAGGATCGGGTACCGCGACGTGGCGCCCCCAATGTCCGGCGTGGAGCGATCGATCACCACCCGCCCGATCCGCGCCTCCCGCATGGCGAAGGCGCACATGAAGCAGGGTTCGGCATTGGTGTAGAGAGTCGTTCCGTGCGGCAGCTGCTTCCCGAGCCGCTGCACCGCCTCGCGCACTGCGGCAATTTCCGCATGCCCGAAGGGATCCGGTCCCGCCGGCACCCCTTCGAGGGCTTCGATGGGCTCCTCCCCGGGAACCACGACCACGGTTCCAATCGGCACGTTCCCGGCCTGGCCCGCCTCGCGGCCCAGTTCCAGGCACCTCGCCATCCAGCGATCGTCGTCCACTCGTTCCTCCCGGAGGGCTGTCGGTCGTGGGGACCGCCCGTTCACGCCGTCATCAGGGATAGCGCGGGTCGTACATCCGAGAGGCGATGAACTCCTCCCGCGGCTCGGGAACCCGCTTCGTCACCAGGCACTCCTCCTCGCCCACGGCGATGACCGCGGCGGCAATCTTCCGTGACACCGAGCGGATCTCCTCGAGGGGGGGGAAGAGGCTTCCCCGGTCCAGATCCCCCTGGGCCACCATGTCGGAGAGGGTGCGGGCGGCCGCGAGGAACATCGCATCGGTCACCCGCCGCGCCCGGGACAGGACCACTCCCAAGCCGATTCCCGGGAACACGTAGACGTTGTTGGCCTGGCGCGGAATGAACCGGGTGCCGTCCTGGACGACCTCCGGGAAGGGACTCCCGCTGGCGAACACCGCCCGTCCTCGGGTCGCTCGATACGCCTCCTCTGCGGTGCACTCCGCCTTGGATGTCGGGTTGGACAATGGAAAGATGATTGGTCGCGGGTTCGTCGACCCCATCGCCTCGAGTACCGGTGTACCGAACGCCCCCGCCTGGGCCGACACGCCGAGGAGCGCCGTCGGGGCCACCGACCGGATGGCGGCGGCGAGATCGGCTTCGGGGGCGTGGTCGTGCGCGTACGGGCGCTTGTGGACCGCGAGGTCGGAACGCGACCGGACCACGAGCCCCTTCGAATCGAAGAACCAGCACCGGCCGCGGGCTTCCTCCTCCGACAGTCCTTCGCCCCTCAGCGCGAGCACGATCAGGTTCGCGATTCCGGCCGCGGCGGATCCCGCACCGAAGAAGAGGACCCGCTGGTCCCGGAGACTCGATCCCACCGCCCGGGCCGCGGAGTAGAGACCGGCGAGCGTCACCGCGGCGGTTCCCTGGATGTCGTCGTTGAAAGTGCGGTACCGATCGCGGTAGCGCGCCAGGAGGCGGAGGGCGTTCTCGGTGGCGAAATCCTCGAACTGGAGCAGCGCCATCGGGAAGGTTTCCGCCACCGCCTCGACGAATTCGTCCAGGAAGGCGTCATACTCTTCCCCTCGCACGCGGGGTCGCTGCAACCCGGTGTAGAACGGACGTTCCCGAAGAGTCGCCGTGTCGGTTCCGACATCGAGCGTGATCGGGAGACATCGGGCGGGGTCGATCCCGGCGCAGGCGCTGTAGAGGGCGAGCTTCCCGATGGGTATTCCCATTCCCTGCGCCCCGAGATCACCCAGGCCGAGGATCCGTTCCCCGTCCGTTACGACGATGACATCGACGTCGCGGGTGGGCCAGTTGCTCAGCACCCGGCGGATGCTTCCCCGATCCTCGATGGTGACGTAGAGCCCGCGGGGACGCCGGAAGATGTCGCCGAACTGCTGGCACGCCTCCCCCACCGTGGGGGTGTAAATGATCGGCATCGTTTCGGCGAGATGGTCGATGACGAGACGGTAGAACAGCTGTTCGTTCCGGTCCTCCATCGCGGTCAGGAAGATGTACCGCTCGAGGTCCGAGTTCTTGCGCCGGAGATTGATCAACGCCCGGTCCAGCTGTTCCGCCATGGTGAACCGGCGGGGAGGGAGGAGACCCCGCAGCCCGTAGGCCTCTCGCTCCTCCGGGGAGAAGGCGGTTCCCTTGTTGAGGCGCGGTTGGTGCAGGAGATGGAGACCGGTCGGGGTCGGTTTGTCTGGTCGGGATGGTGACACGGAAATCCTGGTGGGGAAGAGACCCGGACCACATGCCGGTCCGGTCGAGCGCGAGCTGAACGGGGGAAAGATAATCGGGCCCGGGATCCCGAGCGTCATTCCCGGCCGCGGCGGCAGGGAGCCGGGAGCCACGCCATTCCCCGGCGATCCGATTATTCTTCGGGTCGGCCCCCGATGTGTTCTCCCAGAATCGGACACCTGACCATGTCTCTGAGCACCCCGGATTCTCCACGATCCACCTCCACCGATCTGCTCGCCGAGCGGCTCTTCACCGCCCGCACCATCATCATCAGCGGGGAGATCAACCAGCGTCTCGCGGCCCATGTCTCAGCCCAACTGCTGGCCCTTGCCGCGGAATCGACCAAGCCGATCCGGATCTTCGTCAACTCCCAAGGAGGGCATGTCGAGGCGGGAGACACCATCCACGACATGATCCGTTTCGTGGACGCCCCCATCCACATGATCGGAACCGGCTGGGTCGCGAGTGCCGGAGCGCTGATCTACGTGTCCGTGCCAACGAAGGACCGATACTGCCTGCCGAACACGCGCTTCCTGCTGCATCAGCCGGCGGGAGGGTCGGGAGGATCGGCCAGTGACATCGAGATCGAGGCCCGGGAGATCCTGCGCATGCGGGATCGCCTGAACCGGATCTTTGCGCGGGAAACGGGTCAGACCCTCGAACGCATCGAGGAGGACACCCATCGCAATTTCTGGCTCGATCCCGCCGCGGCCATCGAATACGGGCTGGTCGGATCGATCGTCCAGCGGGCCTCGGAACTGCCGAAGGCCTGAGCGCCGCGAGGCTCACCCCGGTGCTCTATGACAGGACGCAGGACATAGGACATAGTCATACGGGCTGTTCGCGAACGGCCCCCTACCGCCTACCACCTGTCGTTTCCACCTGCGGCTCGGGCGACGCTGGCGCGTCGCCCCTACTCCTCCCTACTCCCAACTCCCTATTCCCTGGCTTCTACCACGCAATCCCATAGTCCTCCCCGTGGTTCGACGAGCCCCCCCAGAACGTGCCATGGACCCGGTCGAACCAGACCGCGTTGATCGGTCCGCTGGTCCGGCGCTGGAACTCCAGCCGGTACCCCATCTTCCGCAGATCCGCCCGGATCCAGTCCGGAACACTCTCCGCCACCAGCATCCGGCCCGGTCGCGATTCGTGCTTTCCGAAGGATGCCCGCATCTGGAAGCTGTTGATGTTGGCCGCCTCGGTCGCTTCCTGCACCGTCATCCCGAACTCCACCACGTTCAAAAAGAACTGCAGCAGGTTCTGGTCCTGACTGTCGCCCCCCTGCACCGCGAAGCTCAGGAAGGGAGCCCCATCCTTGAGGGCGAGAGTCGGCGTCAGGGTCACCCGGGGCTGCCGCCGGGGACCCACAACGTTGTAGGGGCCATCGGCCGGTGAGGTCACGAAGCTCTGGGCCCGCTGGCTCATCCCGACCCCGGTCCGTCCCGCGATCACCGCCGGCACCCACCCGCCGCTCGGCGTGATGCTCACCACCCACCCCGCGGTGTCGGCCGCCTGGATGCTGGTGGTCCCGGCGTAGAAGGACCGCATGAACTCGTCGTCGAGGGCCCGGGCGCTCGTGGTCGCGGCGTCATCCGCCACCGCCGGGCGGGGTCCCGTGGGGTCCCACTGCCGCAGGATCTCGGCGAAGGGATTGACCCCGCCCTGGAAGGGATACGGATCCCCCGGTGTGACACTCGAATCGTTCCTCTCGTGGTTCATCGCCGCGTATCGTTGCCGGGCGTACTCCTTCGACAGAAGGCCGCGCACCGGCTCCTCCGGGCCGTTGTAGATGTCGCCGTAGTAGAAGTCGCGGTCGGCGAAGGCCAGGTTCATGGCCTGATAGATGGTGTGCAGGTAGCGACTGCTGTTGTACCCCATGGCCTTGAGATCGGCCTGTTCGAGGATGTTCAAGGCCTGGAGGAGGGCGGGCCCCTGGGTCCACACATTGAGCTTGTAGACCTCGATCCCCTTGTAGGTCGTGGAGACGGGTTCCTCGATCCGCACCGTCCAGGTGGCCAGATCCTCCTCCGTCACCGGCGACCCCTGCTCCCGGGCGCCCCGCACGTACTCCCGGGCGATGTCCCCCTTGTAGAACCGGTCATTGGCCGCGAGGATCGCCGCCTTGCGCGTGGCACCCCGGGCCAGGGCCTCACTCTCCGTGGCCACCAGCTTTCGCAGCGTGGCCGCCAGGTCGGGCTGGCGGAAGATCTCCCCCGCGGCCGGGGCCTCTCGTTCCTGACCCGCGTGCGGCAACATCACGGCCTTGGAGTAGGGCCATTCCGCGAGGCGCTTCTTCTCCCCCTCGATCCGGTTGGCCGTCTGCGCCTCGATCGGATACCCGTCCGCCATCTGGATCGCCGGGGCCAGCACCTGCGCCAGGCTCAGCGTCCCATACTCGGCGAGCATCACCATCAGGCCGCCGGGCGTGCCGGGGGTGACGGCGGCATCCACTCCGAATTCAGGAGGAAACCGGTGCCCCTTGGCGGCGAAGTATTCGGGTGTCGCACCGCTCGGTGCCCACCCCAGAGCGTTTATCCCGATGACCTTTTTCAGGCCGGGGTGATAAATGAGCGCCTGGGTCTCCCCTCCCCAGCTCAACACATCCCACATCGTGGCGGTGGCCGCGAGCATGGCCGCTGCGGCATCCACCGCGTTCCCCCCCTGCTGGAAGATCGCCGCTCCCGCCGTCGCGGCGAGGGGTTTGCCGGTGATGGCGATCCAATGGCGGCCATGAAGCGGGGGCTTGGCGGTCTGCTGGGCCACCGACACCGCGGGGATACCGAGCAGAAGGAGGGCGAGGAGCCCCGAGAGAAGACGGCGCATGTCTGGGATCCGGCTGGGGAAGGTTCAAGTTTGAAGGAGAAGGCGGAAAATGGGAAGGGGGTGGTGGGGTGTAGGGAGTGGGGTGTAGGGTGGAGGGATTGTCGTCCCCTACTCCCTACTCCCTACTCCCTACTCCCGATTCCCTACTCCCGATTCCCTACTCCCTACTTTGCAACACCCGCCTCCCACCTCTGTCCCGCAAACGCCTCGTCGAGCGGCGTGGCGGCGATGTGGTTGGTGTAGTTGCTCAGGGTCTTGAGGGCAACACCGGTGATGACACCGAGAACGTGGGCCGGGGTGAATCCAGCCGCCAGGAACGCGGAGACGGCCTCGTCACCCGCGAATCCCCGCTCCCGCACCACGGTCGTCGTGAAGGTACGCAACGCCTCGAGCCGGGCATTGGGCAGCGCCTGACCCTCGCGAATGGCCGCCAGCGTTGCGTCGTCGAACAGCTTGCCTCCCTTGGCCACCGTGGAATGGGCCGCCACACAGTAGGTGCAGCCATTCTCCACGCTCACAGCCAGGAGGACGACCTGCTGCTCGGCGGGGCTCAGTCCCGTGTTGCCGAGAGCCTGCGACAGGGCCACGTAGGCCTCCAGAGCCCCGGGGGATCCGGCCAGGACACCGTGGAGATTGGGAACCATCCCATAGTTCGACCGCACCTTCTGGAGGATCGGACGGGAGGCCTCGGGGGCGTTTGCTTCAGTGTGAACTGTGAACATCGTGTACTCCTTGGAGTGAAAGGAACAGCAACTCAAATACTCTCGAATGCTTCAACAGGGAACATCCTTCGCGCGGTCATGAACCCAGCGTGCCAGCGAGTCAAAACGACGCCGGACCACCTGCGGGTCGTGAAAGCAGTGGGCCAGCACGATCGCCCCATGCATGCCCGCCTGCAGCTCGAGACCGAGGGCCCCGGCGTCCACTGCGGAGTATCCCATCCCCTCGAACTGCTGGCAGAGCCAGGAGAGCTGCCTCTCGAGCAGACCCGCGCTCATCCGGGACAACGGCCCCTCCACCCGTTCCAGATCCTGGGCCAGACAACCAAAAGGACACCCGTGTCCCGCCAGCTCGTCCTTCCGGGATTGCGTCATGGTCAGCAAGGCCACGATCCGCGCCTCCGAAGTCGGTGCTTGGCCCGCCTCTTCCAGCATCTGCTCCAACTCCTCCAACCGGGCCGTGACCACCGCATCGGCCAGCGATTCCTTGGTCCGGTAGTAGTAGTACATGTTGCCCAACGGGACTCCCGCCTCCTGGGCCACATCGGCGAGGGTCGTCGCGGTGAACCCCTTCCGGTGCAGCAGGGATTTGGCGCCCGCCAGAATTCTGGTGCGCTTGTCGGTAGTCAGGTTCATCCAAGCAAGCTAACTAACTCATCTTATATCGTCAAGCCCCCGGATCTCTCAAGCTTGCATGTTGCCTCGTCAGCCCCCTGCACCAGTTCTCACAACAGAGACGCAAGATCCAGTAAAACAACAACTTGAACGGCCGGGCATCTTCTTTGCCATCGTGGAGATACACCACTGAATCAAACCACATCCCTTCCGGGAGTCACCAGCAACGGGGGCGAGTCATGGAGTGGGGAGGACACGACAAGTCGGAGCGCCCGAAAGGGCGGCGGACGATCGGCCGCAAGGTCCTTGGAACCCGTGTGGGCAGGAACCTCGTTCTGGCTCTCGCCGCCTCATCCCTCCTCCCCATCATTGTCCTCGCACTCCTGTCCGACCGCGAAATCGCCGGCCAGCTCGAGGAGCAGAGTCGCCTGCGGCTCGAGCAGCTGAGCGGGAACATCGCCGAGGGAATCACCAACCGCCTCGCCCTGACCGCCAACCTCCTCGAACTGCACGCGACCCGTGCTGCGAATCCCACCCCGCACGGAACCGTGCCAGCCGCGGCGTGGCGGAGCAGCCAGACCCCTGCTGGACTTCTGGAACTCGAGATCTCCACATCCACGCCGCCCGGGGAGGAGAAGGCCCTCTCGACCGAGGAGTGGAGGCACCTCGAACGAGGGAAGCCTCTGCTCTGGCGCGGAGGAGCCTCACGCCAACTCTGGTTGGGGATCCTCCTCCCCCGGCCGGGAACACGGAGTATCGTATGGGGCATGCTCGATCCCGACCTCATTTTCGGTTCTCCCCGGTCTGCCTCCGCTCCCGGGCTCGAACACAGCACCTGCGTCCTGGATCGGAACACCACACCGGTGGCGTGCGACACCCACTCCCCCCGGCCCCCGATCATGCCTGGCGAAGGAGTGTCATCGTTTCAGAAATGGGAGGAGGGAGCAGAAACGTGGTATTCGAGCACTAGACCCCTCGATCTCCGGCCGGATTACCGGATGGAGCCGTGGCGCCTGATCGTCAGCGAGGCGAGTTCCACTGTCTCCGTCCCTCTCCTCACCTTCCGCCGGCGCTTCTTCTGGATCAGCATCTTTGCCGGGGTCATCCTCCTCTACTTCGGCACCGGCCTCGTTCGGCGGAACATGGAGCCGCTCGCCCGGCTGCGGGAGGCGACGAGACAGATCGCCCATCAGGACTTTTCCCATCGGGTCGAGATTCCCGCTCTCGGCCGTGACGAGTTCCAGGACCTCGCGGAGTCCTTCAACGGGATGGCCCACCATCTCGAACAACACACCCGGCTGCTCACCGCCGGCCATGCCATCGACCGGGCGGTCCTCTCGGCCCTCGATCGCGACCAGATCGTCGAGGTGCTCCTCCACCGCTGCGGGGAGCTCCTCCCCAGTGACGCTCTCGCCATCGCCCTGGCCCGCCCCGACCGACCCGGCACCTGGACCCTCTCGGCGCTGGAACCGGACGGCGGACGGAGACAGGAAGTGGATCTCTGCCTCCTCGACGCCGAACAGCGGGAACTCGCCACCGAACCGGACCTGATCGTGGTGGACCCGGAGGGCGGTACGCGAAGCTACCTTCGGTTCGGGCCCCTGCGGGACGGCATGGGGTCCTATCACATCGTGCCCATCCTCCTGGCGGGACGTGTTCAAGGACTCATCGTACTGGGCTTCCACGCCGCCATCGCAATCGACGAAGGGCGTCGGCTCCGGGCCCGCCAACTCGCCGACCGCGTGGCCGTGGCGCTCACCAACGCGAATCTCGTCCTGGAGCTGGGCCAGTTGCATGTGGGCACACTCACGGCACTCGCCCGGGCGATCGATGCCAAGTCGCCCTGGACGGCGGGACACTCCGAGCGGGTCACCGAACACGCTCAGTCCCTTGGCGCCTGGCTTGGCCTCGACGCCGAGGAACTCGAGCGGCTGCGACGGGGAGGACTCCTGCACGACGTCGGAAAGATCGGCACCCCCGCTGAGATTCTCGACAAGGCCGGTCCCCTGACCGCGGAGGAGCGCACGATCATCCAGGCCCACACCGTCACCGGCGCCCGGATTCTGGCACCGATCCGTGCCTATGCCGACGTGCTGGACATCGTCCGACACCACCACGAACGCTGGGACGGCACCGGCTACCCCGACCACCTCACCGGCGAGGAGATTCCGAAGCTCGCCCGCGTGCTCGCCCTGGCCGACGTGTACGACGCCCTCACCTCCGCCCGTCCCTACCGTCCCGCCATGACCAAGGCCACCGCGATGGAGATCATCGCACGCGGGTCGGGCACCATGTTCGATCCCGTCTTCGCCCGCGCCTTCGCGGAGATGATGGGGGCCGCCCCCGCACCTCCCATGTCCTCGCTCCGCCTCTCCCGGGAGCCGACTGCGGCACCCGCGGGCGCTCTGGCCTCGGCGTGGCTCGCCCCGGAATCCTAGCCCCCCCCTGTACAGACCGACATTCGGGCGGTACTCTCGTGGGGCTTGGGGCGGTCGACCCCGGGCTCACCCACCGTTCACCAGGAGGTTTCGCATGATGCCGCTGGTGCTGCCCACCCTCGTGTCCGCCGTGCTCGTCTTCATCGTCAGTTCCGTGATTCATGTCGTGCTCCACTACCACGACAACGACTTCTCCCGCCTGCCCGACGAGGACGGGGTGAGGAACGCGCTCCGTCCCTTCAACATTCCTCCCGGCGATTACCACGCGCCGCGGCCCGACAGCCCCCAGGGGATGAAGGACCCCACCTTCCTGGACAAGCTCGCCACCGGGCCGGTCTTCATGATGACCGTCTTCCCCTCCGGTCCCATCAACATGACCCGGAGTCTCCTGCTCTGGTTTGTCTACTGCCTCGTGGTGGGAGTGTTCGCCGCCTACGTTGCGATGCACGCGGCCGCCCCCGGCGCGAACTACCTGGAAGTGTTCCGGTATGTGGGCACGGTGGCCTTTGCCGGCTACGGGCTGGCCCTGGCCCAGGGTTCGATCTGGTATCAGCGCAAATGGAGCGCCACCTTCCGGTCGATGTTCGATGCCCTCATCTATGCCCTCCTCACTGCGGGCACCTTCGGCTGGATGTGGCCCGACTGAAGATTGAAGTTCGAAGTTCGAACTTCACACTTCTTCACGGTGCCGCCCGGAGGTGAGCCAGCGGTGCCGCGGTGGAACATTGCGACCAGGGATCCTCGTCCTCGGGGAGTACCGGGAGCTTCCGCCGGTACTCCTGCTCCAGGAGAGCGGAGGAGACGATGAAGTCCGCCGTGGCGCGGTTGCAGGCGATCGGAATGTTGTAGACCACCGCGATGCGCAGGAGGGCCTTGACGTCCACGTCATGGGGCAGCGGCTCCAGCGGATCCCAGAAGAAGATCACGAAATCGATCCGGTCCTCCGCGATGCCGGCTCCGACCTGGAGGTCCCCGCCCATCGGGCCACTCTTGAACAGGGTGATCGGAAGACCGAGGTCGGTCGAGAGCAGGGCACCCGTGGTACCGGTGGCGTGGAGATCGTGGCGGGCAAGCGTACCCCGGTTGTAGCGCGACCAGTCGAGGAGGTCGAGCTTGCGGTTGTCGTGGGCGATGAGCGCAATGCGTTTGCGGACGCACATCGGGGGAGCGATACGAACCATCGGAACCGTTCCGGCAGAGGGAGTGTGAAACATCCTCAAGCCGTGTGCCCCCGGGGTGACGCGCCGGTAACAAGTCTGAAGGTCGAAGGTCGAAGTCTTCCACCTCAAGCATCACACGCCTCCCCTCTGAAGAGCGCCGCGCCTGACGGGGCGTGGTGGTCCGGTTGATTCCCCGAAAACTGTGTGTGCGATGGAATGCGCGTGATGCGATGGATCGGACCGCAGGAGAGCCCGGTCTTCCCCATAGTGGGCCATGACTTGCGCCCCCACCGCCGAGGAAGGCACTATATGGGTATGGTTGCCCCACGTTTCTGGACGGTCGACCAGGTCCGGTCCCTCCCCGAGGACGGAACCCGGCGGGAAGTGGTGCACGGGACGCTCCTCGTGACCCCTGCACCGAGCGCCTGGCACGAGGAGATATCCCTCCGCCTGTTGGAGGAGATTCGCGCCTGGCTCCGACGCACCTCCGTGGGTCATGCCTTCGGATCGCGCTCCGATCTTACCTGGGGCCGGGAGGACACCCTCGTTTCACCCGACCTGATCGTCGTTCCCCTGGAGGAGGCCCGGTGTTTGGAATGGAGTGCCCTGCGTACCGTGCTCCTCGTGGTCGAAGTTCTGAGCCCATCGTCACTTCGCATGGACAGAACGATCAAGCGTCGCCTGTACCAGGAGCGAGGGGTGGCCCACTACTGGATCGTGGACCCGGAGGCGCAGCTTGTCGAGGTCTGGCGCCCCGGGGATGCGTCCCCGTGCGTCGAACGCGACGAAATCACGTGGCAGCCCACCGGAGCCCCCTCCCCTTTCTCCCTCCGCCTGGCTGAACTCTTCCGGCCGCTCTGAGGCGGATCTTAGGGACTCTCTGATCAATCGTCATCCCCGCGAAAGCGGGGATCTATGTAAACGAGGGCTAGAGGAGAAGGATGGATTCCCGCGTTCGCGGGAATGACGGGTTGTGGTGGTCCTTCCTCCCTTCAAACTTCACACTTCGACCTTCCTAAAACCTCCAGGACGCCCGAAAATCCTGCGGCACCAAGGTGCCGAGCAGCCGGGCTCGGACCAGTTCCACCGGCATCGTCCCTCCCTGAAGGATGGCGTCGTGGAAGGCGCGGTCGGTCATCCGCCCCGACCCGACGAGTTCCGCATGCAGTGCCCGGAACTGGAGCCCCCCGATCATGTACGCGATCTGGTAGAGGGGCGGATAGGAGCCGTTGAAGGAGCGGCGCACTTCCGCCGTGGCGTTGGCGCGCTCATGCCCCACTCGGTCCACCAGAAAATCGACCGACTCCTGTGGGGTCATCGTGCCGAGATGAAACCGGAGCGAGAAGATGATACGGGCCGACCGGTGCATCCTCCAGAACAGCATCCCCACCCGGTCCTGGGCGTTCCGGGGGAAGCCCCGGTCCCAGAGCAGCATCTCCCAGTAGAGAGCCCACCCCTCGGTCCAGAACGGGGTGCGGAACTCGCGGCGGTGGGTCTGGTACCGGGCGTTCATGAACCCCTGGAGATGATGCCCCGGAATCAGCTCATGGTGCACCGTGGCCCGGGAAAAGTGCGGGTTGTTCCCCCGCATGCTCATCAGCTTGTCCTCCTCGGCCATCGCGTCGGTCGGGTAGGAGACGCGAATCACCTCGCCCCCCAGAAAGAAGGGACTCACCTTTTGTTGCTCCGGAGAGAGCATCTCCATCCGCCAGATCTCGCGGGCCAGCGGGGGTACCGTCACCAGGCCGCGGGACTCCACGAACTCCACCGCCTCGTGGGCCAGGTCGCGGACCAGATCGGTCTGCCGACCCGGCTCCACGAAGGTGTTCTTCACCATCTCGAGCGCGGCCTTCCAGTCGTCCCCGAAGCCGAGCTCCCGCGGAGCCTTCTTCATTTCCGCCTCGCTCCAGGCAAACTCCCGCTCGGCGATCGCCACCAGCTCCTCGGGGCCGTAGGGGATCATCTCGAAGCCCAGCTCCCGACGGAGGGCATCCGCCCCGATCGGATCCCCGATGATCGGCTCGTCCTCGCCGAGACGTTGCCCCACCACCTGGGTCCGCAGGGTCCTGATGTATCCGGCCAGGGCGGAATCGGCCCGCTGGTGCGGAGCCCGGTTCCACCAGGTGAACACCGGGTCGTACCCGGCGTAGTACTCGTACCAGCTCCTGAGGGTCCGCCGAAGGGTTTCCAGCGTGGAGACGCTGCGGAGCGCCACGATCCGGGTGGCACGGGCGGTGTCCCGGACCGCGCCAGGCTCCACCACGGTGGTGCGGAGGGAGTCGATGGTGGTCGAGAGCGCGGCGAGCGCGGTGGCGGTCCGGCGCGGCTGCACCGTCTCCATCGCCTGACGCGACTCCATGAGGCCTGCGATCGTCTCCACGAAGGGGACAAAGCGCGCCATCTCCCGCACCCGTGTCTCCTCCAGATCGAGCGCCGCCTGCTCCCGCCGGATCGCGTTCGAAAGGAGAACCCAGTCGAGTCGCCCCTCGACGCCAAGGGTGCCGAACGAGACTCGCTGGAGACGATCACTCCACTCGGCAAGGAACCCGCGCATCCGATCCCGGCGGACGCTCGACCAGGGAGTGGAATACCGGCGGGAAAGCACGTCGCGATCGGTGCTGAACCGCTGCACCGAATCGCGCAGTTCACTGACCTGTGCCGCGGCGGGGAAGGAAAGAGCACCGAGTCCGAGGAGCAGGAACGCACCGATCCGGAGAACGAGGGTCACGAGACGGGTCCTGTGTGCGAAGTGTGAAGTTTGAAGTGTCAACGTTGAGGTTTGAAGTGCGAAGGAGGAAGGGTGAGCGGAGTTGCGCGTGCTCACCCTTCGAACTTCGAACTTCGAACTTCAAACTTCCCGTCAGGTCGTGATCTTCGGCTCCACCCGCTCGGGTACCGTGATCGGCTCGAGCCCGAGCGCCCGCAGCCGGTCGTTCAACTTGCCCAGCTCCTCGTTGAAGATCACCCGCAGCTGGGTGAGCTGTCCCTCCAGCGCCTCCGAGAGGAACTCGAACGCCTCCCGGGCCTGATCGGTGGGCCGGAAGTCGGCGCTCTCCACCACGCCGCGCAGCGCCGCGATCTGGTTGTTCAACTTGATCGGGAAGTTGAGCGGATCCTGGCGTGCCTCCAGCCGCACCTGGTACACCTCTCCCTCCACGCCGGCGATTCCCTCCTTGAGGGAGGAGGCCTGGCGCGCCAGGGTGGCATCGTCACTCCTGGTGAGGCGGTCGTCCACCTGCTTCCGCACCTCGCGGATCTGGATCACCGCGGCGTGGGCGTCATCCACCCGGGACGAAATCTGGTTACTCAGACGGAACTGCTCCTCGAAATCGGCTTGCGTGATGTTGGTGAGCCGGGGATCCTTGACGATCTCGAACGGCTCGGTGAAGGTCTGGCCATGGGCCGTGAGGCGCGCCTGGTACCGTCCCGGAGGGGCGAGCGGGCCCTGGGTGTTGGCCGCCCAGAAAATGAGTCCCGGGAAGTCGCGGGGGCCGGGGTACCGCATGTCCCAGGTGAACCGGTGGTGCCCTGCGGTGACGCTCACCCGGCTCCGGCCGCCTCCGAATCCGCCAAACCCGCCGCCCCCGCCTCCGCCTCCCTGGCCCCGGCGGGCCGTGGAGTCGGACTTGCTGCCTGCGAAGGTGCGGATCACCGTGCCCTGCGCGTCGAGGATCTCCAGGGTGACGGTGTCGGCCGCCTCACCGAGGTAGTAGTCGATCTCGGGAAGGAAGGAGCGGCGACGGTTGTACGGCTCCGATGGCCGGGAGAGGGTCCGGACCGCGGTGGCGGGCCGGTAGAGATGCGCCTTCGCCGAGGCGAGGGTCGAGGCCGCCTGCCGGATCGGGGTGATGTTGTCGAGAATCCAGTACGAGCGCCCATGCGAGGCGATCACGATGTCGTCCCCCTTGAGCACGAGTCCGGGGACCTGGACCGTCGGCAGGTTGAGCTGAAGCGACTGCCAGTTGGCGCCGTCGTCGAACGACACCATCACGCCCATTTCCGTGCCGGCGTAGAGCAGCCCGGGCCGCACCAGATCTTCGCGCACGGTGCGCACGTAGTGACCCTCGGGAATGCCCCGGGTGATCCGGGTCCAGGTGCGCCCGTAGTCCGTGGTACGGAACACATAAGGCGCCACGTCCTGGCTCCGGTACCGGACTGCGGCCACGTACGCCTTGCCCGGCATGTGGGGCGACACGTCGATTTCGTGCACTCGGCTGAACTTGGGAAGAGCCGGCGGGGTGATATCGGTCCACGTGGCGCCGTCATCCCGCGTCAGATGCACCTTGCCGTCGTCCGAACCGACCCAGAGCTCACCCTTCGCATGACGCGACTCCGCGATCCGCCACACCGTCCCGTAGTACTCGACACTGGTCTGGTCGCGGGTAATGTCGCCGCCCGAGGGTCCCAGCGTTTCCGGATCGGCGTGCGTCAGATCTCCACTGATCCGGCTCCAACTCTGGCCGCCGTTCTCGGAGCGCCACACGTGCTGGGAGGCCACGTACACCACCCGCGTGTCGTGCTGCGACGCAGTGATCGGACTGTTCCACTGGAACCGCTCCCGGAGGTCTCCCGGCGAGTTGCCCATCGGGTTCACCGGCCACACGTTGACGGCCCGGTTCTGTCCCGTGATCCGGTTCATGTAGCTCAGAGATCCGCCGTAGCAGGCGGCGTAGAAGAGGTCGACATCGGCGGGATGGGGCGTCACCGGACCGGTTTCACAGCCGCCCGGGGCGTACATGTAGCTCCCGTCTCCATCCATCGGCACGCAGGAGGTGCTGTTGTCCTGCTGCCCGCCGCACACATGATAGGGGAAGTGATTGGTGGTGCGGACGTCGTACATCTGCGCCGTGGGAAATTCCTGACCGGTCCAGGTGGTACCGCCGTTCCACGACACGTTGGCGCCGCCGTCGTTCGAGTTGATCATCCGCTGGTTGTTGGCCGGATCGATCCAGAGGTCATGATTGTCGCCATGGGGGACACTGATGCTGGTCCACGTCTTCCCGCCGTCCTTCGACCGCCAGAACTGCACGTTCACCACATACACCGTCTCCTTGTCGACCGGGTCGGCGTAGATCCGGGTGTAGTAGAAGGCGCGCTGCCGCACGTTCCGGTCGGTGCTCACCCGGGTCCAGGTGGCGCCGGCATCGTCCGAGCTGAAGACTCCTCCCTCATCCGACTCGATGATCGCGTAGACCCGGTTCGGGTCGACGCCCGACACGCTCACTCCGACCTTGCCCCAGAGGGTGGTCGGGAGACCCGGATTCTTCGTCAACTCGGTCCAGGTGGTGCCACCATCGGTGCTCTTGAAGAGGCCGCTCCCGGGGCCGCCACTCTCCAGCTTCCACTCCTTGCGGTAGGCCTGCCAGAACCCGGCGTAGAGCGTCCGCGGGTTGGAGGGATCGATGGTGAGGTCCACGGCACCCGCCTGATTGCTCCGGAAGAGCACCCTTTCCCAGGTCTCGCCACCATCGGTGGTCCGGTAGACGCCTCGTTCCTCGTTGGGGCCGAAGGGATCGCCGAACACCGCGACGTAGACCCGGTTGCAATCGGAGGGATCGATCCGGACCCGGCCCACCATCTGCTGTCCGGTGGACGAGCCGAGCCCCTTGTGGGCCCAGGTCTTCCCGCCATCGGTGGAGCGGTAGACTCCGTCGCCGGGGATCACGTTGCCGCGGAACTGCACCTCGCCGAAGCCGGCCCAGACCACGTCGGGATTGGCATAGCACTGGGCCAGGGCGCCCGCCGAGGCGGTGCCGAACTGCCCGTCGCCCACCGGGTTCCAGGTGTTGCCGGCGTCGACCGTTTTCCAGACCCCGCCGCCGGTGGCGCCGAAGTAGTACTCCAGGGGACGGGAGGGGGTCCCGGCCACGGCGATCGACCGACCGCCGCGGTTCGGGCCGACATTCCGCCAGGAGAGGTCGCCGAAGAGGCTCGGACTCACCGAGGCCGTCGCGGTGGGCTGTTGGGCCGGAAGCGAGGCGGGCGTGGCGAGCAGTGCCGGAAGCAGCGTGGCAGCGCTCCAGCCCAGGGTGGCCAGGTGTCTTGGGAGACGGGTCATGGTGCGCATCGGTGGTTCCCGCATCGTGGAAGTGGTGCAGACGGACCGCCCCGGACTGGTGTCGGCCGGGAGACGCGGTGGGGAGCACTGGAGATCGAACCGGATCGAGGAATGGTAGGCGACGGCGGCGCGGGCGTCAATGTCATCGCGAGGAGGCGAAGGAGATTGCCACGGGCCCCGCGGGCCCTCGCGACAGGGCCGACGTGGCGATCTCGCGAGCCCATGTCGGCGGGGACAACCTCGGGTCGGCCATCACGCCACAACCGTCATTCCGGGGGCCTTCCCGTTTCACCTCGGCTGAAGCCGAGGCGAGGCACGCTGCGCGTGAGGCGTCCTGAAGGACGCGGGTGGAGGCAGGCGGCCATCGGGGTCATGCCCCGAAGGGGCATGGCCCTTTCCAGCCCGGGGTTGTGGGTGCGCCGCAAGCGGTGAACCCACGACGGGACACCAACAACCGGGCACTGGACCCGGGCGTCCGCCGGGGTGACGATCCTGCTCGAGTTGAGATCCGGCGTCCTTCATGGCCCGTCCCCGAAGGCGCCGAGGCCGGGCTTCAGCCCGGGGACCGGATCGTGCGAGTAAAGCATTGAATCGCAATG
Source organism: Gemmatimonadales bacterium (assembly GCA_041741375.1). GTDB lineage: Bacteria > Gemmatimonadota > Gemmatimonadetes > Gemmatimonadales > GWC2-71-9 > OFTM291. The sequence continues at coordinate 17,566 of JBGSKF010000035.1, read as the reverse complement.
TCTTAGGGGCCAGCCGTCCCCAGGGGGCACCAAAGATCGTCGGTTGACGCCGGCCCGGGGTCGTGCTTACCTTTGTCAGCCCGTTTCGGGGCTGTAGCTCAGCTGGGAGAGCGCTGCGTTCGCAATGCAGAGGTCAGGGGTTCGATCCCCCTCAGCTCCACCTGCAGTTCACATAGTCCAGTGCCCCTTGGTGTAACTGGCAACACGCCTGACTCTGGATCAGGAGAGTCCTGGTTCGATCCCAGGAGGGGCAATCGTCAAAAGTTTGAAGGTGGAAGTTCGAAGTGTGAAGGTGAAAGTTTGAAGGCGGGAGGCCCTATGCCGCCACCGCCGCCAGCTGTTCCCGCATCGACGCCGCCACCTGACGCCGGGCCCGGTTGAGCCGGCTCTTCACCGTCCCCAGATCACACCGCAGCCGTTCGGCGATCTCCCCATAGCTCATCCCCTCCATCTCCCGCAGCACGAACACCTCGCGCTGACCCGCCGGCAGATCCGCCGCCGTCTCCCGAACCAGCTCCACCAGATCCTCCGACTCGACCCGCATGTCCGCACCCACCGCGTCATCCGCATCCGCCATCACCTGATCCACCCTCCCCGGTGGCAACGACTCCAGAGCCACCGTTCGCCGCCGCTTCCGCCGCCGCAACTCGTCCCGCGCCAGGTTGCCCGCGATGGTGAAGATCCAGGTCGAAAAATCCCGCGACGGGTCAAACCGATGCCCATGCCGGAACACCCGGAAAAATGTCTCCTGCACGATCTCCTCCGCCCGGTCGGTGTCCTGCACCATCCGCGACGCAAAGGCCATCAACCGCCTCCGGTAGAGCCGGTCCAGGTGCCCGAATGCTTCATCATCGCCAGCCAGATGAGCCCGCACCAGCGCGGCGGGATCGGTCAGTTCAAGAGTCTTGAGGGAAGTCATGGAGCGTCCTTGTTCATGTTATGTCCATATAATAACTGGACAATACATGAAACGCAATGACCGCTATCGAACCGGAACTGGACCGGTTGAGGAACCTCCTCTCCTGTCGCCGCGTAATCCGGTCACCAGACTCTGGAGGACAGGATCATCACCCCGTCGGTGGACCCACTGCGCCTGCACCTCCCCTCGGACGCGCGCCGGCTCGATCCGCGCCCGGGGGGGGAGTTCGTCCTCTACTGGTTGCAGGCCACGATGCGCTCGCATGAAAACTTTGCGCTCACCGCCGCAGTGGAATGGGCCAACCAGCTCCGTCTCCCGGTTCTCGTCTACCAGGGGCTCCGACCCGACTACCCCTGGGCAAGCGACCGTCTCCATACCTTCATCCTGGAGAGCGTGATCGAACTTGCGGACCGATTCGCCGCACGAGGAATCCAGTACGCCTTCCACCTCGACCGGGGGGTGGACTCGCGGCCCGTCCGATCTCCGCTGATCGAGCTGGCCGAGCGCGCCGCCCTGGTGGTCACCGACTGGACCCCGACCTTCATCGCTCCCCGGCAGATCCGTTCTCTGCGCCGCCGCACCGTGACTCCCGTGATTGCGGTCGACTCCACCACCGTCGTACCCGGGGCCCATCACGATCGGGATTGGCCCACCGCGCGCGGAATCCGCCCCCGGCTCCTCGCCGCCCTGCCCCACCACCTGCACCCGGTCCCCGATGCCGACCCGCTGATCCATCTCCCGATCGACCTTCCCTTCACACCCGACTGCCCGACCACCGCCACGATTCCCACCCTCGTGGCCCAATGTCCCATCGATCACACGGTCCCCCCCTCTCCGACCATCCGGGGTGGCATGGCGGCTGCCGAGGCGCGTCTGGACTGGTTCGTGAACCACGGGCTTCCCTGCTATGAGGAGGAACGGAACGACCCGATGGTCGACGCCACCAGCCGGCTCAGTGCCCACCTCCACTTCGGCACCATCGCGATTCAGCGCGTTCTGCTCACCGCGCGCGACGGGGGACCGGAATCGCAGTACGCCAGGTTCCTCGACGAGGCCCTGGTCTGGAGGGAACTCGCCCACAATTTCGTGGGCCGCGACCCCCGGCATCGCACCCTCGACGCCCTCCCCTCCTGGGCCCGGCAGGAACTCCTCGATCACTCCGCCGACCCGAGGCCCACCCTCTACGATGAGGAGACCCTCGACCGGGGCGCGACCGGTGACTCGCTCTGGAATGCCTGCCAGCGATCACTCCGGCGGGATGGCGAACTCCACAACTGGCTGCGGATGCTCTGGGGAAAGTCGGTGCTGCAGTGGACCGATCACCCCGCCGAGGCGCTCCGGATCCTGGAACATCTGAACAACCGGTACGCGCTCGATGGACGGGATGCCAATTCGTACGGTGGGATCCTCTGGTGCTTCGGCAAGTTCGACCGGCCGTTCTATCGCCGGCCGGTGTACGGCACAGTGCGTTATATGAGCCTCACGGCGGCGCGAAAGAAGTTCGATGCGAAGGGGTTTGAAGCTCGAAGTTCGACAATGCTCAAATGTGCCTCGACACCGCCGCCATCGGCACCTCCATCCGGGTTCGGTCCACCTGGATGTCGTGCACCCGGGACAGCGTGAGGAGACTCACCAGGCACCCGGACAGCGCGAGGAACATGTCCCACTGCGTGTCCCACACGTCGCCCTGGGTGCCGAGAAACGCCTCGGCGGCGCTTCCCGTCATCATCGCCACCATCCATTCCATCAGCTCATAGCTTGCGCTGAAGGCCAGCACGAACGCGATCACCACCGGTGCAAGCCACCGTGATTCGTGGAGGGGAGACCGGCGGAGAAGGATCTCGCGGATCACGAGGGCCGGAACGAACCCTTGGGCAAAGTGGCCCAACCGGTCATAGTGGTTGCGCGCCAGGCCCAGCAGATCCTGCACCCAGAAACCCAGGGGAACCTCGGCGTAGGTGTACTTCCCACCGACCATCAGGATCACCGCATGTACCCCCAGAAGCGTGAGCACCAGCGGGGTGAACCGGAACCGGCTCCGGAGCAGCACGAGAACGGGAAGGCCAATCAGAACCGGCGCCACCTCGAGCACCCAGGTAAACCGGTCATGCGGCTCGAGCCCCGACCAGACCAGCACCGCGAGCACCACGACCACGATGCCCACCTCGGCGGGCCGCACCGCAGTCATGTCCCACCCCCCTTCTCCCACTCTGCGGGAGAGGAGATCGCCACGGCGGCTGGCGCCGCCTCGCGACACGGAAGCCGGGGGTGAGAACTCCTACTCCCCACTCCCTACTCCCTACTCCCCGGGGGGGCTGAAGGGGGAGGACCGGGGGGAGGACCGGAGGGAGGACCGGGGGTGAGGGCATCCGGAAACGGGACATCCACCACCATCCCGTCCCGCGCGATACGGGTGGATGGAAACACCGACTGTGCTTCGGCAAGAAGATCGGGCGCCTCCCGGGTGTACCGGGCCGAGATGTGGGTCAGCACCAGGGTCCGCACCCCCGCTTCCTGCGCCACCTGGGCCGCCTGCCGGGCGGTGGCGTGCCCCGTTTCGGCGGCGCGTGTCATCTCGTCATCGCCAAAGGTGGCCTCATGAATCAGGAGATCGGCGCCCCGGGCCACCTCGACCACGCCCGGAATCGGCCTCGTGTCCCCGGTGTAGACCACGGTGCGGCCCGGCCGCGTGGGGCCCACGAGTTCGGCCGGCTCGATGCATCGTCCATCGGCCAGGGTCACCGCCTCTCCCTTGTGGATCTTTCCCCAGAGCGGCCCTTCGGGGATGCCGAGTTCGCGCGCGCGATCGGGATCGAACCGGCCGCGCCGGTCGTGCTCCACCAGTGCGTAGCCCACCGTGTCGGCCCGGTGCTCAGTCGGAAACACGGCAAGGTCGTACTCCTGTCGCCGGATCCGGTCCCCCGGAGCCACCTCGATGATCTCCAGCGGGAACTTGGTCCGCTCGACTCCCACCGACAACAGCCCCCCCAGGATCCGCTTGGCCCCCCGGGGTCCATGGAGTGTCATCGGCTCGTGGCGGTCCTGGAGCCCCAGAGTCCGCACCAGGCCGACGATGCCGAGAATGTGGTCGGAGTGATAGTGGGTGAAGAACACCTCGCGGAAGGTGAATCCGGCTCCGTACCGCATCATCTGTCGCTGGGTACCCTCGCCGCAATCGAAGAGGAGCATCTCCCCTTCGCGGTGGATGGCGAGGGAGGAGACGTTGCGGTCCACCGTGGGGCAGGCGGCGCCAGTGCCGAGAAAGGTGACGGTCAGCAAGAGAGGGAGTAGGGAACAGGGAGTAGGGAATAGGGAGTCGGGAACCTCTGATGATCGTCATCCCCGCGAAAGCGGGGATCCACCTTCACGAACCTCGCGCAGGGAAAATGGATTCCCGCGTGCGCGGGAATGACCGGCCTTGGCGGACTCATCACCTGATCAGAGTCTCCATCAGAAGAACTTCACCTGGACCGTGATCTTTCCCGGGTTCCGGGTCAGTTCATCGAGGAGTTTCCGGAGCGACCTGGTCGTCTCCGTCATCTCGACATACAGCGTCGTGTCGTTGGCCATGCGGCCCAGGGTTCCCTCCCCCGCGTTGGTCTTCGAGAGGAGAGTGTCGAGGCGGGCCGCGGTCCCGGTAAACCGGGTTGCCAGGTCGGCGAGACGGGCAGTGGCGGAGTCGGCGTGGGCCAGGAACCGTTCGATGTCGGGATTGGCGAGGGTGGAGTCGAGCCGTCCGCTGAGCTGCTGGAGGGACCGCATCGTCGTCTGCATCTCGGCCGCGGGGCCCCGGGTGGTGTCGGAATAGGTGTTCATCATCCGCTGCATCGCTTCGAGCGTTTCGTGGAGATCGTCGGCCATCCGCTTGCTGGCTAGCTCCTCGAACCCACTCATGACCGACCTGGCCTGTTCACCGAGTTCGCTGCCCAGGGTCATGAGGCCCTTGTCCTGGGATCCGATGATGATCTGATCCCGCGGGAGGGGCTCGGCGGCGGTTCCGGGGTTCAACTCGATCTGCATGTCCCCCACCAGTCCGATGCTGGTGAGCTTGGCGCTGGCGTCGGCCTTCGGCACGATCCGATCGGAAAGGGAGACCCCGATCAGCACCCGGCCGAACTCCTCGAAGGTGATGTTCTCGACCGCCCCCATGGTCACGCCGCTCACCTTCACCGGATTCCCACGCTTCAAGGTCCCGGCATCGGTCACCTGGATGGTGACCCGGTCCCCACCCGATCGAAAAGAGCGGCCGCTGAGCCACATCGTTCCCGCGATGAACAGCGCCAGGGACACAAGCACGAGTGCGCCGACGCTGGCTTCCTGTCTGTAGTGGAGATCCATGGACGTGCTCCGTCAGGCGGCGTAGGAAGGGTTTTCGAAGTCGCGTTCCAGGAACGCCCGAACCTTCGGATCGGTGGAGGCGTGAAAATCCTCCTGGGTGCCCTGGAGGATGATGCAGCCATCCGTCAGGAGGGCCAACCGGTTGGCCACCCGGAAGGCACCGCGCACATCGTGCGTCACCATCACGCTGGTGACGCCGAGTTCGTTGTCGAGCCGGATCACGAGATCGTCGATGATGTCGGCGTTGACGGGGTCCAGTCCCGAGGTGGGCTCGTCATAGAGCAGATATTTCGGGCTCCCCGCGATCGCCCGGGCGATCCCCACCCGTTTCCGCATCCCACCCGACAGTTCGGCCGGGAGCTTCTTTCCCACATCGATGGCAAGGTTGACCAGGCCGAGGCACTGCGCGACCCGGGAGCGGCAGTACTCGGCGTCCTTGTAGAGCGCCTCGTCGCTGATCCCCAGACGGACGTTCTCGTACACCGACATGGAGTCGAACAGGGCCCCGTTCTGAAACACATATCCGATCCGGCTTCGGAGCTTCGAGAGCTCCCGGCGCGATACATGGCAGATGTCCACGTCGTCCACCAGGATCGTGCCCGCATCGGGCCGAATGAGCCCGATGATGTGTTTGAGGAGGACACTCTTCCCCGTGCCGCTCGGGCCGAGCAGGGCCACCGTTTCCCCTTCGGCCACGGTGAAGTCGACTCCGTCGAGCACGATCAGCTCGCCGAACCTCTTGTGCACCCCGCGCAGCTCGATCATCAGTTCAGCAGGATCTTGGCGAGGAGAGTGTCGAGCAGCAGAATGACCACGGAGCTGCTCACCACCGCCGCCGTGGTGGACTTGCCGACGCCCGCCGCGCCATGCTGGGTGTTGAATCCCATGTAGCAGGGGATGAGGGTGATCGCCCCGGCAAAGAAGAAGGCCTTGATGATCGAGTAGTACCCGTCGAAGGTGCGATAGAAGGCCTTGGCTCCGTAGGCAAAATCGGCGTCGGTGATGGGGAGCACCTGCTTGACCGCGATCCACCCCGAGGCGACGCCCACCACGTCGGCGATGACCACGAGGGCCGGCACCATCACGAACCCCGCCAGCACTCGCGGCAGGATCAGGTGCGACGAGGGTGACCGCCCCAGACTCTCCAGCGCATCGATCTGCTCAGTGACCCGCATGGTGCCAAGCTCCGCGGCATACCGGGCCCCGATCCGCCCGGCCAGGATGAGGCCGGCCAGCACCGGACCCAACTCCAGGATGATGGTGGAAACCACGAGCGTTCCCAGCACATAGAGCGGGAGATTGGTTTGCCACTGGTACCCCGATTGGAAGGCGGTCACCCCGCCCGCAAAGGCCGCGGTGAGGATCACGATGAAGAGGCTCCCGATCCCGATGGCCCGGGCCTCGATCACGGTCCGCGGAAGCCAGATCCGCCACTCGGGAAGCCCCCGGAACAGTTCGATCACCAGCGCGCTGAAGCGTCCCAGATGGGCGAGCGACTCCAGTACAAGGCGACCCAGAAAACGCAGTAATCCCATGCCGTCCATTCCTAGGGGTCGCGTGTATCTTGCCCTGCCATGAGCCCCAAGTCCACCCCTTCACCCGATCGGCTGGTGCGCTTCCGCCGGATCATCCTGCGCTGGTTCCGGCGTCACGGGCGCGACCTGCCGTGGCGGCGGACCCGGGACCCCTGGGCCATCCTCGTCTCGGAAACGATGCTGCAGCAGACACCGGTTTCCCGGGTGACCGGCCCTTACCAGCGGTTCCTTGACAACTGTCCGACACTCCCATCACTCGCCGCCTCCCCTCCGGCCCGGGTCCGGGAACTCTGGGACGGTCTCGGATACTACCGGCGCGCTGCGAACCTCCACGCCCTCGCCGTCCAGGTGGTGCGGGACCATCAGGGCACCCTCCCCACCGATCCGGCCCTCCTGCAGCAACTTCCCGGAATCGGACGCTACACGGCGGGTGCGGTGGCGAGCTTTGCGCACGAGCAGGCGGTCCCCGCCGTGGACACGAATGTGGCTCGGGTGATCCGGCGCGCCTTCCACCCCCGGACCGCCCACGATGCCCGCGGGGTGGAGCGGATCTGGGCCACCGCGGAAGCCCTCCTCCCCCGGGGCGGCCGAGCGGCCTGGACCTTCAATCAGGGCATCATGGAGCTGGGCGCCCGGGTCTGTACCGCCCGCCGGACGCCCTGTGAGTCCTGCCCGGTCCGGTCGGTGTGCAGCACCGGCCAGCGACGGCTCAGCGGATCAGGGTCCCGCCGAGCAACGCGAGAAGGCCCAGAACGCCGCTGAGGAACCCGGTCACCCGCATCCGCTTCCGGAGACCGTCAAAAACAACGGCGTCCTGCAGTGGATCGAGCCGGGCCACCTTTGAGGCGGTGGGCACGGAGACGACGAGCGCGAGGAGGGCGGCGAGGATCCCCGTGGCCTGCATCATCATGAGGCCGTGTGGGAGCCCACCGACGCTCATGGCGGTGCCGTAGAGCCGCAGGGTAAGGATGAGGCCCGAGATCGTGGTCACGATGGCGCCGGGTCCGATCAGGGCCCGGTAGATCGATGCGAGCAGTCGCGCGCCGGATGCGTACGATTCCCGCGATTCCCGCTTCATGGCGATGCCCACCGCCATCGCGGCGGCCGCGCCGCCGAGCCACAGGGTGAACCCGAGGAGATGGGCAAAGAGCCAGAAGTGCCTCATGACAGGACCTCACTGAAGGGTTGATCGATCGGTTGGCGGCCGCCGAAGCCGGCATCCACCTCGTGCCAGTGGGTGATCCGCTCCTCGCCGGCGCACCAGCAGAGGAACACCACCCGGTCGTCGCGGAGGGAGTGGAAGTCGACGGTGCCGGTGTCGAAGCCCTTGAGAATGCACCCGATCATGTCCAGCTCCCGGAGACAGCCCGAGATGACCTCGGCCCGGGCCGCCACTTCCTCCCGCAGGCGGATGATCTCGGGTGGCTCTCCCCACTCCGCCCGGATGCCACCCGCCGCCAGCTCGTACTGGCGCATCACCCGGCACCAATGGCCATACTCCTGCTGGATGTCGGCCACGATGCGCCGCACCAGGGGAAGCGTGCGCTCGGCTTCGGCGCGCGTGAACAAACGGACCTGCCGCATCAGGCCTCCGTGGTCTCAGGGGACGAACCCCGGAAAAGATAGCAACGTTTCAGGTTTCAGTGTTCAGTTTTCAGCGTTCATCGTCCCCGTCATTCCCGCGCCCACGGGAATCCATCTTCACTCCTCAAGCCCTCGTGTACATGGATCCCCGCTTCCGCGGGGATGACGATTGGTCAAAGATTCCATTGTTCACTGTTCATTGTTCATTGTTCATTGCCCAAGCCCCTCCCGCATCGCCCGTCGCCCCTCGGCCACGAACTCACTGAACGACTCGAGGTCGAAGGTGGCTCCGGACCCCACGGTGGGGCGCACATACCGGAGCGGAGGAAGATCGGGCCGGGCCCTCCACCAGGCGAGTTCGAGCTCGGAGAGGCCCGCCATCATGATGCGTGACGAATCGTTGTGCACATGGAGCAGCGGCGGCACCCGGTTGGCCCGCTGCGCCGCCGGGCTGTCGAACCCCGGTCCCACATCGACGGCGATCACCACGCCAGCCGGAAAACGGGCCGCCACCCGCAGGGGCACCGCTCCCCGCAATCCTCCGTCCGCCAGTCGTCGTCCATCGATGTGACCCGGGGGATACCAGACCGGGAGCGCGCACGCGGCGTAGAGGACATCGGCGAGAGGCGCGTCAATCCCCCCGTCTCCAAAGACCACCTGCTCCCCGGTGTCGAGATCAGTCGTGGTCACCGACAGAGGGACGCGCAACTCGGAGAACCGCACGGCCGGAACCAGCCGCTCGATGGTCCGATGCAGTGGATCACCCCGGAGCAGGGCCCGGGCAAGCCACCCGCGCACCACCGAGACGGCCGACACCTGAGCCACGTCGCTCCGGATCACCCCACCGAGCCGGCGGATCGCCTCCTCGGGCGAGAGCCCGGCGGCGAGCACCGCCGCCATCACGGCTCCCATCGAGGTGGCCACATAGCGGTCGGGAGCGAGTCCTCGCGCCATGAGCACTTCCACCGCCCCGAGATGCGCCGCCGCCTTGGCCCCCCCTCCGCTCAACACGGCGGTCACCGGACCGTGGATCATCGATCCCTGTGCGCTTCGCGCCACGCTCGGGCCCGCTCGTGCCGGGCCCGTTCCTCGTCCGTTTCCGGAACGAGACGCGGCACCCGGACCGGCTTCCGGCTTCGGTCGATCGCCACGAACACGGCATGAGCCACGTGCGTGTGGGTGCGCTCCCCGGTCCGAACATCCTCGGCATACACGTTGACGGTGATCTCCATGGATGAGTTGCCGACGTAGTCCACGCTGCTGTAGCAGGTGACGAGAGCTCCCACCGGAATGGGGTGCCGGAAGTCCACCCGGTCGATGCTGGCCGTCACGGCGGCACAACCGGCGTGCCGGATCGCCGCGACGGCCGCGGCCTGGTCCACCAGCGCCATGAGGTGCCCGCCGAAGAGGTCGCCGAGAATGTTCTGCATGTGCGGCATCACGAAGGTGGTGATCTCGCCGCGGGAATACGACATCGGCCGGGATTCGGGAATCATCGCGTCTCTCTGGGCAGGGTCAGTAGTCCACCGGGCGGAGATAATACTCCCCGATGGCGGTGGAGCTCACCATCGCCACGGTGGGGAGCCGTCGTTTCCAGTGAGTGCTGTCGAGCCGGTGTCGCACCAGCTCCACCTCCGCCTCCTCGAATCCGAGTGCCGCGATCGACGCGGGCGCGTGGCCGGAGAGGAGCCAGTGGAGGATGCGGTCTGCTCGCGGATAGGTGATGCCGATGTCGGCCTCGTCGGTCTGCCCCACCACCAGATCGGCGGTGGCCGGCTTGTCGACGATCACCGCGGGCACCCCGAGGTGACGGGCCAGGTTCCACACCTGGGTCTTGAAGAGGTCTCCAATGGGATTGACCGGCGGCGCGTCGTCGGCGTGCCAGGTGAAATAGCCGAAGAGTCGTTCGGTCTTGTTCCCGGTGCCGAGGGGCAGCGCCGCGTGGGCGGCGGACCGATCGAAGAGGGTGACCATGCGGAGCCGTGCCATGATGTTGCCGAGCCGCGTGGCATCGGGCGCTTCGGGAAGCCGGCCGGCCAGACCATCCACCGCGTCGCTGATGTCCACGACCTCCGTGCCGACGCCGGTCGCCTCCACCACGAGCCGGGCATGGGCCAGGCTCTCCGGACTCGACGTTCGATACGGCATGCACACCGCCGTCACCTGCTCGGGTCCGAGCGCCTCGGCGGCAAGAAAGGTGACGAGCGCGCTGTCCACCCCTCCCGAGAGCCCGATCACCGCGTGGGAAAACCCGCGCCGCCGCTGCACCTCATCCTGAATGAACGCCACGAGCCAGCGGCGGGCCAGCTCGGGATCAATGGCCAGCGGGTCTCGTCCCGCCTGTTCGCCGAGCCGCACCGCTTGCGGGGCGAGGACCGGTACGGGGTGGGAGCGAAGGGGCGCGGGAGAGGTGTGTGGCGCAGGGACATGGGATGAGACGCCATCGAGCGCCTCGACCAGGTGGGGGAGACGCATCTCCAGATCGGACAGCAACGGAGCATCGGCCCGGGCTCGGTCGATCTCCCCGAGGTCCACCTCGACCCGCAGCACATCCTCCTCGAACACCGCCCCTCGCGCCAGCACCTCTCCCGAGGGGCCCACCACGAGCGATCCCCCCGGGAACCCCTTCCCTCCTTCGAACCCGACCAGCTGGGCCAGCACGACGTAGACCCCGTGCTCCGCGGCGATGCTCCGGACCACCCGCTCCCATCTCTCCATGCTCCCCGGCCGACCGGTGCCGCATTCGTCCTGGGCGAGTCCCCGGGCGGGGCTCGCGCTCGGGATCGCGATCAGCTTGGCCCCGCGGAGCGCCGCGATGGTCGGCACCAGGGAGTGCCACGCATCCTCGCAGACGATCGCCGCGGTGCGACCGAGTGCAAGATCGAAGGCCTCGACCCGGAGCCCCGGCTCCACGAACCGCTCCTCATCGAAGACACCATAGGTCGGGAGGAAGATCTTCCGGTGAACATGGCGGATCCCCGCGTCGGAGCCACCGAGCCGGACCGCGAGGGCGGAATTGTAGAGGCGGGTCTGCCAGAGTTCGTAGAAACCGAGAATCAGATCGAAGGGTGGAGCGCCGCTCCGAGTGTGCACCGCGGCGAGGTCGTGGAAGAGCTGGTCGGCGCTCCGGGCCAGCTCCCGCACCCCTCCCTCCAGGAAATACCCGGTGAGACAGGCCTCGGGGAGAACGACCAGATCGGGCGTGGAATCATCCCCGGCCAGAGTCTCGAAGATCTGGCCCAGGCGCGCAAGGTTCTCGGCGATGGCACCCTTGCGGGGGCGGAACTGGATGACGGCGATTCGCAGCATCGGGAGAATAGTAAGGGAATAGGGAATAGGGAGTAGGGAATAGGGAATAGGGAGTAGGGAATAGGGAATAGGGAGTAGGGAATAGGGAGTAGGGGGCAACGAAAGGCGGTAGGCGATTGGCGGTGGGCGGTGGGGCTGATTTCCCATGTCCCAAGCCGGCCGAGCCGGAACCACAGAGGCGCGTCGGGGTTTCGCGTGGGTTTTCTTCGGCATGGGTTCCGGTCCTGCCCGAGTACCTCTCCACAGCCCCAGAGCCCACCAGAAGAAGCACAAAAGGAACAAACGTCTCGCGTTCTTGGGAGGGCCTCTCCGCACAGAGGGTGTGCCTCTTGCGACTTCTGTGTTTCTTGTGGTCATTTGGCGCGGCCGATGCGATCGACGTGTATCTCACCCACCCGACACGGTGAAGAGCCTCCCAATGGCCAGCCGTCACGAACGCCGTGACCCACACGCCCGATGGGGGGGTCGGACTCGCCCCAGATGTTGTTGCCGTTTTGTGTTCCACTTTGTCCGCAAGGGACTATGTCCCATGTCCTGCGTCCCGGGAGGTCGCGTGTCGGATTGGTATGGAAGCGGTAGGCGGTAGGCGGTCGCAGGGACGAATCACATCTGCCCGAATGCCATTGGCCCTGAATGATCAGGTTCCTCAGGCATTGGCATGGGTTCATGTCCAGCCGGAGTGCCTCACCTCCCGCGGAGCCAGCCACAAGAAGCACCAGAGCAGAACGCGGATCTGGAATGGCCTCCCGTACGGTGGCGACGACGGTGATTCGGCGGGGAGACAAACTGCAACCACGAAATACACGAAAACACACGAAAGAGAGCCCTCCTCCATCCCCGTTCGTGTCCTTTCGCGTCTTTTCGTGGTTGACTCTTCCCCTCCGCGGCTCCGCGCCTCCGCGTGACCCGCTGTCCTCTCCCGGGCCACGCCAGGCCCGACCCACGCACACCCGGAGGACCAATAATCATTCGCCCTCGTCAGACCGACATTATCTTCAGAACGACACCACCACCTGCCCTTTTCTCAGGACACAGCCATGTCACCCAAGCCCATCGACGCCCTCTCCGGAGTTCCGAACGCCTGTCAGGTCCTCCCCCACGTCGTGACCGGGGGCCAGCCGTCCGCCGAGCAGTTCGCCGCCCTGCGAGAGGCCGGCGTGGAGGTCGTCATCGACCTCCGGGATCCGATGGAGCCACGCCCCTGCGATCAGCCGGAGCTGATGCGGGAACTCGGCTTCGAATACGTCAACATCGCCATCACACCCGCCACGATGACCCCGGAGAATCTCGACCGGGTCCTCACCGCAGTGCGGGCGGCCGGCAGCCGGTCCATGCTGGTGCACTGTGCCAGTGGCAACCGGGTCGGCGGCGCTCTCTATCCCTGGCTGGTGCTCGATCACGGGTTCAGCGAGGAGGACGCCACCACGGCGGCGATGCGGATGGGGCTCCGGAGCGTGGAGGTGCTGGAGTGGGGGAAGGGGGGAGTAGGGAGTAGGGAGTAGGGAGTAGGGAGTGGGGAGTGGGTGGGGGATGACGTCATTGCGAGGAGGCGCAGCCGACGACGCAATCTCCGTGAGCAGATGCCCGATCGCCGCGAAGACAGGCCGGCCTTCATGCCGACGCCCCGCAGAACAAGGCTACGTGTTGGACGACCGTTTCCCTCCGAGGGGTGATCAACCGGCCACCACACACAATTCCTGATTCCCCCGACGCCCCCGGCGCCCGCCGGAATCCAGTGTCCTTCCCGACATCCCGCAAGATGGACCCCGGCGTTAGGCGGAGTGACGCTCCGAGCCCGTTCGAGCCCCCTCTCCCTATTCCCGACTCCCTATTCCCTATTCCCCAATCCCCCCCCTACCTCCCCGCCCCCACCACCCTCAGGAGCTCCCGCACGGCGGCTTCCAACTGCTGATCGAGCCCCCGGCTCACCACCGCCGGTTCGTTCCTGACCCGGATGTCGGGCTCGGTTTCCCAGTTCTCCAGGTACCTCCCGGTCGTCACATCCTTGACGCCGAGCCCGGGGACGCCCCACCGCAGCCCGTCCTGGAGCGATTCCCAGCCGGCGAAGGTGCAGGTTCCCGGGGTCGGCATTCCCACCAGGGGCCCGATTCCGAGCTTCTTGTAGGTCCAGGCGTAGCAATGCCCATCGCTATAGTTCGCCTCGTTGGCGAGGGAGATGCTCGGCTTGGTCCAGCGGAAGTTGGGCTCGTACCCTCCACTCCGGGTATCCGTGGTGTAGTCGAAGAAGCGCTTTCCACTCAGGAACATCGCGAGATCCGCCACCAGATCCCCGCCCCCGTTGAACCGGGTGTCCACCACCATCCCCTCCCGCGTCACGTACTTCCCCATGACGTCCTCGAAGGTGGTGCGGTAGGCGCCATCATTCATCCCCGGCACGTGCACATAGCCGAGCCGTCCTTGGCTCAGGCTGTCGACTTCACGCTGATTGGCACGCACCCAGCGGGCGTAGAGCAGGCGCCCTTCCTCCGCCTGGGTGACCGGTTTGGTCACCACTTCGCGGTTCGTCCCATTCTCCCGGATCACGACCAGCACGTTCCGCCCCGCCTTCCGATTGAGCAGCCGGTTGATGTCCTCCGCCGGCGTGATCGTTTCCCCATCAATCGACACGATCACCGCCCCAGGCCGAATGTTCATCCCCGCCTTGTCGAGAGGGCCGCCCGCCAGGACCTCGGTGATGGCCACGCCTTCACTCCGACCCGACTGGTCATGGAGCACCCCCAGGGAGGCGGTGGCGTCGTCGTCCGGGGAGGACTCGGCGTACCGCGCTCCGCTGTGGCTCACGTTCAGCTCGCCCAGCATCTCGCTCAGCATCTCGGCGAACTCATGGTTGTTGCTGATGAAGGGCAGGTACTTCTCATACACCGGGCGGATCGCCTCCCAGTCCACTCCGTGATACCCCTCCGTGTAGTAGGTGTCACGCGTCTGCCGCCAGATGTGATCGAAGAGATAGGCGCGCTCGGCATCCTCGGACACGACCATCTCGCCGCGGATCGGCACTGTTTCCCGTTTGGCCGCCACGGGGTCGAGAGTGGCGATCGCCCCGTCCGCCAGCAGGAAAATGCGCTTCTGTTCCTTGTCCCACGCCATCCGGCCCCCGTTGGCGTTGAGCGGGAGGAGCATCCTGGTTTCCCGGGTCCGCAGGTTGGTGGACCAGAGGTTGAACCCTCGCTCGAACCGGGCGAGATAATAGAGGGTTTCGCCGTCCTTGCTCACCAGGGCGTCGCCGAGCGAGGAGGAATGGATGGTGAGGCGTGCCTTCCGAAGCTGGACGCTCTCCAAGGCGAGCACCAGGGTGTCCGTAGGCGGTCGCTTGGCGGAGTCGGCCGGGGAGAGGGCCTTCGCCTTCTTCTCCTCCTCCTCCTTCAGCAAAGCGTATTCCTCCTTGGTCAGCCGGAACCGGTCCCACGCTTCCTGGGTGAGGAACATGGCGTACACGTCGGCCTGAGTGCCCCCGGTCTGGGCGAGGGACTTGAGCCCGTCTCGGTTGCTCCGCCAGAGCAGGGCCGCGCCACCCTGGATCCAGGTGGCGGACCCGTCGTCAAACCCGCTCTCCGTGAGGTTCCGGACCGGGCCGCTTCCGTCGGCTCGCACCAGGCCCACTTCGCCCGGCGCGATGCCCGGCACGGCGAAGTCGAAGAGCATCCACTTCCCGTCCGGACTCCAGACGAAATGGTGATTGCGACGGGTCGAGAAGAGTTGCTGATCGGTGAGGAGAGTTCTGACCTGGCGCGTGGCGACGGTGAAGACCCGGAGGGTGTTGAGTCCCTCGACAAACGCGATCTCCCTCCCATCCGGCGAATACAGGGGCTGGGTGTTCTGCCGGTCGTTCGCGATCACCGGTGTTTCCCGGATCACCGTCGAGGTGAAGAATTGCGCCTCGGCGTCCCGCGCACGACGCGCCTCGTAGATGGCCCACCGTCCCCCGCGCTCCGAGGCATAGATGATCGCCTTGCCGTCGGGCGAGAATCCGATCCCGGTCTCCGCCTCGGGCGTTCGAGTGATCTGCTTTGTGACCCCGCCCTCGACACTCGCCACGAAGACATCGCCGCGAAAGATGAAGGCGACTTCCTTTCCCGACGGGGCGACGGCCAGCTCACGCGCCCCTCCCGTCACGGCCACCACCCGCTCGTTGTTGCGCCGCGCATCGGAGGCCACGGTGATCCGAACCCGCTCCGGCTCCCTCCCCGGTGTGAGCGTGTAGATCTGTCCATCGTGACTGAACGCCAGCACCCCCGTCGCCGATCGGCTCAGGAACCGGACCGGGATCCCGGTGAAGGAGGTTACCTGCTCCGAGACGCCCCCCGCGAGCGACATCCGGTGCACGTTGAACGTGCCACTCGCCTCGCTCAGGTAGTAGAAGATGCTGTCCCCCTCGGCAAACACCGGATCGCGGTCCTCGCCGGCAAAGGTGGTCAGCTGGCGATGGCTCCCGCTCTCGCGGTCATGCAGCCAGATGTCCCTGGCAATGGCCGACACATGGTGCTTTCTCCATTCGTTCTCTCCCCCCTTCCGGTCCTGATAGAGCATCCACCGGCCATCCCGGCTGAGGGAGGTCTTTTCCGCGGGCGTCGTGAGCCATTGAACCGGCCGCCCTCCCTCCGTGGGCACCTCGTAGAGTTCGGGCTGGGAGGCGGTCGGATAGAGCCGGCTTGTGGCGGCATCGAGGCGCGCCGCCCCGAAGACCACTCCTCCGTCGTCCGGTGTGAAGGTGTAGGGGTACTCGCTCGCGGAATGGAAGGTGAGCCGCCGGGCCTCACCGCCCGAGGCGGGAATCACGAAGATGTCGAAATTGCCGTAACGATCGCTGGCAAAGGCGATCGACTTCCCGTCGTGACTCCAGACCGGCATGAAATCGTGAGCGGAATGCGCGGTGAGCGCGAGTGCCGCCCCCCCGGAGGAGGGGACCCGGTAGAGATCACCCTTGTGCGTGAAGACAATGGTCCGGCCATCGGGGGAGATCGCGGGGTGTCGCATCCAACCCGGCTCGTCCTGCGCTGGAAGGGTGGAGCCCACGAGCGAAAGGAGCGTGAGAAGGATCGGAACCTGGCTCGGCATCGGAACGCACCTGGCGCTGGGGTGAACCGGGGAACGCGGGGAAGAGTCCGGAATTATAGCCGGGGGAGGGAACAACAGAGCAAGTGCGAAGTTCGAAGTTTGAAGGAGGAAGGGGAAGGCGGTCATCGCGAGGCGGCGCACGCCGCCGTGGCGATCTCGTGAGCGGAGGGTGGTGACGCGCGAGGATGGCAGGCCTTCCCACGGGAACCCGTCCGGGTTGTCTCCGGCACGAACGCCGACCCGGCGTCACGTGGCCCAGGATTGGAATTGCCACGGGTCCTCCGGGCCCTCGCAATGACAACACGGGTTCCCTTCAAACTTCGAACTGCATACTTCACACTTCTTCAGGGCCGCCGCGAGCGCGACCGGCTCCCCGAGCCCGACCCCTTCGATGCCTTTCCGCCTCCCGCGGGCTGTCCTCCCTTGGCCGCAGGCCGGGAGGGAGCGGCCTTCGTGGAACTCGGCGGCCGGGAACGATTCACGGACGGCCGATCCGAACCTGACGGACGCGCCTGAGTGGCAGTGGGCCGCCGATCACCCGAAGGTCGGGCGGCGGGACGTTCTGCAGGCCGGGCCCGCTCGGTACTCGGCCGAGCTGCTTTCGGATCGGATCGCGTAGAGGAAGGGCGATCCTTCCGCCTCACCAGGGTCGGTTCCTTGGCACGCTCAGGACGGCTGGGCCGTGCCTTGGCCCGCGACGGAGGATCCTGCTGCCCCTGGCTGCTTTGGGTGAACGCGACGTTCCGAGCCGTCGCGCGTTCGGGACGGGTCACCGCCGCGCCCTCGATCGAGGTGCTGCCGCGCG
>JBGSKF010000034.1:0-4711 GCA_041741375.1 Gemmatimonadales bacterium | reverse complement strand
CCGATTCATCGAGCAGTACAACCGGGGGTGGCTACTGGAGCGACATGGGCATAAGACCCCGGCCCAGGTCCGTCAGGAGCGCACCCCCAAGGCAGCCTGAAGTAGGCTGCCACTTGTCCAGGAAACCAGGGCCGGTACATTCTCAATCTTGCGGTCAATGCTCGAGACGCCATGCCCGACGGGGGCACTCTCACTCTCACCACCGCCGCGGCCGAGCTTCCGGAGGGCATCGCCGCCGGGGATGGGGCGACCATCCCGGCAGGCCGGTATGCCACTCTCCTCGTGAGGGATACCGGCATGGGGATCGATCCGGCGGTTCAGGGGCGGATCTTTGAGCCCTTCTTCACCACCAAGCCCCTGGACCAGGGAACCGGGCTCGGTCTCTCCGCGGTCCAGGGCATCCTGGGACAGCACCAGGGATACATCACCGTGGCAAGTGCGTCAGGCCTGGGCACGACGTTCACCGTGTTTCTCCCCCTCCTTCCCACTCCCACACCACTCCCCCGAGAGCGGATTCGTCCGCCCTCCGATCCGACCAGGACCTGGGACGGAGTCACGGTGCTCGTGGTGGATGACGAGCCAGCCGTTCTCTCGGTGGTCGCCCGTTGTCTGGAGCAGGAGGGATTCCATGTGCTGCAGGCGCGGGATGGAGGCGATGCCCTGACAACCATCGACGGGCACGGGCCCCCGGACCTGGTGCTCACCGACCTGATGATGCCGGGCATCGGTGGAGCCGCATTGGCACGGCGCTTGAAGGAACAGTGGCCGGATCTGCCGGTCCTCTTCATGTCCGGGTTCTCGTCTGGGGAACTCCAACGGCAGGATGCCCTCGACTCCCGGGGTATCCTGGTTCAGAAACCGTTCACGTTCGACGAACTGATGGCCGCCGTCGGGACAGCCCTCCGGCACTTGGCGTCGCGATCCGGGCACGTTTCCCCGGCTTGAAAGCCGGGCTCGGCGCGCTCCGCGCGACAGGCCCTGAAGGGCTTCAGGAAGTTAGAAGCTCGAAGGTCGAAGTTCGAAGATGGACCCCGGCGTCCGCCGGGGTGACGCTCCGATGGCACGGTAGGCTCTTCGTGTGAGGCTCCGACAATTTTCCGGAATGAGTGCTGTCAGCGACCCTGGAACAGCGGCCAGTCGCGGTGCACACCCACGGTCAGGGCTGAGCGACGGTCCAGGAGGCCCCGGCCCCAGTCAATTCGCAGAACCCCCAGGTCCCCCTCGGCGATCCCCACGCGAAGTCCGCCTCCGCCGTCCAGGTAGAACCGGTCGTTTCCCAATCCGTCCGCCGCCGAGATCACCCGGGCCCCATCGAGAAACAAGCCCACCGCGAGGATGAACGGTCCAACGCGGTGGATGGGATGGTCCCCCGCGAGTCCCGCGTGGAGAATCCCCCGGCCCGCTCTCCGGCCGGCCAGGGCACCATCGCGGCTCCCCGGTTCCGCCCGCAGCGGAATGGCCCACGAAAGGTTGCTGCCGGTCACCGGCCAGGTCCCCAGCGGGGCCCGCGAGCTCACCCCGTCGACCCCGAGACGGGTGGACCAGGCCGCGCGACCCAGCCCGGGCGAGGAGGCCCACGTCGCACGGAGGCCACCCCGTGTGTACGAGGAGGGGGCCGAGAGCGCGGCCGCCTGCTCCCCCACCACCGTCAGCCTGAACCGGTCGCCCCACCCACGCACCGTGGTCCCGGCCGACACCACCAGGAAGTCCCGGCTCCCGGACCAGCGCTCCACCCGCACTCCCGCCGACGGCCGCACCCCGGGAGAGATCCACCCGCCGAATTCCACCGCGGCTGATCGTCGCGAGTCCTCGACCACCCGGTCGTTCGCCGTATCGATCGCAAAACGGACCCGCTCCCAGGCGCCCTCCATTCCGATCACCCCCGGGAAGGGAAAGCCGACCGGAATGTCGGACCGGAAGGCGACCCGGGGGCGGGCGGTCTCCCAGCGATAGAGGGCACTCCAGAGTTCTCCGCCTCCCGTGGGACTGGCCACCTCGACGCCCACCTCGCTCCGGGCCAGGGCCCGGATCAGGCCCGCCGCCGCCAGGCGCCAGGCGGGACCCACCATCGGGCGTTCCACCACGGCGGCACGGACCTCCACCACGCCGCCAACAACCGGCTGGTAGGACACGGACGAGGAACGGAGCGCGGGGATCTCGGAAACCCGGCGCCGAGCCAGCGCGAGGCGCGACGGAGTGAGCACCGTGGCATGGGGCACAGACATCGCGTCCGCAATCTGGCGGAACCGGATCTCCCGGGTTCCGTCGATCCTGAGGAGATCCACCGTGGGGCGCCCGACATGGTTCCAGGCGGAGAGTGCGCCATCCTCATCGCCGGTGAGGTACCGGCTGGTGGCGAGGATCTGCCACCCCAGCGCGTCGTCGGGGACGATCGCCAGGTACCGGGTGACGAGGGGGATGGCATCGGCATGGCGTCCCTGCCGGAATCGGACAGCGGCCATTTCTCTGAGGATCAACGGTTCCTGGGGGCAGGCCTGTCGGGCCTCGGTGAGCAACCGGGCGGCGGCGTCCAGTTGGTCGGCAGCCACGGCGTCGAGCGCCGAGTCGATCCAGGGAGCGCATGGCATCGGATCCGCGGGCGGCGCCGGTGCCGGGGTCTCGGAGGGTGCGACAGGCGACGGGATCGGTGTCGGCATGGGCCGGATCACCAGTGCCCAGCGATCGGCCACGCCCCACCGCGCCAGGAAGGTGGTCTCGTCCATGGTCATGAAGGGGGCGATGGCGGGATCATGGATCACGACCGTGCCGCCGCTCCATGCGAGCACGACGACGTAGTGGTATTCGTCGCGGCCCGACTCGATGAGAGCCACCACCGGAATGCTGTCGCGGAGTGACTGTTGAATCAGGTCGGGGGTCCCGCGAAAGGCCCTGGTGTCCCATCCCCGGGCGCGAGTGGCCGAGTCGAGTTCCGTCGTAAGAATCCCGCCCCGGTCGTGCCGCACCAACGCGCTGAAATCCTCGGCGTACACACCCCGTCGCCCCCACCATCGCTCGACCATGGCGACGGCCGCGCCACCGCAGAGCAGAACCGATTGGGGGAGATAGGGTACATCCAACACGACAGGAGGACCAGAGGGCCGCGCCGCGGGGGGAGCCTGCGCCATCCCCGCGGTGCTGCCGATTTCAGTCAGGATCCCCAGTCCCGCCATGACGAACCGCACGGTGGACCGCACCGGCGCGTCAACGTGCCAGTGCTTACACCGCCAGCAGGATGAGCACGAGCAGAATAATGATGATGACCGTGGTGCTGATCACCACCTTCTGGTCCCCACCGGCCAGGACCTGGTCAGTGACCCCGGCCTGCTGGGCAAGCCGATCCAGCGACGCCCCGTCCAGGGCGGCCACCCGGGCCGACAGATCGGCGGGGCTCACTCCCATCTGGCCGGCCACCTGCCGGGCGCGATCACTGGAGAGAAGAGACCGGACCGCTTCGCGATTGGCCCCCGGACGGGCTGCGACGGCGGCATCCAGATCAGCGGTGCTTACGGCACTCCGATCCTGGGCGACCAGGGGGGAAGCAACACCGAGAGTGGTGGCTGCGGCGAGCAGGGAAAGCGAACGATATCTGGACATGCGAACTCCTCGGGAAACGGCGGGCATGAAGACCCGCCCAGTGTCGGACCCTGAACACTACCGGGGAGGCATGGGCATACCAATCGATCATTCGGGCGGGTCGGGACTACGTCGGAAGGATGAGTCCAGGCGGGGACAGGGACTCCGGTCGGAAGGCCAGCCCTCCCTGACCACGCGAGCAATCGCTCACGGGATCGCCACGGACCCCTGCGGGGTCCTCGCGATGACGGGCTCGGCGCGCTCTTCAAACTTCCCTTCGCGTCCTTCGGGTCTTCGCGTGACCCCTCGAAACCGGAAACGCGGGCAGGTCAGCGGGAGGAGTTCGGTCGACGGGAGTGAAGAATGGCTGCGTTCCAACCGGCTGGACCACCGGCCACCCGCTCCCCCAGCTCGAGGATCAGGTCCTCCTCGGTGGTCATGCGAAGGCCCTTGGCCGATTCCTGAAACCGATGGGCGCCGACAGGTCCCTCAACCCCCACGAGGAGGAGGGTGAGAGAACGCGCCTTCGATCGCGGCACCCGAGCCGGGTTGGAGGTCAGGCTCCCGGGCACACCGAGCGAGTAGCTGCAGAAAGTCCGGCCACGGACGGTCGAGGCATCGGGATCACCACCCACTCTGGTGCACACTCGATTGACACCCCCGACCTGGAATGCTGTGGAACCATGGGGGCCATCGTAGACCGCATTCTGGGAACCTGCTCGAGCTTCCCACGGGGATCGTGCCCGGGCAGCCTGGTGCTCTTGCCCTGTGGGGAGAGAATCGTCGGTAAGGCCGAGAAACCGGATTCCCGCCGGAGCGAGGAGGTAGACCCCCACGGTCATCGGAACCTCCGATTCGACGACGATCCGACCCCGGTCGAGGTCGGCAGAGACGACCCGGAAAGAGGGTGGGGTGATTTCGGGGGACGGAGGAGGGACCGGCTTCACCGACACCCCCGGGCCGCACGCACCCAGCGCCAACATCAGGACGAGACTCGCTCTCATGGGGCACCACCTTGCTGGTCATTCTTCGAGTCGGCCGCTCCCCTACTCCCTATTCCCTACACCCTATTCCCTATTCCCTACTCCCTACTCCCTACTCCCTACTCCCTACTCCCTACTCCCTACTCCCTACTCCC
>JBGSKF010000033.1:0-23568 GCA_041741375.1 Gemmatimonadales bacterium | reverse complement strand
CCGATTCATCGAGCAGTACAACCGGGGGTGGCTACTGGAGCGACATGGGCATAAGACCCCGGCCCAGGTCCGTCAGGAGCGCACCCCCAAGGCAGCCTGAAGTAGGCTGCCACTTGTCCAGGAAACCAGGGCCGGTACATTGACGTCAAGGCGCTCCCGGACCACAGGATCTGGCTTCGTTATGATGACGGTGCCGAAGGAGAAATTGATCTCTCCGACCTGGCAGGACGCGGTGTCTTTGCCGCCTGGAACAACCCGAGGCTCTTTGAGTCGGTTCAGATTGCTTCCCACGGTGCCATCGAATGGGGAGCCGGGATCGATCTGTGTCCCGACGCCATGTACATGCGATTGACCGGAAAATCTGCGGAGGAGGTCTTCGCTGCCGAGACGGCGGCCCACGCCGATACCTGAGATTCCCGCAAGGCGGCACCGACTTACCCTTCCCAATCCTGGCCCGACCAGACAATCTTTCAGTCCTGTCCCAACGCGACGAGGTGATCGGGATGACGTCGGTCTATCTGATCTGCACCATTCTCGGCGTCGGCCTCCTCCTCTTCTCCACGCTGGGCGGCGGAGATGATGGATCCGATGCTTCCGACGCCGGTGACCTGGGCGACGGCGACACCGGCGGAGCGAGCCATTTGCTTCTCGGCCTCTTCAGCACCCGCAACCTGACCTTCCTCCTCGCGGCCTTCGGTGTGACCGGCCTCCTCCTGACGGCATTCGGCGCGGCCCCCGTCGTCGTGCTGGGCTCCGCGGCGGCCCTCGGCGTGGTGTCGATGGGCCTGGCCCACGGCGTGTTCACCTGGCTCCGGCGCACCGACTCCTCCGTGGACATCCTGGGCGACGAGGACTTTCACGGCGCCCTGGCACGGGTCGTCCTTCCCATCAGCGCGGAAAGCCCGGGGCAGATCGCCTGCCTCATCGCCGGGCGCGAGATGTACCTGACCGCGACCCTGGCCGGGGAGGTGGACGGTCCCCTCGCGGTCGGCCAGGAGGCAATCATCCTGAGTACCTCGCACGGGGTGGCCAGCGTCATGCCGGCCACCCAGCTCGAGACTCCCCCTTCCACCTGAGAGAAAACGCATGGACCTCGTCATTGTCGGGACCATCGGAGGCGTGCTGCTGGGCGTCATCCTCGCCATCATCCTCGCGGTCAAGGCACTGATCGTCATCTGTCTGCCCAACGAGATGGTGGTCATCACCGGCCGGCGGCGCACGGCGGTCGATGGGCGCGAGATCGGCTACCGCGTCCTGCGCGGAGGCCGGACGTTGCGGATCCCCCTGATCGAACGGGTGTCGCGGATCGACCTCCGCACCATTCCGATCGAGGTGGCGGTCCGCAACGCCTACTCGAAGGGGGGGATTCCCCTGCTGGTGCAGGGGATCGCCAACGTGAAGGTCAGTGGGCGCGACCCGACGTCGCACAACGCGGTGGAGCGCCTCCTCGACAAGCCGTTCGATGAGGTGATGCAGATTGCCAAGGACACGCTGGAAGGGAACCTCCGCGGTGTGCTCGCCACCCTGACCCCTGAAGAGGTGAACGAGGACCGGCTGAAGTTTGCCCAGCGGTTGATCGAGGAGGCCGACGAGGATCTCCGCAAGCTCGGCCTCGAGCTCGACACCCTGAAGATCCAGAACGTGACCGATGAGGTGAACTACCTCGGCTCAATCGGACGTCAGAAGACAGCCGAGATCCTCAAGATCTCCCGGGTGGCCGAGGCGCAGCGGTCGGCGGAGGCGGAACAGACGGAGGCGGCGGCACGACAGGCGGCCCAGGTGGCATCCCTGCAGGCGGACCTGCGCATCGCCGAGGAAAGCAATCGGCTCCGGGTGCGGCGGGCGGAGCTGGAGGGTGAGGCGGTGGCGCGCGAGGCCGAGGCGGCGGTGGCCGGTGAGAAGGCGAGAGTGGTGGCCGAGCAGACGCTGCAGCAGGAGAGGATCAGCCTGGAGCAGAGGCGCCTCGAGGCCGACGTGCTCCTCCCCGCGAGAGCCGAGCAGGAGGCCGCGGAAGCGCGCGCCAAGGGTGTCGCCGCCACGATCGCGGAGGACGGGAAGGCGAAACTGTTCGTGCTGGAGCAGACGATCAAGCTGTATCAGTCGGCGGGGACGGAGGCCGAGCGGATCTTCATCCTCAACATGCTTCCTGACATCATTCGGGAGATCAGCGGGTCGGTGGGGGAGATGCAGATAGACAAGGTGACGGTTTTCGACTCGGGTAGCGGCGCCACGGGGGTGGCCAACGCCGCCGGGCAGCTCCCGACGGCGATCATCCAGTTGACCAAGCAGATCGAGGCGGCGACGGGGATCAACATCCTGAGCCGTCTTCAGACCAGAGCACATGGCGATATCGTGGAGGAGGCATAGCGCGAGGGAGGAGGGGGCGGCAGGGCACGGGATTGACACCGGCATCTCGGCGCTGTAGTGTTTTGGGGTGGTCCGTTTTCCCAGGCTCGATGCGGGAGGAGACCATGAAATCTCGAGGATGGCGTCTGGCGCTCGTGCTCGGTTTCGCTGGGGTGGGCCAGGTCGGCGCTCAGGAGTTGGTGCCGGATTCACTGCCGGTGAACCTCCGGTACAGCGAGCGAGAGGTCAGGGTCGAGTTTCGTCTGACTGCGCCAGGACACCTGGCCGTGTTCGACATCTCGGCAGATGACGTGGAGGTCGTCTCCTCCGACCACGGGATCGCACTCCCCGCCGGGCCCCATAGGCTGACCCTCCCCCGGCCCCGCCATTTCAGCGGGTGGAGTCCGCTTCCAGATTTCGGATTTGGCCCGTGCCAGGAGGCCGTGCCTGCGGGCTTGGGAGACGGCATCCGGTATGTCTACACGGGCGCATGTGGCTTGGGAGGTCGCTACTCAGGCAACAGGGCCGCAGCCATGTCCGGCACCCCCCCCCAGCCTCCCGCCGTTGTCGACACCTTCCTTGTCGTGGTCCTTCCGTCGCCGCGCGATGCTCGGGAACTCCGGAGGGTCGCCGGGATGGCCGACCAGGCTACGGACAGGGCAGACGCGATCCTGAAATTTCTGGGTGCCCGGGACAGTGGGGCTCGGTGGGCGGTGATCGCGGTACGATAGAGCGTCTGCCATTCGGCATCGGGCCCCATTCGGGTCATCCCCCGTGCGGGCGCTTCCCCCATCGCCCCGACCGGGCTAGTATCCACGGTTCCCGCGTGTTGGTTCCGAACGCACATCGCCCGGTCCGGGCACCGGTTCCCTTCCGGAGGATTCCTTGCCGAAGATTGATTCCCCGCGCCTGCGCCAGCTCCTGCTTGGCGCCTCATTCGTCCTGGTTGGCTGCTACACGCCGCCCCCTCCCCTCCCGCCCGCTCCGGTCCCGGGTCAACCCACACCAGCCGTCACGCCGACTCCGGCCGAGCAGCCCTCTCGTCCCACGCCGGGCGGTCCCGGCGGCGCCGTTCGTCCGGGCGGCCCGGGTGGCCCGGGAGCCGGTGGCCCCGGTGGCGGTGCGGGGGAGCCTGCTCCCCGTCCGTACAATCGGGTGATCACCAGCGAGGCGAAGAGCCAGGACGGCCTTTGGAAGAGCCACATGGTGGGCAGCAAGCTGATGTTCGAGATCCCCAACGCGCTGCTCGGCAAGGAGATCCTTGTGGTGACCCGGCTCGCCAAGGCGCCCGAGGGTGCCACCGGCGGCGGCCCCTACGGAGGCCAGCAGGTGGGGCAGCCCCGGGTGCTGCGGTGGGAACGGCGCGGGGACCGGGTGATCGTGCGGTCCATCAACTACAACATGGTGGCCGACCCCACGTCTCCCATCGCCCAGGCCGTGGATGCGTCCAACTACGGCCCCATCCTGGGTGCGTTCAACGTCGAGACCTACGGCCCCGACAGCGCGGCGGTGGTTGACGTGACCCGCCTCTTCACGAGTCCGCCGCCCGAGATCGGGCCCGGCAACAACATGCGGGGGAACCCCGACCAGACCCGCTCCTTCATCGAGCGGGTGGCCGGATATCCGATCAACGTCGAGGTTGAGGCCGTGCTCACAGCCGGACCTCCTCCGGGCGCCGCGGGGGGCGGTGGTGGTGGTGGTGGTCCTTTCGGTGGGAACAATGCGGCCAACCGGACCACCTCCCTGGTGATGCACTGGAGTATGGTGAAGCTCCCCGATGACCCGATGATGCCGCGGCTCTTCGACCGGCGCGTGGGATACTTCTCGACCGGTTATCTGGACTTCAGCCGGCCGGAACAGAGGGCCCAGCAGCGCACCTTCATCACCCGGTATCGCCTCGAGAAGAAGGATCCGACCGCCGCCATTTCCGATCCGGTCAAGCCGATTACCTATTACGTGGATCCCGCAACGCCCACCTGGCTTGTCCCCTACGTGAAGGCGGGGATCGAGCAGTGGAAGCCCGCGTTCGAGGCGGCCGGATTCCGGAACGGGATCGTGGCCAAGGACGCCCCGACCAAAGCGGAGGACCCGAACTGGTCCGCCGAGGATGCCCGGTACTCGGTGATCCGGTGGCTCCCCTCGACCACGGAGAACGCTCAGGGGCCCCACGTGCACGACCCCCGGACCGGCGAGATTCTCGAAGCCGACGTCTACATGTTCCACAACATCATGAATCTGCTGCGGAGCTGGTACTTCACTCAGGTGGGGCACCTCGATCCGCAGGCCCTGCAGTGGCCCTATCCGGATGCCTTGATGGGCCGGCTCGTGCAATATGTGGTGGCGCACGAGGTGGGACATACCCTCGGCTTCCAGCACAACCAGAAGGCGTCCTCCACGTACCCGGTCGACAGTGTTCGCAGCCGGACCTGGGTGGCCCGGATGGGACACACGCCGACGCTGATGGACTATTCGCGCTGGAACTACGTGGCCCAGCCCGAGGACAGCATCGCCATTGAAGACCTTTCGCCGATCATCGGCCCCTATGACAAGTGGGCCACGATGTGGGGATACAAGCCGATTCCCGGGGCCGCCTCCCCGGATGCGGAAAAGGCCACCCTCGACGAATGGGCCCGGGAGCAGGACACGGTGCCCTGGTACCGGTTCAACGTGCAGGGATCCGGCGGATCCGACCCGGGTGACCACAACGAGGCGGTCGGTGATGACGACCCCGTGAAGGCGACGGGCTGGGGGATGCGGAACATCAAGCGCCTCGTTCCCCTTCTCCTTCAGGCGGGAACAACGGACGGTGAGAATTACGACGATCTGGAGATGCTCTATGATCGCCTGGTGGGACAGTGGTCGCGGGAACTGAGCCACGTCACCCAGGTGGTGGGCGGTACCCTCGCCCAGGAAAAGGTGGCGGGACAGGACGGCGTCCGCTTCGTGCCCATCAGCCGGAGCCGGCAACGGGAGGCCGTTCGCTTCCTGAACGACAACGCCTTCGCCACCCCGACCTTCTTCCTGAACACCGATGTGTTGCGGAAGATCGAGGTCGAGGGTGCCATTCGGCGCATCAACGGCGCCCAGGCTGGTGTGCTGAACGGCCTCCTCAACGATCGACGGATGGAGCGGTTGATCGAGTTCGAGGCCCTGGAGCCGAACAAGGCGAACGTCTACTCCCTGGGCGACATGCTCTCGGATCTGCGAGGCGGGGTCTGGTCCGAGCTGCGGGCCGGCTCGGTGTCGATCGATCCCTTCCGCCGGGAACTGCAGCGGGTCTACCTGACCACAGCGAGCAACAAGCTCAATCCGCCGGCGACCCCGGCCCTGCCGCAGGGGCTGCCGCCTCAGTTTGCCCGGCAGTTCCAGCCCGCGCGAGCCACGAGCGACGTCAAGGCGTTGCTCCGCAGTGAACTTCGTGCGCTGGACGGCCAACTGCAGGCGGCCGTGGCCAAGGCCTCCAACCGGGAAACCCGGGCGCATCTTGAAGCGGCTCGGGCGCAGATCGATGATATTCTGAACCCGAAGAAGTAGGCGAGCTCAGGGCGTGTGGCGGGCCGGGGGCAGGGTGCTCCCGGCCCGTTGCTTGTAGGGGCGGCCAGTGAGCCGCCCTCTGTTCAGGGTGCAGGGTGCAGTAGGGGCGGCTCGTGAGCCGCCCTTTGTTCAGGGTTGAGTGAGAAGATCCCGGGCTCGGTGTGCGAGGGTGAACGCCTCCTCCGCCGTGGGGGCCAGACAATTCAGGTGGCCCATTTTCCGCCCCGGCCGGGGGGTCGCCTTGCCGTACAGGTGCAGGGTGACTCCGGGAAGATCGAGGACCCGGTCCCAGTGCGGGGCCCCGTGCTCCCAGAGATCGCCGAGCAGATTGATCATGCACACCGGAGACAGCAGCGCGGGGTGGCCGAGAGGAAGTCCGCAGATGGCGCGCACCTGCTGCTCGAACTGGCAGACGGTGCAGGCGTCCTGGGTGAAGTGACCGCTGTTGTGCGGCCGAGGCGCGATCTCGTTGGCGTAGAGGAGCCCTCCTCGTGCCACGAAGAATTCCACGCCGAGCACCCCGACGTACTCCAGGCGCTCGGCGATGAGGACGGCGCAGCGGGTGGCCTGCTCCGTAATCGAGGCGGGAAGCGCCGAGGGGAGCGTGGTGGTGTCGAGGATCCCCTGGTGGTGGATGTTGTCGCCGGCGGGAAAGGCGGCCACGCGCCCGTCGTCACCCCGGGCGAGAACGACGGAGAGTTCGGCCTCCAGGGGAAGCCGGTGCTCGAGCACCCCGGGCACGCCGCCGAGTTGGGTGAAGTCGGTCTCCAAGTCGCGCAGGGTGCAAACCGGGAGTTGGCCCTTGCCATCGTAGCCGAGCTGGCTGGTCTTGAAAAGGGCCGGCGCGCCAACCTGAGTCCAGGCACCGGCCAGGTCGTCCGGGGTACGCACCACGGCAAAGGGCGCGGTGGCGATCCCCTGGTCGTGCAGGAACTGCTTTTCCCGGATCCGATCCTGGGTGGTGTGCACGGCGGTGGCTCCCGGGGCGACCCGCACCCGGGTGGCAAGCAGGTGGAGCGCGTCGGCGGGCACATTCTCGAATTCGGTGGTGACGACGCTGGTGGTTCGGGCCATCTCCTCCAGTGCGGTGGCGTCGGTGTAGGATGCCGCGAGATGTCTCGTGGCCAGAGCCCCCGCCGGGCTTCCGGGATCCGGATCGAGTACGACCACCTCGTACCCCATCCGCCGAGCCTGGGCGGTGAACATCCGTCCGAGCTGTCCTCCGCCCAGAAGCCCCAGCGTGGCTCCCGGGAGGATCATTGTGGGGCGGGGAGGGTCTGGCTGTGGATGAGGTCCCGCTGTGCCCGACGAAAGTCCTCGAGTTCTGCCCGGAGCCTCGGATCCGTCACCCCGAGCATGGCGATGGCGAAAAGGGCCGCGTTGTGGGCTCCCGCCTCACCGATGGCGAACGTGGCCACGGGGATCCCGGCGGGCATCTGCACGATCGACAGCAGGGAATCCATGCCCTGCAGGTGGCGGCTGGGAACCGGAACGCCCAGGACGGGAACAGTGCATTTCGCCGCGAGCATTCCCGGCAGATGGGCGGCTCCTCCCGCGCCGGCGATGATGCAGGCGAGACCTCGTTCCGCCGCCTGCTCCGCGTATGTCCAGAGCAGGTCGGGGGTTCGGTGGGCCGACACGATCCGGGTTTCGCAGGGCACGTGGAACTGGTCGAGCCTCCGGGCCGCGTGCTCCATGACGGGCCAGTCCGAGGAGGATCCCATGACGATCCCCACGCGCGGGGCTGGAGGAGTGCTCATACGGTGGCATGTGTCCGGTTGATGGTTCCTCGGGAGGTCAGGGCCGCCTGGGCCGCGGCGAGGCGCGCGATCGGAACCCGGAAAGGGCTGCAGGACACGTAGTTCATCCGGAGGTTTTCGCAGAAGGCGATGGCCGCGGGATCCCCGCCATGCTCCCCGCAGATCCCGAGCTTCAGGTCCGCGCGGGTGGTGCGTCCCAGTTCGGCGGCCATGGTGATGAGCTTGCCGACCCCGTGTTCGTCGAGGACCACGAAGGGGTCCTGTTCGACCACTCCCTCGTGGACATAGAGTGGGAGGAACACCCCGGCGTCGTCCCGCGACAATCCCCAAGTGGTCTGGGTCAGGTCGTTGGTCCCGAAGGAGAAAAACTGGGCTTCCCGGGCGATTTCATCGGCGGTGAGAGCGGCGCGCGGCAGCTCGATCATCGTGCCGAGCAGGTACGGGACAGTGATCTGTCGTTCCCGGAACACCTCCTCGGCCACCTGCCGGACGATCAGGGCCTGACGCCGGAACTCGTGCACATGAGCCACGAGAGGAATCATGACCTCGGGTTGGACGCGCCCCTTGCGCGAGGCGATGGTGCAAGCCGCCTCGAAGATGGCACGCACCTGCATGGCCGTGATCTCGGGATGGATGATGCCGAGCCGGCATCCACGCAGCCCCAACATCGGGTTCACTTCCCGGAGGCGGTCCACGCTGCGGTGGACATCCGCCGGGGTCAGTCCCATCTGCTCGGCCAGGACCGCGATCTCTTCCGGCTCGTGCGGCAAAAACTCATGCAGGGGGGGGTCGAGGAGGCGGATCGTGACGGGATATCCTTCCATGGCCCGGAAGATCCCCTCGAAGTCGTTGCGCTGCATCGGGAGGAGCTTGGCCAGCGCCCGTTCCCGCCCGGGAAGATCCTGGGCCAGAATCATCTCCCGCATGGCGTTGATCCGCTCCCCCTCGAAGAACATGTGCTCGGTCCGACAGAGTCCGATCCCCTCGGCGCCAAAATCACGACCGCGGTGGGCGTCGGCCGGGGTGTCGGCATTCACGCGCACCCGAAGGTGCCGGAGCTCATCGGCCCACGCCATCACCCGCTCGTAGTGCTCCCCCGGGCGAGGGTCGACCAGGGCGGCTTGCCCCGCATAGACCCGTCCGGTGCTGCCATCCAAGGTGATCCACTCGCCCTCGGGCACCGAGCGCCCGTTGACGGAGAGGGTACCCGCAGTGGCATCCACCGTGAGGGCCGTCGCCCCCGCCACGCAGGGTTTCCCCATTCCCCGGGCCACCACGGCGGCGTGGGACGTCATCCCGCCCCGGGCGGTGAGGATGGCGCGGGCCTCCACCATGCCGTGGAAATCCTCGGGACTGGTTTCCTCTCGAACCAGGATGACCGGTTCGCCTTGGCGTCCCCGCTCCTGGGCGACGTCGGCGGTGAAAACGATACGCCCCGAGGCGGCACCAGGAGAGGCGGGAAGGCCGGTGGTCAAGAGATCGAGACGGGCGGTGCCATCGATGGTGGGGTGGAGAAGCTGGTCGAGGTCGCCCGGGGGGATCCGGGCGATCGCCTCCTCCCGGCTGATCAGGTCCTCGTCCACCATGTCCACCGCGGCCCGAACGGCCGCGGGTCCCGAGCGCTGGGCGCGGCGAGTCTGCAGGAGGTAGAGGCGGCCCCGCTCAATGGTGAACTCGAGATCCTGGATGTCGCGGAAGTGGCGCTCCAAGGTTCGGGCCACGCGCTGGAGTTCGGCGTGGGCCTCGGGCAGATGCTGAGCCAGTTGGTCGATCGGTGCTGGGGTCCGGACGCCGGAGACGACGTCCTCCCCCTGGGCATTCATCAGGAACTCGCCATAGAGATGGGGTTCCCCGGTGGAAGGGTTGCGGGTGAAGACGACCCCGGTGCCGCTGGTGTCGCCCATGTTGCCGAAGACCATCGCCATGATGTTCACGGCGGTGCCCATGCTCGAAGGGATGCCGTGGAGGCGCCTGTAGTCGATGGCCCGCCGGGTGTTCCACGACTCGAAGACGGCCTGGATGGCCCCCCAGAGCTGATCGAGGGGATCGGACGGAAAGGGTGTTCCCGTGTGCTTCTCGGTGATGTCGCGAAAGGCCTCAACCAGGCGAGCGAGGCCGTCCGGGGGGATGTCGACGTCCCGCTCGACACCGAGGGATCTCTTGACGGCCGTGATCTCCTTCTCGAACAGGGGCTTCGGCACGTCGAACACGACGGTGGAATACATCTGCAGGAAGCGCCGCCATGAGTCGAGGGCGAACCGTTCGTCGCCACTCTCCCGCGCCAGGGCCTCGACCGTCTGCTCGTTCAGGCCGAGGTTGAGAATGGTCTCCATCATGCCGGGCATCGATACGGCGGCCCCGGATCGGACGGCCAGGAGAAGGGGGGCGTCGGTGCCCCCGAACTGTCTGTTCGTGGCAGCTTCCAGACGGCCGAGATTCGACTCGACCTGGGCACGCAGCCGGGGAGGAAAGTGCCGGTCCTCGAGATAGGCGGTGCAGAGGGAGGACGCGAGGGTGAACCCGGGAGGAACCGGAATCCCGAGATTGGTCATCTCGGCGAGCCCGGCTCCCTTTCCCCCGAGGACGTCCTTCATGGCGGAGGTGCCGTCGGCGCGGCCCTGACCGAAGAAATAGACGAGGGGCGTGGTCCAAGGTTCGCTCATCCCGACCTCCCGGGAACGGGGTGCAAGTGACGCGTGCGTGCCAGGTCATTGGTGGGCAGCACGGGATAGGATCCGGAAAAACAGGCATTGCAGTAGCGGGTGGTTCCGGCCACGGCCTTGTGCATGCCCTCCAGAGAAAGGTAGCCCAGGGAGTTGACCCCGAGAAAGGTCCTGATCTCCTCCACGGTGTGCGTGGCGCCGATCAGCTCCTCGCGACGCGGTGTGTCGATTCCGTAGTGGCAGGGTCCGGTGATCGGGGGGGAGGCGAGCCGGAGGTGCACCTCACGGGCTCCGGCGGCACGAATCATCTGCACCAGACCCTTGCTGGTGGTGCCCCGGACAAGACTGTCATCCACGACCACCACGGAGCGGCCCTCGATGACCTCCCGGACAGGATTGAACTTGATCCGGACCTTGGCCACCCGGACGGACTGGGTCGGGTTGATGAAGGTCCGCCCGACGTAGTGGTTGCGGATGAGGGCATGTTCCAGCTTGATCCCGCTGGTTTCCGAATAACCCAGCGCCATGGCATTGCTGCTGTCGGGGACACTGAAGACGACTTCGCCGTTGTGTACCGGCTGTTCCCGTGCGAGTTGGCGGCCCAGTTCCCGGCGCACTCCGTCGACTGACTGGCCGAACACGATGCTGTCGGGGCGGGCAAAATAGACCAGCTCGAAGATGCACCGGCTGACCGGCTTGGGCCGGAGGGGGGTGAGGGTCTCGATGCGCCCCTCATGGATGCGGATGAACTCGCCCGGCTGGAGCTCGCGGATCAGGGTCGCGCCGAGCAGGTCGAAAGCGCAGGTCTCACTGGCCACGACGTGACCGGTGTCGAGGGCGCCGAGGAAGAGGGGACGGAAGCCCCGGGGGTCGACCACGGCATAGAGGGTGTGCCCCACCGCCATGACCAGGCTGAATGCTCCTTCCACCCTCTCCAGGGCCACCCGGATCTGGAGTTCAGGGTCGGGGGCTTCGCTTCGGGCAATCAAGTGAATGATGACTTCGCTGTCCGACGAACTGCTGAAGATCGACCCCTTGTCGACCAGCTCGGCGCGGATCGGGCCGGCATTGGTCAGGTTGCCGTTGTGGGCCAGGACGAGGGGTCCATTCCGGTAGTTGACCACGTGGGGCTGGGCATTGGCGAGCACGCTGCTCCCCGTGGTGGCGTACCGGGTATGGCCCACGGCGAGGCGACCGGCCAGCCGGGAGAGAGGCTCCTCCGGAATCGCCTCGGACACGAGTCCCATGCCCCGGTGCAGGTGAGGCTGGCCACCTGGGTCGATGGAGACGATGCCGGCACTCTCCTGACCCCGGTGCTGCAAGGCGTAGAGACCCATATGGCAGAGTCGCGCCGCGTCCGGAAGGCCGGTGACCCCGATGATGCCGCACATCGCTCAGCCCTCTCCGCGGGGAGTGTGATCCATCCGGCGGGGGATCGCCTGCTCATGGAGGTGTCGCAGACGATCGGTTTCCCACGTCCACGTGACCCTCCCCACCGTGACACGCAGGGGAGTTCCCGGGGCGGTCACCCGGCCCGCGCCGAACAGGGGAACCCCGTGGAGTCGAGCGAGTCCCGCCAGGTCGTTGCGTCGGTTCTCCGGGAAGCTCACGACCACCCTCGCGTGGTCCTCTCCGAAGAGAAGGGCGTGGGGAGAGAGGGAGGGGGCATAGGTGGTCAGGTCGAGGTTCGCACCAGGGGGAGTGGATCGGGAGGGACCCCCGAGACAAGCCTCGGCGAGGGCAACGCCCAGGCCGCCGTCGGAGCAGTCGTGGGCCGAGGTGAGGATCCCGGAGGAGGTGGCGTCGGCCAGGAGTCGCTGGAGAGCACTCTCCCGCTCGAGATGAACCGGGGGGGGATCTCCGCCCACAACGCCGAGAACCTCGGCCCAGAAGGAAGAACCGCCGAGATGGCCGGTGGTGATTCCGAGAAGGGCGACGAGGTTCCCGGGTGACTCAAAGCCGCTCGGGGTGCGCCGGGTGATGTCCGGGAGGAGCCCCACCATGCCGACGACCGGGGTGGGATCGATGGCCCCGGTGGGACTCTCGTTGTAGAAACTCACGTTGCCCCCCGTCACCGGGATGTCGAAGGCCCGGCAGGCGTCCCCGATGCCCCGGCACGCTTCGCGAAACTGGAAGAACACGTCCGGCTTCTCGGGGCTGCCAAAATTCAGGCAATCGGTGATTCCCAACGGGACGGCACCGGTGCAGGCCACATTCCGTGCGGCCTCCGCCACGGCGGCCTTTCCCCCTTCGTACGGGTCAAGGGCCACGTGGCGGTTGTTGCAGTCGACCGACACGGCGAGTCCGAACGTGGTTCCCGGCACCCGGATCACCCCGGCGTCCCCGCCCGGTCCGAACGCTGTGTTGGCCTGCACGGTGCTGTCGTATTGTTCCCAGACCCATCTCTTGCTGGCCAGGCTCGGGGAATCGAGAAGCCGTTCGAGAGTCTCCACGACTCCCGGCAGGGGGCGGTTCGCGGGGGGGCGTGTCCTGCGCCGGGTCACGGCGGCTCGGCTTTCCCGCGCTTCCGGGTGGTATACGGGGCAGTCCTCCACGAGCGAAGCGCCGGGGATCGCCGCCACGGTCCTCCCCTCATGCACCACCCGGAAGAGGCCGTCATCCGTCACGCGGCCGATCGGGGTGGCCGTCAGCTCCCAGCGACGGCAGATCGTCTCGATGGCCGCAAGCCGGTCCGGTTCGGCCACCACGAGCATCCGTTCCTGGGATTCCGAGAGGAGAATCTCATAGGGGCTCATGCCCGGTTCGCGCAACGGGACCCGGCTGGTGTCGAGTTCGACCCCGACGCTTCCGCGGGCCGCCATTTCCGCCGAGGAACTGGTGAGACCGGCGGCGCCCATGTCCTGAATGGCGACGATCTCCCCCGACTGGATCAAGGCGAGGCTCGCCTCCAGCAGGAGTTTTTCGGTAAAGGGATCACCCACCTGGACCTGGGGGCGCCGGGCCTCGTTCGCCTCGGTCAGTTCCTCGGAGGCGAAGCTCGCGCCATGGATCCCATCCCGCCCGGTGGCGGCCCCGACCACGAGGAGGAGATTATCCACGCCCTCGGCCCTGGCGCGGATCAGGTCCTTCTCCCGCAGGAGACCGACACACATCGCGTTGACGAGCGGGTTGCCGGTGTACCCGTCTCCGAACACCACCTCACCGCCCAGGGTCGGGACGCCCAGGCAGTTGCCGTAATCTCCGATGCCGCGAACGATTCCCGCAAACAGGTATCGGTTGCGGGGCACGTCGAGGGGGCCGAGCCGGAGCGAGTTGAGAAGCGCCACGGGGCGGGCGCCCATGGTAAACACGTCGCGGAGAATCCCTCCCACACCTGTGGCTGCTCCCTGATAGGGTTCCACCGCCGAGGGGTGGTTGTGCGACTCGATTTTGAATGCGACGGCCCAGCCCTCGGGGAGTCGGAGCACGCCGGCGTTCTCGCCGGGCCCCTGGATGACGTGAGGACCGGCGACGGGAAAGGTGCGCAGGATGGGACGGGAGTGCTTGTAGGAACAGTGTTCCGACCAGAGGGCGGAAAAGACACCGAGTTCCGTCAGGGTCGGAGTCCGGCCGAGAACCGCCCGGATGCGACGGTACTCCCCCGGGGTCAGGTTGTGCTCCCGGACCAGCGCCGGCGTGATCGGCGGATCGCCGGGGCGTGGCCGGACGGAGGCGACGGCGCCGGATGGGGTCACGAGGGTCTCGTGCGGAGCGCGGCCGCCACGTCGCCCAGGATCTTCCGAAAGACTCCCGGGTCCTCGCGGCGGGTCAATTGCTCCAGTTCCCCCGCGTCCAGCCAGATTCCCCCGCAGGCGGGGCAGGTGTCGATCTGGGTGTTCTCGATGGTGGTCGTGGCAAGGTCGTGGCCGGACTTGGGGCACTTCATGAAGTGAGACCGGCGTTCCGCCGCGGCCGCCTCCTCGGCGGCCCGGGCGCGCGCGGCTTCCAGCAGTTCGGCGTTCTGCTTGGCGAAATATTCGTCTTCGTTCCGGCTCGGTTTGTCGGTGGTCATCGGTCGGTCCGTCTCAGGGGGTCAGGGGAGTCGCGCGGGTGCGGCGCCCACGAGGGAGGTGATGAGCGAAGTGAAGAAGGGGGCCCCTTCGCCTGACGAGACGAGGGGATCGGCAACACGTTCCGGGTGAGGCATGCATCCCACCACGGTACCTCCCGGGTTGCAGATGCCGGCGATGTCCTCCAGGGCGCCCGAGGGGTTCCCGGGAATGAGGTTGTCCGCGGGGTCTGCGGCATAGGTGAACACGATCTGGGCGTTGTCCCGCAACCGGGCGAGGGTCTTCGAATCGGCCACGAAACGTCCCTCGCCGTTGGCAACCGGCAGGCAGAGCCGGGCGCCCGGGGCATAGTCGCGGGTCACCACCGTCTCGGTGCGGTGGACGATCACGTTCGCGGGTCGCGACGTGAAGCGGAGCCCGGCGTTGCGGGTCAGGGCGCCGGGGAGGAGTCCCGCCTCGCAGAGGATCTGGAACCCGTTGCAGATGCCGACCACCGGCCCCCCGTCGGCCGCGTGACGGCGAATCGCCTCGGTGATCGGACTGAAGCGCGCGATGGCGCCGGAGCGGAGGTAGTCCCCGTAGCTGAACCCCCCGGGAAGGATCACGGCGTCGGCCCCGCCCAGGGACGTGGCGCGGTGCCAGACCAGGGAAGCGGATCCACCGGCCAGCTCCACGGCGCGCACGGTCTCGTGCTCGCAGTTGGTCCCGGGATAGACGACCACGGCAACGCGGATCACGAGCGGGTCTCGATCTCGATGCGGAAATCCTCGGTGACCGGATTGGCCAGGAGGGTGGCGCACATGGCGCGCACCCTCCGGGTGGCGGCCGTGGCGTTCGCCGCCTCCAGGTCGACCTCGATCGCCTTGCCGACTCGAACCGTGCTTGCCTCCGAAAAGTCGAGCTCGGTGAGGGCATGGGCGATGGCCTGCCCCTGGGGGTCCAGGAGGCCGGGGCGGGGGAGGATGCGGATGTGAGCCCGAAACTTCATGCGGCACTCCGGGGAGACGTGGGGTCGTTGCGTTCGATCAATCCGAGCACCATGGTGCGGAGCATGCCAAAGGCCATGTAGCCGAGACCGAGAGGAAAGAGGAAAGCGGCCGGGTCCAGAAGGGCACCCCCGAGGATCACCGCATGGGCGAGAATGCCGAGGCGGCCGCCCCAGGTCCGCAGTCCGATGCGGGGCCAGCGAGGGTATTTCACATTGCTCACCATCAACACCGCCAGCAACAGGAGGAGAACCGTCAACCCCTCGTGTTGCAGATCGAGATACGCCAATGAGGCCCGATACCACTCGGTCTGACTGAAGGGATAATACACGGCCAGCGTCATGCCGGCCGACGGCGAGGGGAGGCCCGTGAACCACTGGCTGGACGACCCCCCGCTGGCGAGCACGTTGTAGCGGGCCAGCCGGACAGCCGTGGCGACCACGTACAGGTAGCACAACACCCATCCGAAGCGTCCCGCGGCCTGGAACTCGAGAAAGTACATGAGAAAGGCGGGGGCCACGCCGAACGAGATGACGTCGACGAGGGAATCGAGCTCCGCCCCGAATCGGCTGCCGGTGTCGGAGAGCCGCGCCACCCGTCCATCGAGCATGTCGAGGACGGCGGCAAAGACGATGAACCACCCCGCCCAGATGAAATTTCCCCGATAGGCCGAGACGATGGACCAGAATCCGAAGAAGAGATTGCCCAGGGTCAGGGCGCTGGGAATGACGACGACCACGCGCCTCATGCGACCGCTTCGACGGCGCTCTTCCGTCGGGTGGGCGGGGGGAGGGGGAGGGGGCATCATGACCACTCCGCCAGGATGGTGTCGGCGGCCCGCGTGCGATCCCCCAGCGCAACCCGCACGGTGACCCCGGGAGGAAGGAACACATCGACCCGGGATCCGAACCGGATCAGGCCGAGCCGGCTCCCCTGGGTCACGGGGGTCCCCGGGCCGTGATCGGTCACGATGCGACGCGCGACGAGCCCGGCGATCTGGCGGAGGAGGATCCGTCCCCGGGTCGTGTCCAGGCCGATCGTCGCCTGCTCGTTCTCCCGGCTCGCCTTTTCCGAGGCCGCGTTCAGAAAGCGGCCGGGGTGATAGGCCCGGTGGGCGACGGTTCCCTCGCAGGGATACCGGTTCACGTGGACGTTGAACACGTTCATGAAGATCGACACCCGGGTGGCCGGGCCTCCGAGAAATTCGGGTTCATCGATCGGGATGATGCTGACGATTCGGCCATCGGCCGGGGCCAGGATCAGTCGGTCCCCGCGCACCGTGTCGCGTGGCGGGTCGCGGAAGAAGGCCACCACCCAGGCGGCCACCGGGAGCCAGAGGAGGGGAACCCACCACGGCGCGACCAGCGCGAGGAGGGCCAGGAGGCCGGCCGCGATGCCGATGAACGGCCATCCTTCGGGAGCGATGCGCATCAGGATACCTCGGGCAGGGGGGCCCCGGTCAGACGGTGATACGCGTCGAGGTAGCGGGTTGTCATCGCGGTGATCACGTCGGGAGGAAGGGGTGGGGGAGGGGGCTCTCCGTTCCAGGCGCCGGACGCCTTCATCCGGGCCAGGTGGTCCCGCAGGGGCTGCTTGTCGAATCCCGATCGGTGGGCCGCTGCATCTCCCGGTTCGAGAGGCCAGAACCGGGAGCTGTCGGGGGTCAGAATCTCGTCGATGAGCACCAGCTCTCCGCTGCTGTCGTGTCCGAACTCGAATTTGGTGTCGGCCAGGATCAGGCCCACGGTGCGCGCATGGGCGGACGCGGCCCGAAAAAGAGCCAGGCTCCGCTCCCGAAGCCGGTCCGCGACTGTCCCGAGGGCAGCCCGTACCCGGGAGAAGGGCACGTTTTCATCATGTCCGGTTTCCGCCTTGGTCGCCGGTGAGAAGATCGGGGGGTCGAG
The DNA here is from genome assembly GCA_041741375.1 of Gemmatimonadales bacterium. Lineage (GTDB taxonomy): Bacteria > Gemmatimonadota > Gemmatimonadetes > Gemmatimonadales > GWC2-71-9 > OFTM291. The sequence continues at coordinate 6,365 of JBGSKF010000033.1, read as the reverse complement.
ACGGGCGGCTTCCGGGAGCCCCGGCGGCATCGGTTCCCCGGCCAAGGTACCGTGGGCGGCATACTCGGCCCAGGCCGATCCCGACAGGTAGCCCCGCACGACACACTCGAAGGGGACCGGAGTCGTGCGCCGGACCAGCGTGGACCGTCCCGCGCCCTCGGGGTGAGAGGCGAGGGCGGGAATCCGGTCCACGATCTCCCGCCAGTCCGCGGTCAGGAAGTGGGTGGGTCCCAGCGAAGCGAGGCGCCGGAACCAGAACGCGGAGATCTGGGTGAGCACCTCGCCCTTGCGCGGGACCGGCTCGGTCATGACGACGTCGAACGCGCTGACCCGGTCGCTGGCCACGAGCAGGAGGTGTTCCGCGTCGACCTCATAGACCTCCCGGACCTTGCCCCGCCTCCAGAGGGGAAGGGGGAGCGCAGTGCTCCGCAGGCCGGTCATACGCGGATCTCCGCCGCCGTGAGGGCGGTGGCGAGAGGCCGGGCGCGCCGCAGGAGCGGCTCGAGATGATCCTCCAGGAACTCGGTCACCTGTTCCGGTGCGCGGCCCACATACCGGCGGGGGTCGAGTTCGGCCCGGAGCTGGTCCGCGGGGATCGAGGAGAACGCGGGATCCGCGGCCAGGCGCTCCAGGAGGTCATTGGGAGACCCGGCAGCCACCGCGGTCGCGGCGGCCATGCTGTGGGTGCGAATGACCTCGTGCAGCGTCTGCCGGTCCCCGCCTCGGGCGGCGGCCAGCATGAGCCAGCGCTCGGTGGCCATGAACGGCATCTGGGCCTCCACATGCCGGGCGATGACCGGGGCTCTGACCTCCAGCCCCCCGGCCACGTTGTCGGCAAGGAGCAGGAGGGCATCGACCCCGAGAAACGCCTCGGGCAGGGTCATGCGGCGGTTGGCGCTGTCGTCCAGGGTGCGCTCGAGCCACTGGGTTGCTGCGGTCTGTGCTCCGTTGGCCTGAAGCGCCATGACGAAGCGCGCGATCGCCCCGATGCGTTCGGCCCGCATCGGGTTGCGCTTGTAGGCCATGGCACTGGACCCGATCTGGTCGGATTCGAAGGGCTCCAGGATCTCGCCCTCGTGCTGTAACAGCCGCAGATCCACCGCCATCTTGGCGGCGGACTGGGCAAGACCGCTCAAGGCATCGAGGACCATCGCGTCCACCTTGCGCGGGTAGGTCTGCCCGGTGACGGCAAAGGCCGCCGCGAACCCGAGGCGGTCACTGATCAGGCGGTCCAGGGCACGGACCCGCTCGTGGTCCCCTCCGAAGAGCTCGAGAAACGACGCCTGGGTTCCCGTCGTGCCCTTGCACCCGCGGGCCCGGAGCGTGGCGAGGCGGTGGAGCAGCTCCTCCACGTCGAGGGCGAAATCCTGGGCCCAGAGCGTCATCCTCTTGCCCACGGTGGTGAGCTGGGCCGGCTGGAAGTGGGTATAGGCCAGGCAGGGGAGGTCCGCATGGGCGCGGGCCTGCCGGGCCAGGGTGTCGAGAAGCGCGAGGGTCCGGCCGAGCAGGAGCTGGAGCCCATCCCGGACGACCAGGAGATCGGCGTTGTCGGTGATGAAGGCGCTGGTGGCACCCAGGTGCAGGTAGGGTCGTGCGCGTGGGGCCTGATCACCCACGGCGTGGATGTGAGCCATCACATCGTGGCGAAATCGGCGCTCATAGCCGGCGGCCACCGCGAGGTCGGCGTCGTCGAGGTGCGCGCGGAGGTCGTCGATCGCCTCGGGGGGAACGTCGAGTCCCAGTTCGCGTTGGGCCTCCATCAGCGCGAGCCAGATCCGGCGCCAGAGGCCGGCGCGGTGCTGCGCCCCCCACAGGGCCTGCATCTGCGGCGATGCGTAGCGGGTGGAGAGGGGGGTCTGATACCGCGCAGTGTCGCTCATCGAAACTCGAGGTCGGTGAAGATGAATTGTCCGTCCCGCTCGAACGTGATCCGGAAGAGTTGTCGCCGCCTCATCGACTCGAAGATCGGCCCCACCTGAGCCGCCGAGGTGATCACCGTCCGGTTCACCGCCACGATCACGTCACCCTCGCGAAGTCCGGTGGCCTCAGCCACCTCCCGGGGGAGGCGGAATACCAGGGCACCTCGGGCGGATCGCAGGCCGCGCTCGGCCTGAACTGCGGGGGTCACGGTGACCAGTTCGAGACCCCGGAGCACGGAGATCTTCTCGGCGGTGACGGTGGGAAGATCCCCGGTGACGATCCGGACCGTTCGTGCTCCCCGGGGGCCGCGGTAGCGGAGGGAGATCGTGTCGCCCACGCGCAGATCGAGCTTCACGGCCTCCCAGTCGAGGTAGTTGCGCAGCGGGCGTCCGTTGGCCTCCACCAGCACGGCGCCCTCACCGAGTCCGGCACGCGCGGCCGGTCCTCCGGGGGCCACCCGGGTCACGGACACGCCGCCCCGGCTCTTCCAGTCCCGCATGGCGCTCGCTCCGGCCACGTCCAGACCCGTCCAGGCACGGCGTACCGTGCCATTGCGGATGATGTCCTCGGCGACGCGCAGGACCCGCTCCACCGGAATGGCGAACCCGAGCCCGATCGATCCGCCTCCGCTCGTGAAGATGGAGGATGCGAGCCCGACCACCTCGCCGGACGCGTTGGCCAGCGGCCCCCCCGAATTCCCGGGGTTGATGGCAGCATCGGTCTGGATCATGTCGAGGTACATCCCGGGTTGATCGCCGTTGGGAAGGATGTTGCGCCCCGTGGCGCTGACCACGCCCGCCGTGACGGTCGGTTCGGCGTTGCCGAGCAGATAGGTATAGGGATTGCCGAGAGCGATGACCCATTCCCCGATCATCAGATCCGTGCTCCTCCCGATCGGGGGGACGGGATACCCCCGGCCCGGGATGCGGACCACCGCAATGTCGGTGGTGGGATCCTCTCCCAGGAGAGTTCCCTCGACCTCGGTGTTGTCGGGGAGGGAGACCGTGATGGTTTCCGCTCCGGCCACGACGTGCTGGTTCGTGACGACGATGCCGTCGGAGCGGATCAGGAACCCGGTACCGTAACTCTCCACGACCTGTTCCGACTGCCGCGGCACAAAAAAGAAATCGAACGGGCCGGGGGCACTGGTGACACGGCGACGGGAGGCCACATGGAGTGACACCACCGACGGCCCCACCCGGGCGGCGGCCTCCACGATCGCCGTGCGCCGGGACCCCTCCAGCGAGGTCCCGGGGGAGGCATCCCTCTGGGCCTGCATGCCTCGCACCAGGTCGCCGGTGTGGGGATCGTGGTTGCATCCGAGGAGCACGACAACCAGGGGTACCGTGCGCAGGAGGAGCGGGGAGAAGGTCATGCCGGGCGACTCAGGTGGGGGAACCAGTGAGACGGATACCGGGCCGTCACGAAAAAGAGCCCCCCAGGGGGCGCCGGGGCGGCGGCACGCACCCCGGGACGCCGTTCCAGAAGTGCCGGGAGGTCCTCCGGAGGGCGTCGCCCCCGTCCGATCTCCACCATGGTTCCCACCAGGATCCGCACCATGTGGTGCAGAAATCGGTTGGCGGCAATGCGGAAACGGAGGTCGGCCCCCGGGCCCCGGCTCTCCCATCGGGCCATTCGCACCCGGCACCGGGTGTCGGTCCGATCCGCTGTGTGGACCGCCAGGCTCCGGAAATCGTGGTCACCGAGCATCATGTGCGCCGCCATGTCGAGGGCCGTCCGGTCGAGGGGGATCGCGAGGGGCCACTCGTACCGCCTCCGAAAGGGCGAACGACAGCCCGGAGTGATCCCGAGGTCGTACCGGTACTCTCGCTCCGTGGCCGAGCGCCGCGCGTGAAAACCGGGGATGGTTTCCGTGGCCGACACCACCCAGCAATCCGGGGGCAGGAGAGCGTTGAGCGCACGGCACAAATCCGCAGGGGTCCAGCGCTCGGGGACGGTGCAGCTCGCACTCATTCCGATCGCATGGACCCCGGCATCGGTCCGGCCAGCTCCGTGAACCACGATCCGGCGACCGCACAGGCGATGAAGGACGGCCTCCAGTTCCCCCTGGACGGTGCGATCAGCACTCTGGCGCTGCCAGCCATGGAAACCGGTGCCGTCGAAGTGCAGGAGCAGGTGGACGGTGCGTCCGATCACGGGCGGAATCTAGCCGTTGGCAGTGCCCGGTACAAGCAGGGGAATGGTGTCGATTGGCTCGTTCCGAGACATCAGGATCAAATCGACGACGGCCTTGGGACCGTGGTGCTCGCCGGGCTGGAGCCCGGCGGGCCCAGGGGTACTCCATCCCCATTCCCTACTCCCCGATCCCTGCTCCCTGCCTTAAAAACGGCGGATCACTCCGACCACCACTCCCTGAATGATGACGTCCTGCTCCTGGAACCGGAGGGGTGCCATAGCGGCGTTGGCGGGCTGGAGCCGGATCCACCCGCCCGGCTCGCGATAGAACTTCTTGACGGTGGCTTCGGCGCCGTTGACCAGCGCGATCACCATCTCGCCATTCTCGGCGGTTTGCCTCCCGTGGACCACGACGCAGTCCCCGTCGAGGATGTGATCATCGATCATGGAGTTGCCGCTGACCCGGAGGGCGAAATTGGGGCCACGACGGGGAAGCATGTCATCGGGGACGGCAAGAGTTTCCTGGTGGACGAGCGACTCGATCGGGAGTCCCGCGGCGACCGTTCCGAGCAGCGGGATCTCCGAGGCGCCGGACATCCCCGCGGGCGGGACGATTTCAATCGACCGGCTCTCGTTGTAGGAGCGACGAATCACACCCTTCCGCTCGAGGTTGCTCAAATGCTCGTGGACGGTGGCGAGGGACTGGAAGGCGAACTGGCTCGCAATCTCCTCGAAGCTCGGGGCATAGCCGTGCGCACCGATGTACTCCTCCAGATAGGAAAGGATTTCTCGCTGGCGTTTGGTCAGGGGCATGGTCTCCCTCCCGAAGAAGTGCCGAAATCTCACCCTCCAAGTTACCGAATGCAAGCCGAAGCGCAAGAGGGGACAGTCGGAGGGCCGGAGGTGGTGTTTTTCCTGTCCCGTCATGACTAACTTGAATGCTCGCAGTTTGTTCAGCCCCCCGAGGCGATCGCCCGGGGCATCATCTCCGCCATCAACGGGCAAGCGAGCGTGCGCCTGTGATCCTGTCCATCCTCCCCCGGTGCCTCCGCCCCTTCCCCTGGATGGGGCGGTCGACCTCATGACCGACCCGGTCGTGCTGGGTGGGGGGGCCGAGGCAGCGGGGGGCGCTCCCGTCGGCGACCTGTTGCGGACCATCTGGAAATCGGCCCGGGCGTTCCAGATGTACCTTCCCAACAACCCGATGTTCCAGCGGGCCCGGGAGACACTCCAGGAGGCCTTCGTCCCGGTCTGGGAGGTGGCCGACGAAGTCGCCCTCACCATCGTCGAGACCGACATGCTCTGGGATGGTGACCTGGTGTACAGCCAACCCACCCGATCGGAGAGCTTTGCCTGGAGCCTGTACAAGGATGGCATGCGTCACCTGACCCTTCGGCGCGGGGTGGAGGAGAAGGAGATCTTCACCTTCTTGAATCTGGTCGGACGAGCGCGGGTGTTGGCGGCGGATGCCGGAGATGACCTCCTCACCCTGCTCTGGGAGCAGGACTTCGAATTCCTCTCCTACCATTTTGCGGAGGTGGTCACCGACATGGGGGTCCTCGACCCCCAGGCCCTCGACCTGGAGACGGTCGCCACTCCGGAGGAGGTTCGGGAGCGGGTGCGGCAGGATCCGGCTCCCCCGGCCCGGGTTCCCGGCGTGGTGGACCTCGACGAGTTCGACAGCACCCTGTACTTCCTGGACGAGGGAGAGGTGCAGGCGTTGCGCCGACAGGTGGCCCAGGAGTATTCCAGGGACATCCGGAGCAGTGCCCTCGACATCGTCCTCGACATCCTGGAACTCCAGGAGGGGCTCGAGGTGCGACGGGAGGCTATCGAGATCTTCGACACCCTCTTCCCGAACCTGCTCACGCAGGGACAGTTCTCCGCGGTCGCCCGGCTGCTTCGCGAATTCCAGGTCGCACGGAAGAGAGCGAGCAATCTGCAGCCCGACCTCCATCAGCGCCTGGAGGGATTCGAGGTGCAACTGAGTTCTCCCGCCATCGTGACTCAGTTGGTCCAGGCCATGGATGAGTCGGGCAGTTCCCTGGCGGAGGGTGGAATCGCGGAGTTGATCGGCGTTCTGCGTTCCCCGGCTCTGGAGCCGATCCTCGCCGGCCTTCCGACCTTGTCCGACCAGGCGGTGACACGGATCCTGGAGGCGGCGGCGGACCGGCTGGCGGCCACTGATACCGAAGGAGTCCTGCGGCTGCTGCGGGTCCCCGACTCCCCCGCACGACTCGCGCTGGTGCAGCTCTGCGGGCGCCTGCAGCTGCAGGCTGCGGTCCCCGGTCTGGCCGACCTCCTCGGCG
>JBGSKF010000032.1:0-22179 GCA_041741375.1 Gemmatimonadales bacterium | reverse complement strand
GCAGCCGTTGCCCGCCCCGGACCCGGGCCCCCCGGCACCTCCTCCCGGTCCTCCCGAAGCCGGACCGGCGGGTCAGGACGCCACCCTCTGGGACATCCTGACCGACGAAGAGCGCTCCTTTTTCCTGGCCCGAACCGCCTTGGGACCCCTGACGTACGGGCGGGGCACCGGGCGCCACGACACGCCGCAGGCGCCCGTGGGCCAGCGCATCGACGTCCGGGTCTGAGATGACCGCACCGATCCGTCCTGACGGAGGGTTCCTCCTCCCCATCGAGCCGCGGCTCCCGATCTCCGGGCCCTCGGGCGGTGCGGGCTTCGCCGACCAGCTCCGGCGGGCCGTGAACGAGGTCGGGGAAGTACAGCAGACCCGGGACGACCTCTTCTCGGCCTTCATGCGGGGAGAGACCGTGGACCTGGCCCAGGTCATGGCGGCGGCGGAGGAAGCCTCCATTTCGCTCGAGGTCCTGGTGGAGATCCGAAACAAGCTGCAGGACGCCTACCGCACGATCATGAGCATTCAGGTATGACCTCCCGGACGCGGTGATCCATGGCTTCCCTCCCCGGCAACGCCTTGACGACGCTCGTCCGCACGGTGCCCGGACCCCAAAGGGCCCTGATGGCCGGGATGACCCTTCTCCTGGTCGGCGGTCTCCTCGCGTTGGGAGTCTGGTTCAGCCGCCCTACGTATGTCCCGATCTTTCAGGGTCTCGAACTCGCCGAAATCGGCCGGGTGTCCGATGTCCTGTCCCAAGGTGGAATCCCCTTTCGCCTGAGCGCTTCCGGACAGGATCTGGAGGTCCCAGTGGGCGATGTGGCTCGCGCGCGGGTCATGGTCGCACAGGATGGCCTTCCGGCCGACGGGCGACCGGGTCTCGAACTGTTCGATCGGCCCTCCTGGGGGATGACGGATTTCACTCAACGGATCACCTACCGTCGTGCCCTGGAAGGGGAACTGAGCCGCACGATTCGCCTGGTCCGCGGAGTCGAGGGGGCCCAGGTCCATCTCGCCCTACCGGAATCGAGCCCGCTGCGACGACTGGATCATCCGGTGCAGGCGGCGGTCGTGCTCACCCTGCGTCCGGGCACGAGCCTGTCGCCCGAGACTGTCCGTGGCATCTCCCACATTCTCAGCAACAGCGTGGAGCGCCTCTCCCCGGATCATGTCGCGGTGATGGACGACTCGGGCCGCCTCCTCTCCTCCCCGATGGACGGAGACGGGGCCACCGCCACCGGAATGACGACCCGCCAGCTCGAGGCCCAGCGCGCGGTGGAGAGTCACCTCCGCGACAAGGTGGCCACCTTGCTGACGGCCGCCGTGGGAGCGGGCGCCGCACGAGTGGAGGTGACCGCCCAGCTCAACTTCGAGCAGGTGGACCGCACCACGGAATCATTCGACCCCGAGGGTCAGGTGCTCCAGTCCGAGCAGGTCAGTGAGGGGGGGGGAACCCCGGGATCGGCCCAGACGGTGTACAACAACACGTACCAGAACACCCGTCGTCTCGAGAAGATCATCGGCGCCGTCGGATCCATCCAGCGGATGAGCGTGGCCGTGCTCCTGGATGAGCGGGTCATCGCCTCCCTCGATGCCGACGGCGGCCGCCGAGCGTCCCTGGAAGTCGCCATCCGGAATGCGATCGGTTTCGACGCCACCCGGGGGGATCAGCTCTCGCTGCTCGCCATGCCCTTCGGAATCGTTCCCGGGTTCGACTCCACGATGAGCCTTCCGACCGAGGCTCCGGAGAGCACCATCTGGGAGCTTGTCGAACGCCTCGGGCAGCCGGTGGCGAGTCTTCTCGCCATTCTTGTCGCGTTCCTGCTCGGATGGCGCGCGCTCGGCCCGGTGCGGACAGCCCGGATCGCGCCCCCGGCCGCCACTCCGCCGCCACTCGCGTCCAGTCCGGAGGAGTTCGCCATTCCCGCTCCCACGCCGGCCAACATGCAGCTCCGAACGCAGTTGCAGCAGCATTCGTCCTCCTCACCCGACACTGCCGCGAAGGTGATCCGGGCCTGGCTGGCCGAGGAGACGGCGTGAGCCGCGGCCGGGACACCTCACTCTCGGGTGCGAAGAAGAGCGCCGTGTTGTGCATGGCCCTGGGCACCGAGGTATCCGCCCGGATCATGCAAGCGCTCGGCCCCACCGAAATGGAACGGGTGTCCCGGGAGATCGCCTCCACGGACCGGGTGCAACCGGAGGTGGTGGACCAGGTCCTTCACGAGTACCGCGACGTGGTTCGGGCCGTGGAGCAGATCGCCATGGGAGGAATCGAGATCGCGCGCGATATCCTCGAACAGGCACTCGGTCCCAACAAGGCCCGCTCCGTGCTGGAACGGATCCAGACCCAGATCACGGAGACGGGATTGACGCGTCTCAAGAAGGCGCCCCCCGAGGTCTTGTTCACCGTGCTTCGCGGAGAGCACCCCCAGACCATCGCGCTCATCCTGGCCCATCTCGATGCCCGCCAGGCGGCCGGCTTGATCGAAGCCATGGACCCGGTGATGGCGGGGGACGTGCTCTACCGGGTGGGCCGGATGGAGAAGGTGTCTCCGGAGATGCTGCAGCTGGTCGAGGCCGGGCTGGGCGCCGAGACCGACCTGTCGTTGTCCCAGGAACTCACCCAGACCGGAGGGCCGGCCGCGGTGGCCAAGGTATTGAATTTCGCGCCGAGTTCCCTGGAAAAGACCTTGTTGGATGTGGTGGCCGGCCGCAACGGCGACCTGGCAGCCCAGATCAAGAACCTGATGTTCACATTCGAGGATCTCACCCTGCTGGACAACAAGGCCATGCAGCGCCTTCTGCGTGATGTGGACAGCAAGGAGCTGGCCATGGCCCTCAAGGCCGCCAGTGAGGGGGTGAAGACCAAGGTAATGTCCAACATGTCGGAGCGAGCCGCGGAATCCCTCCGGGAGGAGATTGAGTTCATGGGACCGGTGCGGGTTCGCGATGTGGAAGCGACCCACATGCGAATCATCGAAACCTTGCGCAAGCTGGAGGAGGCGGGCGAGCTGATCATCGCCGGCCGGGCAGCCGATGACGACTTCATTTCCTGACGTGGGTGCTCCCTCCGCGTCCACGGGACGCATCACGATCTGGCCGTTGCCGGAGCTCACTCGCGCCCGCGGAGGAGACTCCTCGGCACCCCCGCCCCCGCCGGACCCTGACGCGACGGCGTATGCGCGGGGGTGGGCCGAGGGAGAGGAGGCCGCCCGGGCCGAGGGGGACCGCCGGGTACGGGCGGCGCTCGCTCTTCTGGAGACGGCCACCGCGGCCCTGGTCGAGATGCGAGATGATCTCACGCGAGATTTTAGTGATCACCTGCATGCGCTCAGCCTGGCCATCGCCCGGCACCTGGTGCTGCGCGAGGTGGAGGCCGACCCGGACCTCCTGCGAACCCTGGTGACCCGTGCCGTAGAGCTCGCCCCGTCCCCCACCACCATCCGGCTACACCTGCACCCCGACGATCTCACGGCTCTGGCCTCGTGGCGCCGGGAGTTTTCGTCCGGCGGGCATGCGATCGATTGGGTCGCGGACCCCGCGACCGAGCGCGGCGGCTGCCGGGTCGAGACCCCGCACCGGCTCATCGACGGTCGCCTCGACGAATCGCTGGTGGCCCTCTTCGATCGGATGCGCCATGTCTGAATCCGCCGGCTCCGCCCTCCTGTCCCACGCTCTCGACCGGCTCGAGGACTCCCCGCGCTTCATCGTCCAGAGCCGGGTCACCCGCGTCGTGGGCCAGATCGTGGAAGCGTCGCCGCTGGAAGTCAGTGTCGGAGAGGTCTGCCGCGTGGTCGCCGGGGGCGCCTCGCTTCTCGCACTCGTGGTGGGATTCAACCAACGCGGCGTGTCCCTGATGCCCATGGGGGAGGTGGAGGGCATCCAGCCTGGGGCCGCCGTCCGCCCGTTGGGGCGTTCGCTCTACGTGTCGGTGGGGCCCGGCCTCGTCGGTCGCATCCTCGATGGCCTCGGACACCCGCTCGACGGGAGCGGCCCCGTGCCCCACGCCGTGCGCCGACCCCTCAACGCCGCTCCTCCGAACCCCCTCGAGCGCACCCGGATCTCGGCGCCCCTGGGCACCGGAGTGCGTGCCATTGATGGCCTCCTCACCCTGGGTCAGGGCCAGCGCATCGGCATCATGGCGGGAAGCGGAGTCGGCAAGAGTGTCCTCCTCGGGATGATCGCCCGGAGAACCACCGCCGACGTGAACGTGATCGCGCTCCTCGGGGAACGGGGCCGGGAGGTCCGGGAGTTCATCGAGTCCGACCTGGGGCCCGAAGGTCTGGAGCGCTCGGTCCTGGTGGTGGCCACGAGCGACCAGCCGGCCGTGGTTCGGGCCACCGGAGCTCTGGTCGCCACGGGGATAGCGGAATACTTCCGCGACCAGGGGCGACAGGTGCTCCTGATGGTGGATTCCATCACCCGGGTGGCCATGGCGTGGCGGGAGATCGGCCTCGCCGCGGGAGAACCCCCCACGACCAAGGGCTACCCCCCCTCCGTCTTTGCCCACCTGCCCCGGCTGCTCGAACGGGCGGGTCCCGGAGTCGAGGGCGGCATCACCGCCTTGTACACTGTCCTGGTCGAAGGCGATGACTTCTCCGAACCAGTCGCGGACGCCACCCGGTCGATCCTCGACGGGCACATCGTGTTGGCCCGGCGGCTCGCCGCGGGAAAGCATTTCCCCGCGATCGACATCCTGGAGAGCGTGAGCCGGGTGCGCGACGCCGTGATTCCGGCCACGAGCCGAGACGCGGCCAACGCCGTTCTCCAACTCGAAGCGGCCTATCGGGCCCACGAGGACCTGATCGCTGTCGGAGCCTACAAGCCCGGCGCCAATCCGAAGGTGGACGCAGCCCTGACCATGCGCGAAGACCTGCTCACCTTCCTGCAACAGCACCCCGATGAATGGGCCAGCTTCGCCGATACGCAGGCCCGCCTCCAGGCCCTGGCCGCCCCCCTCAAACGGACACCCTCATGACCCGATTCGCCTTTCGCCTGGACCGGCTTCTCGGCCTGCGGCACGCACTTGAACGGGAGCAGGCTGTCGACCTGCAGATTGCCCGCCGTCGCGAGGACGCCGAGCGTGAATCGCTGGACCATCTCCGACTCCGCTACGAGGAGCTCCAGCGGGAAACCCACCGGCTCGCCAGCACCGAGACTCTCGCGGGCATGATCCGCAACTACGGGCTGGTGCTGGACGCCGCCCTCCAGTCTGCGGAGGTGCAACAGGAGCAGGTCCGGGAGGCCGAGCGCATCCGGCAGGAGAAGCAGGTCTCGTTCGATGCCGCTCGGGTGGACCGGCGCTCCCTGGAGCGACTGCGGGAAACGGCCCACGAGGCGTGGACGGCGGAAGACCGTCGCCTGGAACAGCGATCCCTCGATGAGTCCGCACGGCACCGACCCACAGGAGCGAGCCACTCATGAAACTCATCGTTGTCGGCGGGGGCGCCTTCTTGCTGGCGCTGGGCCTCTCAACCTATCTGGGAATGCAACACGCACCGGCCAATCCCGCCGAGGCGGTTTCCGGTATCTCCGCGGACACCGCGCTCGCACCGGCCGAAGACCCCGCGCCACGGGACGACCACGCGCCGGATTCGGCGGCGGACACCGATGAACCTGCCCCAGATCATCCACAAGCGTCCGAGTCGGACTCGGCGCCCCCTGCCCCGACCGGGGCGACCATTCCGGCCGCGAATGCGCCGGCCACCACGGCTGTTCAGGACCCGCCAGAGAAGCAGGTGGGCCGGATCCTGGCTCAGATGAAGCCAGCAGACGCCGCGGGCATTCTGACGTTTCTGGGGGATGATGAAGTGGACCGGATCCTCTGTCATCTCGGGGTCCGCCAGGCGGCGGCACTCCTGGAACAGATCCCCGCGGAGCGGGCGGCAACCCTTACCCGCTCCGCACTCCGCCGAGGGGCACAGGGGTGCGCACCGTGACCATCCCCGCCACCGTTCCCGTTCCTGCAGTTCCCGCGATTCGCGGTCCGATTCCAGCCCAGACTGCCGAAGAGGGAGACTTTGCCGAGGCCATGCATCGCGCGATCCACGCGGCCGTGGGAGGAGCTGTGGGATCGCCGGGCGCACCGGCCATTGCCCCCGACCAGGCTCAGTCCGCCTCGGGGGAAGCCTCGGGCATGGAGGATGTTCCCCTCTCTCCGGACGACATCCCGACCGACGCCGACGGCACCATCGAGCCCCAACCCGAGACCAGCCACGAAACCGAGACGACCACCCGGGCGCCGACTTCCGGTCGCGGGGCGCGGCAGGAGCCCGGGCCCCGGGTTCCGAGACCGGCCCTTCCCGACTCTCTTCCCGTCGCCTCGTCACCGCCAGTTGCAGACACGGCGACCGCGGGCGGGAACGGAACCGGGACACCGGACAGAGCGCCTCCAACGGACAGTCCCCGATTCATCGGCCTCCCACCGGCCGGCCCGACGCCGGGGCGCACCCGTGGTCACGTCGGCCCGCTCCGGGAGCACGCCGTCGCTCCGGGAGCAGGGGAACAGACACCCAAGGTGGTAGAACACCTTCCCTCGAGTCGGAGGGTGGGTCCCGACGCGGGGCCCCCGCCCGGTGCGCCGATCCGCCCGGAGCCTGGCACGCACGTCATTCCCACTCGTGCGACCCGAGAGCTCACCGAACCGGCCCGTAGGATCCGGGACCTCGCAGCGCCAGCTTCCCTCCCCCCGGAAGAAGGGACGACCGAGGGACCGGAGGCCTCCCTCTCCCCCGAGGAGGGTGCGGCCCCGCTGGGGGGTGAGAATGCTCCGCGCCCCCCCGACCCGGCTGCTCGCAGCGGGGAGGCAGCGGGCATGGCCCTTCCTCCTTCCTTCCGGGAGACCGTGTCCGGCCCAACCTCCCCGGGCACGCCCCTGCGGGACGGGGCGCACATGATGCCACCGGTCCGTCCAGACGCCAACAGACTGTTACAGCACGGTCTCGGGCCCGCCACCGTGATCCGCTCGGCACCGGCGACGGAGGAGCAGGGGCTCGCTGTCGACGCGCTTCCGGGGAGCCTCCCTCCCCGCCCAGGCTCCGGCGGGGACCAGGCGCTCCGGCTCCCTGACGCTGAGCTTGGGGGACGGACGCGTCCCACCGAATTCACCCTCCGGGACACCCCGCACCTGAATCTCTGGCCGGTCGCGGACCTCGGCCTCTCCTCGACCCGTGCCGTGGTCACAGCCTGGTGGGAGGGATCGTCGTCGCCCAGCGGGGAAGTCGTGTCTCCGTCCCCCTCCGCCCGGCCGCCTCGCGCTTCATTCCCTCTAGTCGACTCAGCGAAGGCCACCCGGGCGGGGTCCATGGCGTCCCCGGAGACCGGACGGGTGGTCACCGATCCCCCCGGTCCGATCGAGCCCTCGCCCGGCCCGGGAGTTCCGCTTTCCCCCCTCGCGGCAGCGCCTCTCGATGGCGGTTCGCTTGATGCGAGTCCTCTTCCCGGGCTGCGGCCCGGAGCGCCGAATCCCGGTGCCTCCCCACGCCATACCTCCCCGGGCGATCAGATGGCCCTGACACTCCGGCAGGACGATGGGACCGCCGTCACGATCCGGGTTCTCGTCCGCGGCGACCGGGTGGAGGCCACGATCATCGATCGCGGTCCCCCGCAGGTCCCAGTTGGAACCCGGGAGACCGCCGCCCTCCACCAAGCCCTCGAACGCCAGGGATTCCGGGATGTTCAGGTGATGGTTCAGCAGGTCATGCCGGGAGACCGGCCGCCGTTCAGCCTGGCCGCCGAGAGTCGTCGCTCCATGGATTCCCCGCAGGATCGCCCGCAGCACTCCCGCCGTCAGGATGACGAGGGTTCCCCCAGTCAGGGACGATCTCACCAACGCTCCCCCCGTGAGCGAGAGAGGTAGGCAGACCGCATGATCAGCACACTCCCGGTGGCCGGCGGAGTTTCGTCGCCCCCCACCCCCCCCCGGATTGGCAATGTCGAGACCTCCACGCAGCAGTTTCTCGAACTGCTGGTGGCCCAGCTCAAGAACCAGGACCCGTTGAGTCCCCTGGAAGGAACCGATTTCATCACCCAGCTCGCCCAGTTCTCGAGCCTGGAGCAACTCATCGGAGTTCGCGAGGGCCTGGCGGCCCAGGCGGGAGCCGCGGGCGTCGCGGGGCTCACCTCGGAATCGACGCTCGCCGCGTCGCTGCTGGGGAAGAGCATCGTCGCCCGGGGGAACCAGCTCGAGGTCGGACCGGATGGTCGGGCCCGGATCGGTCTCGAGGTCGGAGCCGGAGGCGGCGCTGCGCGGATCACCATCCTCGATTCGCAAGGGTCGGCCCTGGCCACCCATCAGGTCCCGGCGGGTCCCGGACGTCAGACCATCGAGCTCGCGGCCACCGTCCCTCCCGGGGCCTACCGCTACACTGTGACTGTTGCAGGGCCGAACGGCAGTGACGTGCCGGTGACCCCATTCACCGGCGGCACGGTGACCGGATTCCACCTGGAGGACGGTGGGGTCATGCTCCAGATCGGCTCGCTCACGGTCCCCCTGGCGGACCTCACCGAGGTCCAGTCATGAGCCTCTCCTCCCCGGTCCCATCTCTTCATCTTCCCTCACCGAGGATCCACCCATGATGCGCGCCCTCTTCGCCGGTGTCTCCGGTCTTCGCAATCACCAGACCCGGATGGACGTCATCGGCAACAACATTTCCAACGTCAACACCGTGGCGTTCAAGGCGTCCCGGGTCACCTTCAAGGAGGCTTTTTCCCAGCTCCTGCAGGGGGCCTCTCGACCACCGGGCAACCTGGGAGGCATCAATCCAATCCAGGTCGGATCGGGAATGAGCGTGAGCAGCATCGACCAGCTTTTTTCCCAGGGCACGCTCGAATCCACCGGGGAAACGACGGATCTCGCGATCCAGGGCAGCGCGTTCTTCGTCGTGAGCAATGGATTCCAGCGGTTCTACACCCGGGCCGGCAACTTCCAGCTCGATGCCGGAGGGCGGTTGATCGCCCCCAACAACGGGTACGTGGTCCAGGGAATCGTGGCCGACAGTTCCGGCACCTTTTCCAACAGTTCCACGGTGACCGACATCGTGCTCCCCCTGGGGCAGAAGTCCCCCGCCCGGGCCACCACTCAGATCAGCCTCACGGGCAACCTGAATCTCGGCGCCCAGATCGGCGACACCCACGCGATGGGGGTGGTGGTCTTCGACGGCGCGGGCGCTCCCCACAACCTCGAGATCATGTTCACCAACACCGGCCCCGGCGCCTGGGACTGGGACGTGACCTCCCCGACCGCCACGATCACACCCGCTGGTTCCGGCACGGTCACCTTCAACTCCAACGGCAGCATGGCCACCTTCGTGCTTCCGGGAGCCGCGACCGACCTGACGGTGACCCCCAGCGGCGGCGGCGGGTCGCCCTTCAACGTCACGCTGGGGGCGGGCACGATCAATGACATTGACGGGCTCGCGGGGTTCGCCAACCCCTCCAACGCGGTCGTGTCCAGCCAGGACGGCTTCCCCTCGGGTGACCTGACCGACATCAGCCTCGACACGAACGGCGTGATCACCGGATTCTTCACCAACGGTGTGAGCCAGGCTCTGGCCCAGATCGCGCTGGCCAACTTCAACAACCCCTCCGGCCTGCTGCGGCAGGGTGACAACATGTTCGGGGAATCCGCCAACTCGGGGCTGGCCGTCCTCGGGTTCGCCGGAACGAGCAACACGTCCACCCTCACTCCCGGTGCCCTGGAGAATTCCAATGTGGACCTCTCCTCGGAGTTCACCAACATGATCGTGACCCAGCGCGGTTTCCAGGCCAACGCCCGGGTCATCACCACCGCGGACGAAATGCTCAACGAACTGGTCAACCTGCGCCGGTAAGTTCCCTTCTCCTCGGGGGAACCGGCCCCGGTGTTCGCGCCCTTGGCGCGGAGGCCGGGGCCTCGTTGTACCGGTCGGCAAAGGGCGTCTGCCGACCGGCAACCCCTGCCGGGCATGGGGCACGGACCCGAGGCCGGCCGACCCCGGTCCGATCACGCGAAGTCGCTGTCCTGTAAGCAGTTGTCTCGGCACCTCCAAATCCGCTGGGCGTGGTACACCAGTTGCCTTGAGAGGGGAGAGAAGAAGACGCCGCGGCAACCTTTTCCCCCGGAGTTTCATGAACGACACGACGGACGCCACAGCGACGGGAGAGCCCGCCCCTTCCACTCCCAAGGCCCCCGCCGGACGTACCCTGGCCCTGGTGGGTCTCGGAGCGGTCGTCGCGGGCGGCGGACTGGGCCGATTCGTTCTCTCGCCGCGGCTTGCCCCGTCCGATCCCTCCGCGGCACACGAAGAGGAGAAGGAATCCTCGGGGGGACACGGCCCAGCCAGCGCCTCCGGGGAGGTGTACACCATCAGCAACCTCATCATCAATCCCGCAGGGTCGATGGGTACCCGGTTTCTCATGATCACGGTGGGCATCGCCGCTGCCAATCCCAAGGATGTTGCGCGTCTTCGCGAACAGGAAATCCCCGCACGGGACGCGATCGGAATGCTGCTGGAGAGCATGTCGCTCGACACCCTGATGGCCCCTGGTGCGCGGGACCGCCTGCGGCATCGGCTGGTCGAGGTTCTGACCCCCTTGGCGGGGCCGGAGGCGAGGCTCCAGGTCTACCTCCCCCAGTTCGTCATCCAATAGACCGCCCGATGAGCGCCCTGAGCCAGAAGGACATCGACTCGCTCCTGACCGGAGCCGCCCCCGCCAAACCTGCGGCGAAGGGTCCGGACATCATTCCCTACAACTTCCTCCGCCCGCCGCGCATCTCGAAGGACCGCCGGGCAACCCTGGAAGCGATTCACGCCCGGTTCGGCCTGGGCATCCAGTCCCTGCTCTCGTCCCGGCTGCGCACCCCGGTGGACGTGGCCGTCACCAGTGTCGAGCAGGCCACGTTCGCCGAATTCCTGCTCTCCCTCGTGACCCCCTGCACCGCCTACGTGTTCAACCTGGGGGATCGCACCTCCGGCCAAGGGGTGATGGACGTGGGGACGCAGCTCGCGTTCCAGATGCTGGATCGCCTGTTCGGCGGATCGGGAGAGGCGAGCACCGCCGAACGCCCTCTCACAGCGCTGGAGCAGGCGGTCATCGGCGGGATGGTGGAACGGATCCTCGGGGTCTATCGCGATGCCTGGGGGGAACTCCTGGCGCTGGATCCCTCTCTCGATGCGTTCGAGTCGGTGCCCGAGACTCTGCAGATCGTCAGCCGAGAGGACAACGTAGTCGTTGGGAACCTGGAGATTCGGATCGGCCCAATGACGGGCTTTCTGACGTTGTGTCTTCCGCTGGCCGCCCTCGAGGGCTTCCTGCAGGAAAAGGGTCGTTCGGTTCTCCCCGCCCGGAGCCACTCGGCGGATCGGATGGCGGAGCGCGGGCAGATCGAGGACTCCCTCCTCACCGCCCAGATGCCCGTCTCGGTCCGGTTCCCCCCCCTGCGACTGCGAGGCCGTGACGCGGCCCGCCTGGCCGTCGGCCAGATCCTGCACACGGGGCGATCCCTGGACACGCCGGTGCACGTCCACCTCAACGGCCAGCCTCGCTTTCTCGGCCAGCTCGGACGAAGCGCCGGCCTCATCAGCGTCGCCGTGACGCGTCACCTGCCCCCCGGCAAGGATTCTGCGGCCAGGGCCCCAACGGGAAGGATTGTGGAATGAACCTGGATGACCTCGGGAGCGGCGTCGCGTCGGGAGCGGCGGCTCCGATGGATGCCCTGATGGATGTGCCGTTGCCGGTCGCCATCGAGTTCGGGAGAACCAGCATGACCATCCAGGAGGTGCTGGAGCTGGGCATCGGATCCGTGATCCGCCTGGATCGCATGGTCGGAGAGCCGATCGACATCATCGTGAGCGATCGCAAACTGGCCGAGGGGGAGGTCGTCGTGATCGGAGAGCATTTTGGTGTCCGCATCACGCGGCTCCTGGGCGGGACCCCGGGACAACAAGCCGCCTGATCATGACCACACTGGTCGCCTCCCTCCTCGTCACTCTGGGCCTTCTGGTTCTGGCCCTGCGCGGACTCCGCGCTCTGGCACGGACCCCGGCCTGCGGACCTGTGGCTCTCGAGGTCCTCCAGCGGGTCGCCGCAGGGCCCAAGCATGCCGTGGCCCTGGTCCGGGCCGGTGATCGCCTCCTGGTGGTGGGGCTAGGAGAAACCTCCGTCCAACTCCTCACCGAACTCGATCCCGAGACCTCCCCGGAGCCGGTTCCGGCTCCGGCCCTGTCCCCCCGGGAGGCCACGCGGGCCCTCCCGGCCTGGCTCCAGACCGGCGCGCGGTTTCTCCGGCGCGGAGCCCTGGCGGGAGCCCTGATCCTGGTCCCGGCGCTCCTCCAGGCCCAGGTGGTCGAATCACCTCCTCCCTCCCCCCGGCCGGAACGCACCGCGATCCCCGGTCCCGCCGTGCCGCCCGTGTCCCTGCCGGCGGGGCCGGAGGTCCGAATTGCCATCGGACAGGACGACGGGGGACTCCGCCTGGATGGCCCGGTGGGGCTGGTCGTCTTTCTGGGCGCCCTCACTCTGCTGCCCGCTCTCATGATGATGGCCACAAGCTTCACCCGCATCGTGATCGTCTTGCATTTCCTGCGCTCCGCCCTCGGGACGCCAACGACCCCTCCCACCCAGCTGCTCGTGGCGGTGGCGGTGTTGCTGTCCGGCGTGGTGATGCAGCCCGTCTTGACGGAGATGAACTCCACCGCCCTCCAGCCCTACCTCGAGGGAACCCTGCCCCAGGCGGACGCCTACCACGCGGGCCTCCAGCCACTCCGCCAGTTCATGCTGGCCAACACCCGGGAAACGGACCTGGGATCCTTCGCGGAACTCACCGGCGCCGATACGGTGGCCACCGTCGCCGAGATCCCGACCATGACGGTGATGTCCGCCTTCGTCACGAGCGAACTGCGCACCGCCTTTCAGATGGGATTTGTGATCTTCCTGCCCTTCGTGGTGATCGACCTCATCGTGGCATCGGTGCTCATGAGCATGGGGATGTTCATGCTCCCCCCGCAGATGGTGTCGCTGCCCTTCAAGCTGCTCCTGTTTGTTCTGGCGGACGGCTGGACCCTGATCGTCCGCAACCTTGTCACCAGTTTCCAGGGGTAGCGGATGTCCGCGGCGATGGTCATCGAGCTCATCCAGCGCGCCCTGCTCATCGGCCTGATGGTGTCGGCGCCGTTGTTGATCACCGCCCTCGTGTCCGGCGTGGTCGTGAGCCTCCTGCAGGCCGTGACGCAGGTCCAGGAGCAGTCCCTCACCTTCATTCCCAAGCTCCTCACCGTCGCCCTCGTGCTCATCCTCACGCTTCCCTGGATGCTTCGCACCCTCGTGGAGTACCTGATCGAGTCCTTGCGCACCATCCCGATGGTGGCGGGATGATCCGCACGCCCGCCGACCTCCTCGACCCGGGCCTCTGGCCGGTGCTCGTCCTGGCCAGCAGCCGGGTGGGGGGGCTCTTTCTCGTGGCACCACTCTGGTCCATGGCATCGATCCCGCCACGCCTGCGGGCCGCGATTGCCCTGGTCCTCACGGCGGCCCTGCTGCCGTCAGCTCCCGCTCTGTCATCCCCTCTCGCACCCGGCATGATGGCAGTCCACCTGGTGATCGAGGGCGTCATCGGCCTAGCCATCGGCCTCACCGCCGCGGTCTTTCTCCACGGAATCGCGGTCGCGGCCGAGGTTGTGTCCCTCCAGATGGGGCTGTCGCTCGGTGCCTCGTTCTCCCCGCTGTCAGAGATCACAGTGCCCGGCCTCGGCGAAATCAAGGGGTTCATGGTCCTGGCGTTGTACACCACGCTCGGGGGGCATCTGGCCCTCGTGCGCGCGCTGGGAGGAAGCCTCCAGACCCTTCCCCTCGGAGGCGAGGCCAACGCGGCGGCCGGAGCGCACGGAGTCGTGGCTCTGGCGGGAACCGTCTTCGTCGTGGCCATCCGGGCCGCTGCTCCCCTTCTGGTGGCGCTCTTCGTCACCCACCTGGCACTCGCCATTCTCAATCGGGCGGTCCCCCAGCTGAACACGATCATGGTCTCCGTGCCCGTGACGGTCGGTGTCGGTCTTCTCCTTCTGGGGGCGGCCGTGCCGATCACGGCTCAGTATGTGGCGGAATGGGTCGGCGGCATCGAATCCGGAGCGCAGGCCATCCTGGTCCCCTTCCACCCCTCCGCGGGGAGGTAGCCCGTGGCCGATTCCACCTCCTCCGCACAGGAGAAGACAGAACAAGCCACACCCCACCGGCGGTTGCAAGCACGGGACGACGGCAAGATTCCCCGCAGCACCGAGCTGTCGGCCGCCCTGGTCATCCTCGGCGGTGCGGCGGGGGGGGCGTTCCTGGGCGGAGAGGTTCTCACCCGGCATGCCCGCTCCACCCTGCAGGACTCCCTCGGGATTCTGGCGGCGACACCGCTCGAAATGGCCGGCGCGAGCACCCTGCTCCAGCACGCGCTCTCGTCCACAGTGCTGGCCCTGCTGCCCTTGCTTCTCACGATCCTGGTGCCCGTTCTCCTCGTCGACCTGATCCAGGCCCGCGGAGTTCTGTCCCTCAAGCCCCTGGCCCCCGATCCGTCCCGGATCAGCCCCGCCCAGGGCCTCAAGCGTCTCTTCAGCATGCAGTCCGTCGTCACCCTGCTCAAAGCCCTGGCCAAGTTTGCCGTGATCGGAGTGGCCGTCTGGATGGTCATGAGCGCCGCGTGGGGACAGTTGCTGGCCCTGGCGGTGTCCCCCGTGCCCGCGGTGCCCGCGGTGATGCGCCAACTCTCCCTGGACGTGGCTCTGGCCAGCGGCGGCACCTTCCTGCTGGTGGCCGCAGCGGACTACGCCTGGCAGTGGTTCCAGTTCGAGAAGCAGCTCCGCATGACCCGCCAGGAAGTGGTGCAGGAGCGACGCGAGCAGGATGGGGATCCGTTGCTCAAGAGCCGGATGCAGAGCATGGCGCGCGCCATGACACGACGGCGCATGCTGGGAGCCGTCCGCACGGCGGATGTGGTGGTCACCAACCCGACCCACATCGCCGTGGCCTTGAAGTATGACGTGACCGTGAGTGGCGCTCCGATCGTGGTCGCGATGGGCGAACGGAAACTGGCGGAACGCATCAAGCTGATCGCCCGGCAGGCCGGGGTTCCGTGCGTCGAGAATCGCCCCCTGGCCCGCGCGCTCCTCTCGGCCGGACGGGTCGGACGGATGATCCCGCCGGCCCTGTACGCCGCCGTGGCCGAGGTTCTCGCCTTCGTCTACCGCCACCGGTCGCGCCCCGGGTCCGGGCGGGGAGGCGCCCGATGAGCCTGCACGGCGTCCACGAAACGGCCCCCCCCGTCGCCGTGCCCTTCACGCGGCCGACGCCCCGCGACCAGGGGCGGACCCCCTCGACCGCCACCGGCTCCGTTCCGGAACCGCACTGGTCGGACCGGCTCCGCGGGGGACTTCCCGCCGAAACCGGATTGGCCATCGGGGTCGTGGTCATTGTCTCCCTGTTGATCGTTCCCCTGCCGTCGATTCTCCTCGACGCGCTCCTGGCCTTGAGCCTGGGTCTTTCCGTCGTGGTGTTGCTGGTCACGATCTCCACGCGTGAACCCACCGAGTTCAGCGTCTTCCCCAGTCTGCTCTTGCTGTTGACGCTCCTGCGACTCGGCCTCAACGTCAGCAGCACGCGGTTGATCCTGAGCGAGGGAACGGCAGGCCGGGTGATCGAGGCGTTCGGAGGATTCGTCATCGGCGGCAATTTCGTGGTCGGGATCGTGATCTTCCTCATCCTGGTGGTGATCAACTTCGTCGTGATCACCAAGGGCGCGGGGCGCATTGCGGAAGTGGCCGCCCGCTTCACCTTGGATGCCATGCCCGGCAAACAGATGGCGATCGACGCCGACCTCAGTGCCGGCCTCATCGACGAGGCCGGGGCTCGCCAGCGCCGGGCCGAGATCGCCCGCCACGCCGACTTCTACGGGGCCATGGACGGCGCGGCCAAGTTCGTCCGCGGCGATGCGATAGCCGGGTTGATCATCACCGGCATCAATCTCGTGGGCGGGTTCCTGGTCGGCATGCTCCAGCAGGGGCTCGGGGCGGCCGAGTCGATGAACCGGTATGCCGTTCTCACCGTCGGGGACGGCCTGGTGTCCCAGATCCCGTCGCTCATCGTGAGCACCGCCGCCGGCATGATCGTGACCTTCGGCACGACCAGCACGGAGATGGGACCGGCCGTCGTGAGCCAGCTGACCCGGCGGCCCCGGGCCATCTGGGTGGCCAGCGGTGTGCTGGGCGTCTTCGCGCTGCTCCCGGGCCTTCCCATGCTGCCCTTCCTGCTCCTGGCCGCCACCGCCGCCGGGGTGGCATGGCGTGCGGAGGACGTGGCCGCCCTCGCCCTGGCCGACGCCGCTGTCCCCACCGGGCGTCCCACCGAGGAGGCCGCCCCACCCTTTCGCGACCTGCTCCGGGTCGAGCCCCTGGAAATCGAAGTGGGATACGCGCTCGTGCCCCTCGTGGACGAATCCCAGCGGGGGGATCTCCTCCAGCGGATCAGCATCATCCGCAAGCAGCTTGCGGTCGACCTCGGCATGGTCATCCCGGCCATCCGGGTCCGGGACAACATCCAGCTTCCTGCCACGTCCTACGCGATCAAGGTCCGTGGGGTGCGCGTGGCCGGGGGCGAGGTCATCCCCCGATACTTCCTGGCGCTCGACAACACCGGTTCCAACCCTCCCCTCGAAGGCATCCGGACGACCGACCCGGCCTATGGGCTCCCCGCCACCTGGATCAGTCCGGAACGCCGCGCGGAGGCGGAGGTCAGCGGCTACAGTGTGGTCGAACCCGCCACGGTCCTCGCCACCCACCTGCTGGAGACGATCCGTCGCCAGGCGGCCGAGCTCCTCTCGCGTCAGGACGTCCGCGAACTGCTCGATGGTCTCAAGGAGAGTCACCCCGCCCTGGTCGAGGACGCGATTCCCCAGCGACTGACGCTGGGGACACTGCACCGGGTCCTGCAACGCCTGTTGCGCGAGGGAGTCCCGGTCCGGGACCTGCCGACCATCCTCGAAACTCTGAGCGACGCCAGCGAAGGAACCAAGGACCCCGAGGTCCTCACCGAGCATGTGCGGAAGACGCTGGCCTCGGTCATTGCCCATCTGCACGCAGATCCCGATGGGGCCATGCGCGGAATCACGGTCGGTCCCCGGCTCGAAGCCGCCTTCATGACCCTGTTCAGCCCCCGCCCCGGGACCCCACCCCAGATCGGGGCGGACGACCTGACACGCTTGCTACGGACCTTTGGTGAGCTGGCCACCGCCGCGCGCCGGGAAGGGCACTACCGCCCCGTCATCACACCCCCCGCCCTGCGGGTGGGCATTCGCCGCCTGCTGGAACCCGTCCACCCTCATGTGCCCGTGCTCTCCCTCGCGGAGCTTCCGGCGCACATGCCCCTCCACAGCCTCAGCACCTGGGAGATCCCCCGTGCCTCCTGAAACCTTCCGCGGACCCTCCGTCAGCACCGTGCTCGCCGCGGCTCACCAGCGCCTGGGCCCGGACGCGCTCGTCCTCGACATGCGTCGCGTTCCGCACGGCTATCAACTCATCGCATGCCAGGCGGGGGACCCGACCGCCGGTGTGCTACATGTCCCGGGGTTAAGTCTCCACGGAGCGGCCGCAACCTCCTTCCGGCCCTCGCTCGATCCGTCCGCCACCTCCCCCCATGTCGTGGCACTCGTCGGGCCGACCGGCTCCGGCAAGACCACCTCGATCGCCAAGATCGCCACCCATCCCCGGGTCTTCGGGCAGAACACGGTGGGGTTGATCGGTCTCGACACCTTTCGGATCGGCGCCGCTGAGCAGCTGCAAACTTACGCCGACTTGGCGGGCCTCCCGTGCGCCATCGTCCACCAGGAGGAGGACATCGCGCGGGCCCTGCGCCGGATGCAGGACTGCCGGGTGATCCTGGTGGATACACCGGGACGCGGACCGGAGGGCCGGGATGATCTCACCGTCATCCGGACCTGGCTCGAGCGCCTGCGCCCCGCCGAGGTGCACCTCAGCATCCCCGCCGGGTTGCTCCCGCGCCTCACACGTGCCTACGCCACGACCTACCGCCCCTTGGGCCCCACGCACGTTCTCGCGACCAAGATCGATGAATGCCCCGAGGACAGCGGCCCCTTCACCCTCGCCGTCAGCACCGGACTCGCCATGCGGTGGCAGACCAACGGCCAGGATGTCCCACGCCATCTCGCCCCCGCCCTCAGCGGATACGTCGCCGCCGGCCACCGCGTCTGGCGCGGAGCGGGACAGGACGCGGTCGCATGACCGATCAGGCGGAAGCCCTCCGGGCGATGGTGGGGCAGCGTCCCGCCGGAGAGACCTCCCAGGGCGAGCCCCAGGCCCTCGTCATCGGCAGTGGCAAGGGCGGAGTGGGCAAGTCCGTCCTCACCGCCCTCGCGGCGGGTTGTCTGGCTCGCCAGGGACGACGGGTGCTGCTGCTGGACGGAGCCCAGAATCTCGGCAATCTCCACGTCCTGCTCGGCGTCCGGCCCCGCTTTCGCCTGGAGGACCTGCTCGAGTCCGGTGGCGCCGTCACCGACCTCGTCCATCCGGTGGCCGAGAGGGTCTGGCTCGTGCCGGGGGATTCCGGCGCGCGGGCCCTCTACGCGCTCGGACCCACCGACCGGGCCCGCCTCCACCACCGGCTGAGCGCCCTGTACGATGATTTCGATGTCGTGATGGTGGATGCCGGAGCCGGCCTGGAGGCCGCCGTCCGCGTGGCCACCATGCGGGCCTCACGGTTGATCGTCATCACCGCCCCCGAGCCCACGGCCCTGACGGACGCCTATGCCCTGATCAAGGTTGTCACCACTCAAATCCCGGATCTCCCCCTGGATCTTCTCGTCAACCGAGTCACCAACGCGGAGGAGGGCGTGGAGGCCCACGCCCGGCTGGCCAAGGCCACCTCGCGGTTCCTCCACCGGGATCTCCGCCGGGTCGGGGATGTCCCCGAGGATCCTGCCCTCCGGCGCGCCGCCCGCCAGACCGCTGGTCTTCTGGATCTCCAACCCCACCCGGCGTGGCGGGCGATGGAGGACATTCTCACCCGCATTCCGCTCCCCTCCCTCACGGCCAGGCCTCCCGCACCCGCCGAGCCCGCATTGGTCCCGGACCCGAGGTAATCTCATGACCACCGTCGCCGACGCACTCTGGCACCGTTACCGCGACACCGGGGACCCGGAAACACGGACCCTGCTCCTCGAACGCTACCTCGGCCTCGTCTACCACGTGGCGCGCGGCATCCACCAGCGGGTGCACCACTCCGTGGAGTTTGGGGACCTGGTCAGTGCCGGCACCATCGGACTCGTCGGGGCCCTCGAAACTTTCGACCTCGACCGGGGATTCGCGTTTTCCACTTTCGCCACCCAGCGCATCCGCGGAGCCATGCTGGATGAGCTCCGCGCCTGCGACAGCCGTCCCCGGTCGGTGCGCGACCACGGCCGCCAGCTCGACGCAGCCACCAGCGCCCTCCACACGGCACTGGACCGCCCCCCCACACCCGCGGAAATCGCGCAACGCCTGGACATCGACCTGGCGACCTATTGGCGCTGGAAGGACGAGGCCGCCACCGGCGCGCCCACCGAACTCGACACCCCCGAGGACGGAGGGAGCACCCCCGCGGAGCGGATCGCCGACCTTCGCGCCATGCTCCCGGATGAGAGCCTGCAGCAACGGGAATCCGCCGCCCTTCTTCGTCAGGCCATCGCCGACCTCCCTCTCAGGGCCCGCACCGTGCTCACACTCTACTACTTCGAAGAATTGAACCAACGGCAGATCGCCGAGGTCCTGCATGTCACCGAGTCACGGGTATCCCAGATCCGGAGCGAGACCTTGCGCGTGCTGAGGACCCGGTTGGCACCCGCGTGGGCCGAAGCCTCGTGAGCCGGGCGGCGTGGATGTCCGTCCTCATCACCGTGACACTTCTGGTGATGCTCTCGTGGTCGGGACGGTGGCTCGCCAGTCCCGCCCCCCGTCCTCCGGCGAACACGCCCGCGCCCGCGCCCGCACCCCCCGGCCTGCGTCTTCCGTTGGCGGAGCGGGTGGCCCAGGCCCGGGACCGGATCAGCCGAGGAGGCCGTGACCTCCTCTCCCGGGTGATGGCCACACATCCCCGCACCCGGCAGAGAGTCCTCCTCGTTCTCGCGGGAGGCGCCTCGCTGGCCCTCCTGGGGTACGGCGTGGTCGCCGTCCGGCGGCGCCGGAACGATCGGCGGCCCACTCCCGCCACCAATCTTGGTCACTGGACCAGCCGCACCGGGCTCGCCCGTGACGCCGCGCGGTTCCTCATCGCCCGGCAGCACCGGAATCCCTTGCCGGTTTCGGGGTCGGACCCGACCCCGGCGGCCCCCTCTGGCAACGGGTAACGCCATGGTATATCAACGTGTTACATCACAGGGACAGACCGGCACGGAGCTTGCTTTTTCCTGGACGACGACCTCTGCGACCGGCAGCTTTCACCACGGCGGAAGGACGGACCGGCATGCCCCCTGAAGGGATTCACGCCTTGGCACGGAGCCTGGGATACTACACGACCGCCCAGGAAACAATGGCCAACAACCTGGCCAACGTGTCCTCCGAGGCCTTCAAGGCGTTCCGGATCACCGCGCGCCGGGACGCGAACTCCCCGTTCCCGGTGCCCGTCCAGGAACTCGATTTAAGCCAGGGAGCCTTGCGTCAGACTGGCCGTCCGCTCGATGTGGCCCTCGAGGGTCCGGGATTCCTGGTAGTGCAAACGGACAGAGGCGAACGTCTGTTCCGGGGCGGGGGTCTCCAGCTCGATGGCGTGGGGCGTCTCACCGACCGCCATGGAGATCCCGTGCTGGATGCCGGCGGACGAATCATCGCACTTCCTCCGGGTGAGATCGCCATCCGGCACGATGGTACGGTTCTGGTCGACGACGCGCCGGTCGGACAGCTCCGGGTCGTCACCGCGCCCGCCGATCAGCTGCGCAAGGAGGGCCAGGGTCGTTACCTCGCCCTGACTCCCCCGACTCCCGTGGCGGAGGGTGCGACCACCGTGCAGGAAGGGATGATCGAGGAGGCCAACATGGACGCGGTGCGTGGCATGATGGATCTGCTGCTCATCCAGCGCGCCTACAGTACGAACGTGGAAGCCATGCGCACTCTCGACGGCGTGCTCGGTACGGTCGTGGGTGACGTGGGCCGCGTCTGATCTCTCAAAGAAGGATCTTGCCATGAACCCGACCCTTCGGACCTCCGCCAGCGGGATGCAGGCGCAACAGACCATGATCGACGTGATCGCCAACAACCTGGCGAACGTCAACACGACTGGCTTCAAACGGAGCCGGGCCGCCTTCGAGGATGTGCTGTACCAGACCATCCAGGGGCCCCGCATTGCGAATGCTTCCGGCGGGGGGGCGGTCGAAGCCATCCAGATCGGCAAGGGTACCCGGCTCGCCGCGATCCCCCGGATCCATTCTCAAGGGGCCGCCGAGGGCACCGGACGCAGCCTGGATCTGGCCATCGACGGCGAGGGTTTCTTCCAGGTCGAGCGCCCCGATGGCACCATCGCCTACACCCGGGACGGCAGCTTCGGCCTCTCGGCCGATGGCGAAATCGTGACCCACGGCGGCTACCGCGTGCTCCCCGGCATCACGGTCCCGCCGGAATCCGGCACCCTCACGGTGGCGTCGTCGGGAGTCATCACGGTGCAGCAGGGAACCGCCGGGGAGAGCATCGAGATCGGTCGCGTCGAGATCGCCCGATTCGTCAACCCGAGCGGACTCCTGAACCTTGGCGAGAACCTGCTGGCGGAAACCGAGGCCTCCGGGCGTCCCGTCACCGGCTTTGCTCAGGATGCCGGGTTCGGGCGGATACTCCAGGGAACGTTGGAAGCGAGCAACGTCGAGATTGTGCAGGAGATGGTGGACATGATCGCGGCTCAGCGCGCCTATGAGATCAACGCGCGGGCCATGAGCGCCGGGGAGGACATGATGCGGGTGACCAATGAAATCCTGCGTTGATCTCCTCCTGGTGGGCCTCGCCGCGGTGGTGCCGGTTCAGGCGCAGGACCAGGCGCCCCCTCCCGCCGCCCCCGACTCCGCGATTGAGCGGCAGGTGACCACCCTCGTGGCCCGCACATGGGGCGTCCCGCCGGATCGGGTCCGGCTGCACTGGGGGCCTCACCGGCTCCACAACCTCCCCGCCGGCACCGAGGTCCAACTGACCGGGCGGGGGGCT
>JBGSKF010000031.1:0-32353 GCA_041741375.1 Gemmatimonadales bacterium | reverse complement strand
CCGCGGCAGCGGCGGCGAAGCTCGTGGCATCGAGGGGGCCGCGGACGGTGAGTTCCGCCGGTCGGACGGGGAAGCCGCCGGGAGAGGTTCCATGGTCCAACCATGCCACCCCGATGCCCAGGGCAAAACGCCCCGCACTCGTGCTCGTGGCCAGCATCCCGAGCGTGGCGGCGGACCCGAACCGGGAGACCGACAGGGAGTGCCCCGATCGGGCTGGCATCTGCGCCGGATTGTGGAAGATCATGTCGGGCCCGCTGGCGGCGGTCCATGCGCGCCCGAATCCCGCGCCGCGAACCGAGGTGGCGGACCGCAGGACCAGCGGGGCCGTCTCCTGTGCCGCCATCCCGGGTGCGATCCCGATCCCTGGCGCACCGAGGAGGACGAGGGCCAGAGCCCAGCGTACAGATGTCATCTGACCTCCGGAGACAGGAAAGCCGGCCTCGGACGCGACAACCCGACATCCGTTACGACCACGGTGCCGGCCACGGCGCGGTCGAACCTGAGCCCCAGGCTCCGGAGTGTTCCCGGATCGAACCCGGAATCGAGGGAAACGAAATCGGACAACGGAATGACGTAGGTTTGCAGCATGAGTTCGTACAGGGTGGGAAACCGTGACGCGTCGAGCCCCCGTCGCCGGTAGACCGTCATCTCGAGGGGCCGCCGGACCGGGCCGTACCGGCTGAGGGGGATACGGACCTCGACTCCCCGCCCATCCGTGACCACGACCGAGAGATCGACCGGGAGAGTGTCGCGGCCGGCCGAGCCGCTCCGGCGCCCCGGAGATCGACCGGCCTCCGGCCTCCGGGTGGCTCCCGAATCGGACGCCGCCTTCCGGGGGGGCGGCGTCTGGTTGATCGGGGCAAGGGAAAGGACGATGGCACTGGCGGCTCCGATATCCCACGCCACGCGGAGTGAATCGGACAGCGAGAATGTGTATCCGGCCGGGATCCCCCGCCGGGTCGTGTCGCTGCCCGCGATCCTGTTGTTCCAGCCGAGCCAGACCGCGCCATGCCCCACGGTGCTGTTGCGGGACCGGAGCGGAAGGCGCCCCTCCCTCCAGGTGCCCAGGCTGTCTCCCCGCAGAGTCACCCCCGGCACTGCGCCGGTTGTCACATCCACGTCCTCGTTGTACCGGGCCAGGGCACGGAACCCGCTCTCCTCGAATCGCGTGAGATACATGGTGCGGGGAAGCCACCCGCCGATGACCCGGTGATCCCGAAAGATCGGGAGGTACTCGCCCCGATCCCGGAGGGTCGCGTCCAGGAAGGCCCCGACATACACCTCCAGAAACCGGCGCTGCTCCTCGGCCGGGATCAGGCCCCTCAGGTCCAGAAACCGACCGCTGCGAGGTCCCGCGTCCCGGGAGCCCCAGACGGTGTTCCACTGGCCGTGATTGGCCCGGTACATGTAGACCGCCGCCTTGAACCACTCCCCGCCATCCGTGAACCGGACCCGCTCGTACTGGCGGAGCCCCGAAAAGCTCGAGACGTCGCCGTCGTGCGAACCGTGGACCACGAGGTAGTTCACATTGGACAGCGGCGTCGGCTGGCCCACGGGCTCGTACTGTCCATCCACCGGTGCGATGGCCACCAGGGAGCGGATCCCGAAGCCGAAGTGGAAGGTGAGGGTCGCGTCGTCCGGGTAGTGCGTCAGGCGGTTGAAGAGACCCGCCACCGCCACCGCCTCTCCCCCGCGCGAATGCCCCATCAACGCGATGCGCTCCAGATCCACCTTCTGATGAAACGGGCCGCCCGCCGAATCGGCAAACTGCCGCCAGGCTTCGAGGTGCTTGAGCAGCATCCACCCCCGCGCATCGTTCTCGCCGCGGATGTTCCCGTTCAGGAAGTTCATGTCCACACTGGCCACGATGTATCCCCGGCTCGCCAGCAACGATCCCAGGTACGCATACCCGGGATCGCTGAAGTCCTTCATGTTGTGATTGCCGTGGACGACGAGGACCAAGGGAAACGGCCCCGTACCCTCCGGATACCAGACTCTCCCGTTGATTGGCATCGTATCGAAACCGAAACCCCAGTATTCCTTGCGTTCGCGCCCGAGCGCCGACGTCGGAGCGGTGGCCAGCTTGCTCCCGTCCACGGAACCAGTGCGGATGCTCACCGAATCCCGGAACTCGGCTCGACGCCGGTCGGTTCCGCTGCCGTAGAACAGGGTTTGTACCGCAAACGGACCGCGCTCAGCCGGGTGAGGCGCAGCCAGAAGCCGGCGCCCCAGAACCGCAATTGAATCGTCCCGGGCCAGGCGAAGGGGCTGTACACATCCCGCCGCGAGCACCACCCCTGCGAGCGCCATGCACCATCGGGTCCATCGATGTCCTGCCATCGGTACCATCCTTTCGAACGCGCCGCAGTCTGCGTTGGGACCGGTGTCGGGCGAACAACGATAGCCAACTCGCCCTCGGAATGCAGCCCGAGGCGTGTCCGACCGGCGACTGTCCGAGACCCCAAGCGCTGGCGCAAAGTGCCTCGATGCCCCATCGTTGGGGTATCCGGACCGCGACATCAACCCTTGCCGAGACCCTATGCCCGAGACCCTCTGGCGGGACCTGGCCACCACCTGGCCCCTGGTCACCATCTCCGTGGCCCTTTCCCTCTTCGGGTATCTCTTCCGGAAGCCGGGGTTGCTCATCTTCGGAGCGTTTCTCCTGATTCCATTCGGCTGGTCGATCCGGAGTCATCCCGATTACGATGTCCTGGGACCGGTGCTCCCCGTTTTTCTCCTGGGAGCTGCCGTATTTGTCATGAAGGCGCGGTACTGGGCAGCCCTGGTTCTCGTGGCTGTTCCGGTGGCCGTGGTCGTGAGGTATGTCCACATGCTCCTGCTGGAAAACGGGGTCACCCCCTGATGTGATGGAACTCTTGCGCGAATCCGGGACGATTCCGGCCGACCTCCCTGATGTCTGGCGAGTGGTGTCCGACCCCGCTCGGTTCCCCGAGTGGCTCGACCAGATTGAATCGGTCACCCTTCCTCCTGGGTTGCCAGGACCGGGGTACCGGTATGCGGTGGTGTATGAACTCCAGGACATCCGCATGACCCTCGCGGCGGAGATGACCACCTTCGATCCGCCCACCCGGCTGATCTGCACCTGCACCGGTGGCTCCCTGGCCCCTGACGAACAGGTCCAGGAGGAGTACACCCTCTCCCCGGTGATCGGTGGAACGCAGGTGGATCGACAGGTGTCCATCCGGGGTCGCCAAGTCGGGTGGGCAGCCCGACTGTTGATGCGGGCCCTCGCCTCCGTCACCCAGGATTTGCAGCAGGAGTCCCGCGCGGTCGCACGACTCGAGGCCCTGGTCGTCGCGAGTCGTGGGTGAGGGGACAAAAAAGGGGGAGGGCGCTACTTTTCAGGTGACCCCACCTCCTTCTCACCCGCTCACCCGGCCGGCGCAAACCATGGACTCCCTCCTTCCACTCCCTGACCAGAGCACGCTCCGCAAGGCCCTCGCTGATCCGGTGAGCATCGTGCTCAAGCACAGCCCGATCTGCGGCGTGTCCTCCGCCGCCCACCGGGAAGTCCAGCGCTTCGCCATGGCCCATCAGGACGTGCCGTGCTACGTCGTCAACGTCTTCACCGCCCGGAGCATCGCACGCCAGATGGCCGCGGACACCGGGATAGCCCATGCGTCTCCCCAGGCCTTCCTCTTTCGTCATGGGAAGACCGAGTGGGTGGCCAGCCATTATTCGGTCACCGCCGAGGCCCTGGAGGAGGCGTTGGGAAAGACCCGATGACGCGCCGACGCGCCGCGAACCCCGTCAACCTCAGGCAGAAGGCCTCGTCCATCCCCACCCTGTGGACCCCCGGCATCGTGGGAGAGCTGAACGGGCAGTACCTCAAGCTTGCCCGTGTCAAGGGAAGGTTTGTCTGGCACCGGCACGAGCAGGAGGACGAGTGCTTTGTCGTGCTTCAAGGCAAGCTTCGGATTGAGTTCCGCGATGGAGAGGTGACCCTCGAGGAGGGTGAGATGTACATCGTCCCGCGCGGGGTTGAACACTGCCCGGTCGCCGAGGAAGAAACGCACATCCTGCTGTTCGAGCCGATGGCCACCCGACACACCGGAACCGTCGACGACCCGAGGACGGTCAGAAACCTGGAGTGGATCTGAATCACAGCGGCCCCGTTGCCGACCGGAACACCTATCCCCGCCCGGACGGGTGACGGAACCACCCGGACCCGGATGACGTTCTCTCCCGGGGCTTCCGGTGGTGTTGGCGAGCACCTCAGGCCACCTTTAGCTCCTCCTGACCCCCGCACCGCGAGGGGCCGGGTTTCCCTCCACCGTTTACAAGGACATGGTCATGCAGAAGGTCTTTGCCGCGATCGCGGGAATTCTGCTCGGCGCCGCGGGGATGTGGTTCCTCTCCCGGACTCCGGCCCCCGACGTGGACGCGGCGGCCGCCGCCCGGGGTAAATCTCTCTACCAGGTCTGCGCCGCCTGTCACGGCCCCAAAGGCATGGGAAACCCCGACACCTTCGCGCCCCGGATCCAGGGACAGCACGCGTGGTACCTGGAAACCCAGTTGCGCAACTTCCGGGCGGGGCTCCGCGGAGTGGACAGCCTCGATCTGAATGGTCAGGTCATGCGACCGATGGCCATGGGCTTGCCTAACGATGAGGCCGTCCGGGACGTCGTGGCCTACATTCAGACGCTGCGATAGTCACACATATAAAAACGGGGGGCCCCCCTCGAGAATGAGGAGGCCCCCGTTTACACATGCGGGAATCCTACTTGGCCTGGAACTGCTTCTGCTCGACATCCTCGATATAGGCGGAGAGGGCGGCCAGTTCCTGGGAACTCCAAGGCAGCGGCTCGGCCTTCATCGGGACGATCATGCAAAACTGAACCATCTGGGCCGCGTCGATCGACTCGAGGTCCGCCATGCCCTTGGCCATGGCCACCCGGTGCGGATAGGGTTCCTTGAACGTGCTCTTGAACTGCGCTCCGTTCATGTGACAGCTCTCACACGAGAGCCCCGCCTTTCCCAGATTCGCGTCCTTCCAGAGCGTGGCACCCATCGCCACGAGTTCGGCGCGGTCCCCCTCGAACGGCGGCATGTTGGCGGGGCGCATGACCAGTTCAGGGTCGACACTCCCGCAGCCCGCCAGTACGAGGGCGGTCACCGCTCCATACAGCGTCTTCTTGATCACGTTGCTTGCCTCCACGGCCTGATGGTTGTGAGATATGTCGATCTTCCCCTCCGGGGGAAAGCCAACACCCATGCCAGATCCTATCTCCATTGCCTCACGAATGCGAGGGGAGACCGATCGGGCCAGTCCGGCCCTCGAGGTTCCCCGCACCCTGAAAGACGGCGGGAAGACGAAACTGGATCTCACAACCCACCATGGGGCCCCTATGGTTTTTCGTCATCCCCCTTGTCATCGTCATCGCGCCTTCCCAGGGTCTCCTCCCGGTTCGAGCGATCCACCGTCGCACCAGGGCTCACGTAAGCCGACGCGGCTCCATGGACCCAGACCAACTCCCCGCCACTGTGGCCCACGGAGTAGCTGGCCGGGAGAACTCCGATGGCTCCAGCCGTGGCCACCACCCGCGCAATCGCTCCCACCCTTCCTCGGGCCAGTCCGACCATTCCCACGCCGAGCACCAGAAAACTCAGCACGAGGAGCCTGTCCGCCGCCTCTTCGTGGGTGTCCAGAGCCTGGTCCGGGACCACTGACTCCACCTTCTCCTCCTGGCCTTCACCCGTCTGGAGGGCCAGCCAGGCAGAGCCTGCCAGCATGGCACTCCCCACGACAACAACGGACCACAGGGTTTTCGGATTCCCTCCCCGCCGAATAAGCAGCAGGACCACAAGGGCCGCGATCGGGAGCAGAACGGCGAGCACGATCGGGAAGTGAACAACAGCGGGGTGCAGGGGATCGGGCAGCATGGGACTCTCCTGGTTGAAGGTGACTCAAGATGCCCACGAGAGCTCTCCCCGATCCATCCGACATCTGCCGGAGCCGTCACAAACCCTTGTATCATGCAGCCATGGTCAGACACTTGCCGGAGGGCCCCCGTGAGATTTGACAGCGATTCGTCGCCAAACTTCCCCATCCTCCTCACCGTCATCTTTGTTCTGATCGTCGTCGGTGGCACTGTGGACCTGGTCCTTGACGCCCCGGAGAGCCTGCTCAGTCCCCACGTCTTGTTCGAAGTCACCCTCATTGTGACCAGCCTGGGAATCGTCGTGTACCTCACCACTGGCTGGTACCGGTCCATCCGATCCCTGGCCACCACCCGGGAAGCGCTGTCCACTCGGCAACTCGAGCGGGATGCCTGGAAGGACCAGGCCCAGAAGGCGCTTGAAGGCCTCGCCACCGCGATCGACCGCCAGTTCGACAAGTGGCAGCTGACTCCCACCGAGCGGGAGACAGCTCTTGCCCTTCTCAAGGGAACCAGCCACAAGGCCTTTGCCATCGACACCGGCCGCAGTGTCCGGACGGTTCGGCAGCACGCCGTCTCCGTATACCGGAAGTCAGGGCAACAGGGACGAGCGGAACTGGCCGGGTTCTTCTTCGAGGGACTCGTCGTACCCGGAACGGGAGGAATGGCCGGACCGGCCACTCCTCCCGGTGAGAGCCACCGTGTCCCCCCGGAAACTCCTGGAGCGTCACCCCGTCTTGGGGGGGATCGGACATCACAATCGTCCCGTTGACATGGGAAGACGCCGTGGCGGAGCGTTCCGACGTCCAGGAGGCCTTCCTCACGGCAGCGACCGTTCCCCTCGACCACTCGCATGCGTCGGGGGATCTGCGAGCCGCCCACCAGCTCCTGTCCCGGGATTCCTCCCTCGAATCCGCCAGCATCGACACCGCCGCAACGCTCGGCAACCCTGAGCACGTCGCCACCTGGCTCCGGATCAACCCGGCGCTCCCCACGGCGACGGGAGGTCCCCACCGGTGGGATCCCCTGACCACGCTCTGCTTCTCCCGCTTCCTTCGGCTGGATCCGACCCGTCGCGACGGATTCCTCCGGTCCGCGTCCCTCCTCCTCGACGCAGGGGCCGATCCGAACACCGGATTCTGGTCCGGTCTTTTTCTGGCCAATGATTCAAACTGGCAGTAGCTTATTCTCTGGAGCGTGAGAATCCGGCGGTGCGCTCGGGCGTTGTGGCATACGCCGTGAAGCGGATCCGGACGGGTGATGGCCGAGGGACCCCCTCAGGCGGCGAGAGTCATCATGCTGATTGACCGGGTGCGACAGGCACTGGCGCCCCAGTTCGACATCGAGCGCGAGCTGGGGCGTGGGGGCACCGGTGTGGTATTCCTCGCCCGGGACCCCGTGCTGGATCGCGCGGTCGCCCTGAAGGTGTTGCTCCCGGAGCGAGCCACCGCCGTGTCGGTGGAGCGGTTCATCCGGGAGGCCCGGATCCTCGCCCGGCTCCGGCATCCCTGCATTGTGAGCGTGCACCAGGCCGGGCAGGCAGGGGAGTTTCTCTACTTCACCATGGACCTGGTGCAGGGGGAGACCCTCGAGGCCCGGCTGCGGCGCGGGCCCTTGTCCGTGCCCGACCTTCACTTCCTCGCACGGGATCTGATCGAGGCCCTCACGGCCGCTCACGCGGAGGGTATCGTCCATCGAGACGTGAAGCCAGGGAACATCTTTCTGCAGGGCGACAATGCCTTGCTGGCCGACTTCGGGATTGCCTGGAGCGAGTCCGACTCCACCCTCACCCTCCCCGGAATGGTGCCCGGCACCCCGGCCTTCATGGCACCGGAACAGCGCTCCGGCAAGACCGCCACTCCCGCCACCGATGTGCATGCCGCGGGGCTGGTGCTCTATCATGCCGCCACCGGGGAACACTGGATGGAGACTCCGCATGGGGAACGCCGAGCCCTCCGTGCCCTGCCCCGGACCCTTCGAGCCCCCGTGCGCCGGGCCCTCGCACCGCAACCTGCCGATCGATGGACCGATGCGGCAGCCTTCCGGGAGGCGGTGATTCGGGCACGGCGCCCCTGGCGCAGGTTCCTCCCGCTGGCGGCAATCCTCGCATTCCTCGGCCTTCCTGCGATCCTCTGGTTTGGTCGGGAACCCTGTGGATCGCTGCAGGATCCGTGGATCACCTCCACGATGCTTCCCCCCTCGATGTCTGCGCGATGCGCCGTGGCCCGTGCAGAGGAACACTACAACCAGGGACGATGGGAGGAGGCGGAGGTCGAGTTCCGCGCGGCCGCGGATGACACCAGCTGTCCGCTCTGCACCTATCGCCTGCTGGACATCGAACGCTGGACGGTGCGCACCCGCAACCCCGCCTTCCGTGAGTTGCATGCCGCGGCCCTGAGTGCCGTGAAGCAGTTCTCTCCCGCCTACCGCATGCTCATCGCCGCCGAAGGCCTCCCCAACCCGGAGCGCCTCGAACGCCTGGAGGAGATCACCCGGAGCCACCGTGACTTCTATCTCCCGTGGTACCTCCTGGGTGAGGAGCAGTACCACCAGGGGCCCCTCTTCGGGCACACGGTCGAGGAGGCCGTTGTCAGCTTCCAGCGCGCCATCCAGCTTCGGGCCGATTTTGCGATTCCCTGGACCGACCTCGTCCTGGCCCACGTGTCGCTCGACAACTCCCTCGCGGCGCTGGACGCCCACCGGCACCTCTCCGACCTTGCCCCCACCACGGGGCTCGCCCTGGCCCAACGCGCCATGGCCCAGGTCGCCTTCGCCTTTCGCTTCGGGGATGGAGACCAGACCGCGTCCCGCATCGTGGCCGATACCGCCACCGGAAGCGTTCCTGAACTTGCGGCGGCACCCCGGCTCCTTCCCGCCTTCGGTCAACCTGATGGGGCGGTGAGGTTCGGGCGTCTCTTCGAATCCGGGGTGCCCGATCGGCGTCTGCAGCTTTCCGGTCTTGCAGCCCAGCTCTTCGGTCACGCGGCGCTCGGCCGGCCCGATTCCATGCGGGCTGCCGCGATCCGCCTGGCCCAGCACGGAACCGACTTGTCCTGGTCCCGCCTGGCACTCGGACTGGGGCAGATCGAGTCTGTCTTCTTCCCTGACGAGGTCACCGGAGCCACAACGCTGACCGGGTCGATGGCCCGTTCGTCCCCCCTCGATGGGGGGGCGGAGAACCCGATGTTTCGGACCCTGTCCCGGGCATGGCGCGCCGCGGACGCCGGGCGGCCCGCCGTCGCCGTCGCCGAGACCGACACCCTGATGCAGGATCCCGACCGGCTGGGCGAGGGGGATCCCTTCCTGCGATCCCTGGTCTATCTCTCGCGCGCGGTCTGGTTCGAACGATTGGGACAGGTGGACCGAGCTCGTCAAACCTATCGCTGGCACCGGCACTTCCATGTTCCCCCCACCGGCTTCCCCCAGAGTGGCCCGGTGGCCGCCGAGGTGGACTGGGCTCTGGGAACCCTGGCCGAGTGGCGCCTGGCCCGGCTCCTCGACTCCACGGGACTCCCGGATCTCGAACTCTGCCGGGGCCTGAAGCAGGTGAGTCGTCTCTGGAAGGACGGGGATGCCGTCCACCGCACCCGGGCAACGACGGCAAGCGACCGCTTCACCACCCTGGGATGCGAGGCACTCACCTGACGGGGAAAACCTTCGGGATCATCCAGCGCTAGCCAGGTTCCGTCCTTGTTCGCTGTTGATTGTTCATTGTTGATTGTGCCATCTTTCCGAAATGCCTCCCCTCCCCCCGAACATCGACCACCTCATTGTGGGCGCTCCCGATCTCGACGCCGGCGTGGCATTCGTCGCGGAGCGCCTTGGCGTTTCCCCGGTCATCGGCGGATCGCACCCGCAGTGGAGCACCCGAAACGCCCTTCTCGCCCTGGACGACGGGATCTACTTCGAGATCATCGCACCCGACCCGGCGGCCGGTGGCACCGACGCCTTCGGCTTTCACGCTTTCCCGGCCCCGCGGCTCTTCACCTGGGTCATGCGCGACCCGGACCTCGAGGCCCGCTCGCGTCTCGCCACCCGGCACCGCATCCCCCTCGGAGCCATCCAGCACGGAGGACGCCAGCGCCCCGACGGCTCCACCCTCTCGTGGCGGCTCACCGATCCACTCGCCCTGCCTTGCCACGGGCTCGTCCCCTTCTTCATCGATTGGGGAGATTCCCCCCATCCCTCGACCACCGCACCCCGGGCAGGCCGACTTGCCAGCCTGACGGGATATCACCCCGACCCGGTCACGGTCCGCCGCGACCTCGGGCACCTTGGCATCTCCATTCCAGTCGAGGCGCACGCCACGCCCCACCTCGAAGCCGTTATCGAAGGACCCCGGGGGAGAATTCGCTTCCCCTGAGTGGCGCAGGAAATTCCGATCAATCGTCATCCCCTCGGAAGTGGGGATCCATGTAGACGAGGGCTTGAGGAGGAGAATGGATTCCCGCGTGCGCGGGAATGACCAGAATTGGTTCTCCCGTTAGTTGATCAGAGTGTCCATCGATCAACCGGGGCGTTCAGGGGAGCAACAGCGGTGCCCCCTGAAGCCCAACCGCTCCGAAGTGCCGTCGATCGAGCGTGGCAATCGCCCGGGCCCGCAGCCTCTCCGCCACCGCCATCACCACTCCATCCACGAGACCGAGAGCAAGATCGCGATGGCGGCGCGCCAGGTCCCGGGACCGCGCCACGTCCCGCTCGTCACCCCACACTACCTCGAACCGCCCCT
This sequence comes from Gemmatimonadales bacterium, assembly GCA_041741375.1. Taxonomy (GTDB): domain Bacteria; phylum Gemmatimonadota; class Gemmatimonadetes; order Gemmatimonadales; family GWC2-71-9; genus OFTM291. The sequence goes on along the minus strand of JBGSKF010000031.1, from coordinate 21,724 downwards.
CGGCGACGTCGCCCAGGAATGCGAGTTCCGCCTCCAGACCCACGTGCCGGAGCAGGAGATAGTCCACCTCGGGGAGGACCGCCCACGGGAGGACCCACGAAGCGGGGTCCTCCTCAAACAGCGTGCGGACCGCCTCGTGGTGGTGGTCGTCGGCGTCGATCAGGGCCAGAAGTGCGCTCGTGTCTGCCACGATCATGGATTGCGTGGCATCTCCGCCAGAAGATCTTCCGCCCTCTCGCTCAGATCCCCCCGGCCGCTTCGCCCAACGCCCACCGAAGCCGGTCGTGCCCCAGTCCCCTTCCGCGCCACATAGAGCGCCACTGCTTCCCGGACCAGATCGGCCGCACTCCGCCCCTCGGACCTCGCCAGCGCCTTGAGGCGCCGGTAGTCCGACGAAACGAGATAAACCGTGGTCTTCTCGACCGGAGTGTCACCTGGCTCAAGCATAGGTGGTACCATATACCATTGTCTCTGGATTGTCAACGCCCACCACCACCCCACGGCTGGTCCTGAGCGCTCCCTGCCCTCGACCCGGCTCTCCCCCCTGCCGAAGTACATTGATGCAGACTTCATTCTCACCGCCCGAGGAGGCGCGACCGTGCCGATCGTTCCCATCCCGCTTCCGGAAATGACCGGGTTTCTCGATTCCCTCCTGCGCGTCTCCGAGATTCCCGACAGCACCAACGCCCTGAATGGCCTCCAGGTCGAATGCCGGCGCCCCATCGGGCGGATCGTCGCGGCCGTGGACGCGTCCCAGGCCACGATCGAGGGGTTGGGGGCACCACTGCAGGATCAGCCGTGGTCCGACCTCCTCCTCGTCCACCATGGCCTCTTCTGGGACGGGAACCGCCCCCTCACCGGCCGACGCTACCAGCGACTCCACGGCCTTTTCCTCCGGGACGCCGCCCTCTACAGCGCGCATATTCCGCTCGATGTCCACCCCGAGGTGGGAAACAACGCGGTTCTGGCCCGGGACCTGGGACTGGCCAGCCTTCAGCCCTTTGGGCGCTATCAAGGTATTCACCTGGGCGTCTCCGGCTCCCTCTCCCTCTCCCGCGACACCTTGGCGCGGACGCTCGAAACCCACCTCCACACACGGGTTCATGTCATCCCCGGGGGACCGGATGAAATCAAAAGGGTGGCCATCGTAACGGGCGCTGCTGCGGGCTACGTGGACGAAGCCCGCGCCTCCGGCTGCGACACCCTGATCACCGGCGAGGGAATGCACCACACCCACTTTGATGCGATGGAGGCAGGGGTCAACGTCCTCTTCGCCGGCCACTATGCCACGGAGCAGGTGGGAGTGAAGGCGCTGGCCGAGCGGGTGGCGAACCACGCGGGGATTCCCTGGACCTTTCACGACCACCCCACCGGCCTCTGAGCCCCTCGCCCGTTCCCACCGATCCCGCAGGAGGTGTCCTCCACCTCCGCAACGTGACCCGAAGGTTCGGCTCCGTCCTGGCTCTGCGCGGGGTCGAGCTCCTCCTGCGGGCCGGTGAGGTCCACGCCCTCCTCGGCGAGAACGGTGCGGGGAAGTCGACCCTGATGCACATTGCCGCCGGGCTCATTCGCCCTGATACGGGATCGATCGACGTTCACGGTCGGCCGACCGACCTGCACTCCCCCCGGGATGCCCGGCGCGCCGGAATCGGCATGGTCCACCAGCACTTCACCACCGTTCCGGCCCTGACCGTCGCCGAGAACCTGGCTCTTGCACGAGGGGTGGCGCCTGCGGAGTGGAACCGGGGAGCGGTCCTGTCTCATCCCTTGATCCAGCGATTGCAGCACGGCCTGGGCCCTCACCGATCGGTGGAGTCTCTCTCGGTGGGGGAGAAACAGCGACTGGAGATCCTCAAGGCTCTGGTCGGCGGCCAGCGGATTCTCCTCCTCGACGAGCCCACGGCCGTCCTCGCTCCGGCGGAGACCGAAGAGCTCATCGCCTGGAGCAAGGCGTTCGCGGCCGAGGGGGGGAGCATCGTGTTCATCACCCACAAGCTCGACGAAGCCCGCGCCGCAGCCGACCGCGTCACCGTCCTCCGGGACGGATCCGTCCACCTCTCCGGACCCATCTCGGATCACTCGGACCAGGATCTCGCTTCGGCAATGATCGGCGTAACAGAACCAGACTCTGATTCTGTTATATGTTCCAAGTCACCGTCCCACAGAGAATTGCTGGTAGCCTTCAAGAACCTCACCTTCTCAGATCACCGTCACACCCTTCCGAAACCGGACGACACCGATACCGCCTTTCACGTCGGGGAGGGAGAAATCGTCGGGATCGCGGCAGTCGAAGGGAGCGGACAACGGGAGCTGTTGCACGCCATCGCCGGCCTCATCGCCCCCGCCGGGGGGAGCGGGGAGTTGGAGGTCACCGGCCCCGTGGCTCTCGTTCCCGAGGATCGGACCACCGAGGCACTGATCCTTGACCACTCCCTCGTGGAGAACCTGGTCCTCGCATCGGGTGCCGACGCACCGTGGATCCGATCGTGGGGACGGATCTCCTGGGACGAGGCCCGCTTGGCCACCCGGCGGCTCCTTCAGGAGTTCGACGTTCGGGCTCCGGGGCCGGACACTCCTGCCCGGGCGCTGAGTGGGGGAAATCAGCAGAAGTTCGTGATGGGCCGAGCCCTCTCCCGGAGCCCCCGTGTCCTGGTCGCCGAGAACCCGACCCGCGGTCTCGACCTCCACGCCACAGCAGCCATCCATGCCAGGCTCCGGCTCGCCGCAGCGGAAGGCGCCGCCGTGATCTTCCACTCGGCGGACCTCGATGAGGTGCTCGAACTGGCGGACCGCATCTGGGTCGTGGCCCGAGGCCGGGTAACCGAGGCACCTTCCGGGGACCGGGAGGCGATCGGTCAGATGATGCTGGGTGTTCCGGGTACGCGGGGGGAGCCGTGAACCTCCGGGGCGCGCTCCTGATCCAGACCTTCCTTACGCTCCTTCTAGGCTTCGGCGTGATGGCCCTGGGGATTTCCCTGGCGGGTCATGACGCGGGCCTGGCACTCGGGGCCATGTTCCGCGGTGCGTTCGGCTCGTGGTTCGCCTTGACCTCCGCCACGCTCCCGAGAAGCGTCCCCCTCATCATTCTCGGTTTCGGGTTCGCCCTCGCCTTCCGGGCCGGCGCGCTCAATATCGGAGGAGAGGGCCAGTTCCTGGCGGGTGCCATCGCGGCCACCTGGGTGGGGTTGTCCGCGGGCTCCCTCCCCCCGGTGGTGGCCATCCCGTCCCTCCTCGGCGCCGCGTCCGTGGCGGGGATGCTCTGGATCGTCGTCCCGGTCTGGCTCCGGGCCCGGTTCGGGGTTCTGGAGGTCATCAGCACCCTGCTCCTCAACTTCGTCGCGGCCGCGCTCGTGAGTTACGTGGTTCAGGGTCCCCTCCAGGAACCTCTCGGGATCTATCCCCAGAGCGACCTGATCGCCACCAGCGCCCGTCTTTCTCTCCTTCCCGGCACTCGCCTGCACGGGGGATTCCTGATGGCCCTGGCCTTGGCGGGCGGGGGGGCATGGTTCTTTTCCCGAACGATCTGGGGCTTCCGCTTGAGAGCGGTCGGTGATGGACCGCGGGCGGCGCGGATCACCGGGAGGCTCAACGCCGATCGGATGTCGGCCGTGGCGCTCCTTCTCTCCGGCGCCATCGCGGGACTGGCCGGAGGCATCGAGATTGCCGGAGTCACCCGGGCTCTCTACCAGAATCTGTCACCGGGGTATGGATTCACCGCGATCGCCGTGGCGCTGCTGGCGCGGGGCCATCCGATCGGCATCCTCGGGAGTGGACTCCTGTTCGGAGCCCTCGCCGCCGGCGCGGGTGCCATGCAGCGTGAGGCCGGTGTCCCGGCCGTCGCCGTGCACGTCGTGGAGGCGGTGGTGATCGTGACGGTGCTCCTCGCCGACCGGGTGACCCGGTCGCGCCGTGCGGAGGTGTCCGGTGCTTGAGACTGACGGGGTCATACTTACCGCAGGTTTCCTCGCCGCATCGGCCAGGGCCGCGACTCCGCTCCTCTGGACCGCGCTCGGCGAGATGCTCACCGAACGAAGTGGAGTCATCAATCTCGGCGTCGAGGGAGCGATGCTGACCGGAGCGCTGGCCGGCGCCATCGGGGGAATGGCCGGCGGCCCCTGGCTGGGCCTTGCCGCCGCCATGGCCGCGGGAGGTGTCGTCTCCCTGCTCTTTTCCCTCGTGGCCATCGTGGCCCGCGCCGACCAGATCATCACCGGCACCGCCGTGACGCTCGGAGCCATCGGTGTCACCGGATTGGTGGCGCGCCGGGTCTTTGGCCCCGAAGGACCCGGGCTCGACCTCCCCCGCTTCGCCCCTCTCCCCCTCCCTTTCCTGCACCGGATACCGATACTTGGAGAGGGACTCTTTTCCCAGGCGATCGTCTTTCCCCTCGGTGCAGTGGTCGCAGTCCTGCTCACCTGGGCTCTCTTCCGAACCCGCTGGGGATTGACGCTGCGGGCTGTCGGAGAGGAACCGGCCGCGGCCCGGGCAGCCGGCGTGTCCGTCCCTGCCACCCGCCTCCTTGCGACAGGGCTTGGAGGCATGGCCGCAGGGATCGGGGGAGGGTCCCTCGTTCTGGCCAACGTGGGGACTTTCACCGAGGAGATGACGGCGGGACGGGGGTTCATCGCCATCGCGATCGTGGTCCTGGGACGCTGGCACCCCCTGGGGGTCCTCCTCGCGGCGTTCCTCTTCGGAATGGCGAGCGCCATGCAGTTCCTCTTTCAGGCGCTGGGGCTCGGGGTCCCCTACCAGATCTTCCTCATGCTTCCGTATCTGCTTGCCCTCGCGGCCCTGGCCGGCGCCGTGGGACGGACCCGCGCCCCCGCGGCCCTGGGGAAAGGAAGTGTGAAGGAGGAAGTGTGAAGGAGGAAGTGTGAAGGAAGAAGGAGGAGGCATCAGCGACGGAACACGCATGATCCCCAATGCTCGGACGACTACTGGCGCCGTGGGAACCGACGGATACATTCGACCTCGCTGTCCACATTTCCCGCGGACATCATCCTACGGAGGAGACATGCGCCCGGTGACGCTCGGATTCTGTGCTCTGGCTCTGGCCTGCGGCCGGGGTGAACCATCCCCGATGGGACCGGACGGTCCCCGGAACGATCAGGTTCTGTCCTGGCGGTTTGAGGAAGTGGGACGGGTGCACGGCCCCGACGGGACACCGCTCGCGGTCACGAGCCTGACCCCACGACAGGTTGCAGTGGGAGGTGATGGTCGCATCGCCGTGGTGGATGTGGACGAGAAACGGGTCATTCTGACCGACCCCCGGGGAACCTTCCTTCGGGCGTTCGGGCGGGAGGGTAGCGGACCCGGCGAATTCGGGTATCCGTTCAGCATCGCCTTCGATTCAGGGGGGGGAATCGAATCGTATGACCTCCAACATCAGGCCCGGGTGGCTTTCCGTCCTGACGGGCAGCCGGAAAGAAGAGCAGGCCCGGATCCTCGGAGAGCACTGCGGCAGGGGGGGCGCCTGGCCGTCCGCAGAGGGGTTTCAGTGGATTCTCTCCTTTACATCCGGGACTCGGTTCGGATGGGACTTGCCGCCGTTCACACCGAGCCGGAGGTGGCGGTCCCCGGGCAGGTTTGCCCGATGCTTGTGGGTCAAACCATGGCACCGCTCCTCGGCCCCACCCTCGTGTGGGACACCGACGGGGAACATGTGGCTGTCGTCGAGGGTCCGGGCTACCTCATCCACCTGCGGCGCGGAATCGACTCCCTCACCACGTTGCGGCGCCCGATCGAGCCGGCCACAGGAACGCCGGAGCTTGCCGGCATTTACCTCGCCGAGAACTGGACGATGCAACTCGTCGCGGGACCATCGTGTCGATTCCCCTATCGGAAACTGGCGGAGCTGGTCGGTGTGGCCAGTCAGGTTTCCGTCATCACCGACGTTCGTCTCCTTGGTGAAGAGCTCTGGGTTCGGCGGCGCAGACCGGAGAGGGCCGACAGCGCAATCGACGTGTGGAACATCCACCAGGGCTACATCGGAACCCTGCCCGGACATGCACCCTTTCCCGTGGCCCCGTTCCGGGGAGAAGTCGCGCCAGCCATCGTGACTGACGACGACGACCTGCGATACGTTGCGCTCTTCCGAATCGTGCGCGGCACCTGAGACTCCGTCACGAGGCTCGCCAGAGACGGAAGCCCGCCTCCACGAAGTCATCGTCGAACGCGAACGCGTCGGCAATGCCTTCGCCTGCCATCACCACAAAGCTGGCGCAGTCCACCAGACTCACTCGGCGCCGGTCCATCTGCACCAACCGGTTCATCGCTCGGTCATGCAGGGGTTCCGTGACCCAGCGAACACCGAGCAAGGGAACCAGCACCCGATGGAGGTCGCGCACGGCGGTCAGGCCAATCCGCCGTTGTAGAAGCGCGGTACTCTCCAGCAGAACGTAGTTCGTCGTGACGAGAGGCACCTCGCGGGTCAGCAGTTCCTGGAAGATTTCAGTGGCAGACGGGTGCACCACCTCGGTCCGCACCAGCAGCGCGTAGAGAGCCGAGGTGTCGACAAAGACCGTCATTCGCCATACCCGGCATCCAGGAACTCGTCATGCCGCCGCGCGACATCGGACGATTCCGCCCGATCGGCATATTTGCCCAGGATACTCCGGGCCTCCCGGACGCGATCGGCGCGGGACGGGGCCGCGTCGGCTCCCTCCAGGTGGGCCGTCACACATCGCCGGACCGCCTCGGCCATGGAGATCCCCCGCTCCTGTGCCCACGACTTGAGCCTGCGGTGTTGCGCCTCCGTGAGCTGCACCTGGGTCCGTATCATGATGGCATTCTAATGCCACCATGATGGTAAATCAAGATGTCACGCGACCTCGGAGAGAGCGAAGGACTGCGAAAACCACTAAAAACCACGAAATAACATTCAAGAAGGCACCATTTTTCGTGCGTTTTCGTGTATTTCGTGGTTCCTGATCGCCACCCCCGTGCGGGTCCGATGGGGATCCCTTCGTGGGCTCCAAGCACCGTTGCGCCCCTGCGTCCTGGCGCCCTTGCGTTGAGGCAGTTCCATGTGCATCAAGACCCGGACGACGGGTTGTAGTGGCCGTTCGCGAACGGCCCGTCCTCCACCGGGAACCTCCTCAGATCCCTCGTTTCACTCGGGATGACGACTTCCTTCAAACTTCCCTCAGCCCCAGGCGGAGGCCAGAACGATCACTGTTACCACCACCCCGATCCCCACCTTGGTCCCCGTGGCCACCACCCGCCCGAGGAGCGCTCCCCAAGCCACCCGGCCCGCCAACGGGTGACTCCGGGTGGCGCTGTACTCCGCGACGAGCGCCCCCAGGAACGACCCCGCGAAGGAACCGAGGATCGATCCGATCACCGGAACCGGGATCCCGACCACGGCGCCGAGCATCCCTCCCACCAGAGCCCCCCAACCGGCCCGGCGCGACCCCCCATGGCGCGCCGTCCACCGTACCGACGCCACCCATTCGATCACCTCGCCCAGGATTGCCAGCGCGGTCCCGATCCCGACCATGAGCCAGGTGAGCCCCGGTGTCCACGCCAGCAGCTTGGCCATCACCGCCGCGAAGAGAAAGAGCCACGTCCCCGGAAAACCGAGTGCGGTGAGGAAGAGCCCCCCAAGGGCGACGAGGAGAAGAAGGAGTATGAACATGGGGCGACCCTACGGTGGGAGGATCCGGTTCGTTTCCGGGCCCCGGGCGGATCCGAAATTATCCGGAATAGCCTCCCGTGCGGCAGCGGACGATACGGCGGGACCGTACGAATGTGGAACCGCGAAAGACCCTTCGTGCCTTTCGTGGTTGTATCTATCTTGGCAGGATGCTCGGAGGGGTCGCCGAAACATCGGGCCGAAGACCCGGGTCGGCGGGGCCCCGGAACCGGCGGCGGGATTTGACTATCGGCTCCTCCGGGTCGTAGGTTGCAGGGATCCGGCGCTGCACTTCCCGTCTCCCACACACTGCCCGAGGATGTCCCGATGATTCGTGCCCCGATGGCTCTGACCGCCGCCTTCTCCCTGATTATGGCGGCCCCCGCGGCCTGTCAGTCACCGGAGGAGTTTCGCTCCGCGCTACATGACTATCGCCTGGTCACCGTGGCGGATGGCCTGGTGAATCCCTGGTCCATCGCCTTTCTCCCCAATGGGGACATGCTGGTGACCGAGCGGCCCGGCCGTCTCCGGATCGTCCGGAACGGGACGCTCCTTCCGGATCCCGTGGCCGGAGTCCCCGACGTCTTTGCGCGGGGCCAGGGCGGGCTCCTCGATGTGGTGCTCCACCCCCAGTTCGCCACCAACCATCTCCTTTACCTGAGCTACTCCAAGCCGGGCGCCGAGCCGCGTGCATCCACCACGGCGGTGGCACGCGGGCGATTCGAGAACGACCGGCTGACCAACGTGGAGGACATCTTTGTGGCCGACACGCGGGGCAATGGCCACTACGGTTCCCGACTCGCTTTCGACCGGAACGGGTACCTCTTCATCACCGTGGGGGATCGCCAGGTCCCTCCCTCGGGCGACCTTGAGGCCCACCCGGCGCAGGACATCACCAATCATCACGGCACCATCAACCGGATCCATGACGACGGCCGCATCCCCACCGACAACCCCTTCGTGGGACGCGAGGGCGCCGAGCCTTCCATCTACAGCTACGGGCACCGGAATCCGCAGGGGCTTCTGGTCCACCCGGAAACCGGGGATGTCTGGGCCATCGAGCATGGTCCCCAGGGGGGGGATGAGTTGAATCGCATCCTTCCGGGCCGCAACTACGGCTGGCCCGTGGTGGGATACGGCGTCAACTACGGCAGCGGGGCCGCCATCCACTCCGGTACTCACCGGGAGGGGATGGAGCCCCCGGTGTACTTCTGGGTTCCCTCGATCGCCACCTCGGGCTTCCTGTACTACACGGGAGACAAGTTCCCCGAATGGCGCGGCAATTTCTTCGTCGGGGGCTTGAACGGCCAGCAGGTGGCCCGCCTCACGCTCGACGGCCAGCGGGTCCGGAGCGAGGAGACGCTGGTGCAGGGCGTGGGACGGATCCGCGACATCCGGCAGGGGCCCAACGGGTTCATCTACCTCGCCATCGACGACCGCCAGAACGGCCCGACGCGGGTGGTCCGGATGGAACCGATCGCGCGGCGGTAGCGTTGCCAGATGAGGACAGGGTGGCTCCCGGACGCGGGAAACCCGGGAGCCGCCGTCCTTCCGGTGGTCCGCAACCCAAGGGAGCGCCATGGCGACACAGGATTTCGTGTGGTGCGGTGGCTGGATGCCGATGGAGCGCAAGCTGACCCGCCATGCCCGGGCGCTGGCGCACGGCGCCATCTGGGCGGCCATGGACGACGAGGGCATCGTGGGCGTCGAGCACTTCTTCACGGCGTTTCGTGTGTCCCCCGCTCCGCATGCCGCCGCCCTGCTCCGGACCCGGGCCCGGAACATCCACAGGATCTTTCCGCCCGATCTGCCCCTGAACGAAGAGTTCGCCGATGTCCTTCCCACGTACGGGATCAACATTCCGTACTCCTCCCTGTGCTGGCAGCTCTTCATCGGCGCCGCGGGCATCGCCGCCGCCTGCAACCGGCTGCAGATCGCCACCGGCGACCTCCTTGGCAGCATGGCGAACCTTCCCTACCCCATCTATCCCGGTTTTCTCACCGGCCTCGGGTTCGAGCCCGGCACCGGGACGCGCTTCGTCACCGAATTTCCCGACGAGCTGGGTGGCGAAACCCAGGACCTGTTCATCCACTGACGCCGATCCCATGACCGATTCCACCTCCGAACATCCCACTCCCAGCCTTCCCTTCGACCCCGCGCGCGAGATCCAGGATTTCCTGGTGTTCGGGGAATACGGTGACGTCAACCCCTCCATCTGCGACTCCTCCACCTACACCTTCCTGAACGTGGAGACGATGGAGGCCCTTTTCGATCACGCCATCGAAGGGTGCTTCCTCTACTCCCGGCATTGGAACCCGAGCACCAAGCACCTCGCCGAGGCGCTGGCTCGGATGGAGGGTGGGGAATCGGCGCAGGTGATGGCGTCGGGCATGGCGGCGATCAGCACCACGCTCCTGCAGCTCTGCTCCGCGGGCGACGACATCGTCTCGGGCCGCACCATCTACGGCGGTACCTGGGCCCTGCTTCGGAACCTTCTCCCCCGGTTCGGCATCACCACTCGGTTCGTAGACCTCACCGATCTCGACGCCGTCCGGGGCGCCCTCACGCCGAAGACGCGAGTGCTCTACTGCGAATCGATGAGCAACCCCCTCCTCGAGATCCCGGACATTCCCGCTCTCGCCGCCCTCGCCCGGGAGCACGACCTCAAGCTGGTGGTGGACAACACCTTCACGCCACTCATCCTCTCGCCGCTCCGGCTCGGCGCCGATGTCGTGATCCACAGCATGACCAAGTTCATCAACGGCACCAGCGATTGTGTGGCGGGCTGCGCCGTGTCCACCCACGACTTCGTGGCCGAGCTCTGCGACATCCACCACGGGCCGAGCATGCTCCTGGGCCCCGTGCTCGACAGCATCCGGGCGGCAAGTCTCCTCAAGAACCTGCACAGTCTCCACATCCGGATGCAGAAGCACGGCGAGAACGCCCTGTTCCTCGCTCGCAAACTGGACGCGCTCGGCCTGACGGTACATTACCCCGGACTCGCCACTCACCCGCAGCACGCCCTCCTCGAGCGGATGGGAAACCGCGGCTTCGGTCACGGCGGCATCCTGGCCGTGGATCTCGGCAGCTCCGACCGGGCCAACCGGCTCATGACGCTGATGCAGGAACGGAAGGTCGGCTACCTCGCGGTGAGTCTGGGATATTTCAAGACTCTGTTCAGCGCCCCGGGCCACAGCACCTCGTCGGAGATTCCCGCCGAGGAGCGGGAACGCATCGGACTGAGCGAGGGACTGATCCGGTTCTCGGTCGGCCTCGACCAGGACATGGAGCGCACCTGGGAGGTGATCCACGGCTGCCTCGCCGAGGTGGGGGCCGCCTGATCGCCGACCGGCCGTACCCCTCATGTTCTCCACCTGTCTCTTCTGCCACCGCTCGCTCGACGCCAACCAGGTGATCGAGCATTTGCCCATCGGCCGCCGCATCGCGTTCGACCCGGCGCGAGGCCGCCTCTGGGTGGTGTGCCGTCACTGCGAGCGCTGGAACCTCACCCCCTTCGACGATCGTTGGGAGGCGCTGGAGGAGTGCGAACGCCACTTCCGAGGCACCCGGCTCCGTCAATCGACCGACAACGTCGGGTTGGCTCGGGTCAAGGAAGGCCTCGACCTGGTCCGGATCGGGGAGCCGCTCCGTCCCGAGTTCGCTGCCTGGCGCTATGGTGACCAGTTCGGACGCCGCCGGAGGAAGATGGTTCTCTACAGCGTCGGAGGTGTTGCCGCAGCGGGCGCCATCATCGGCGGGGCGGCGATGCTCGGCATTGGAGTCGGCTTCTACCCTCAGTTCGCTCACGCTTTCCTGCAGTCGCGGACCGCGGTCAAGGTCCGCGACGGTGGTGGCCGCCTGCTCAGGGTGCGGTACGCCCACCTCCAGGCCGCGCGGCTGGTCCACGGACCGGCGGGAACACCCTGGGCCCTGGAGCTCAAGCACGAGAAGGGACGGGAGACCTTCCTCGGCAACGAGGCCCTGCGGATCGCCGGGTTGATCCTGCCCAAGGTGAACCGGTCCGGCGCGTCCACCCCCCGCGTCGAATCGGCGGTTCGGGATCTGGAGCGGCTCGGCGGTCCCACGGCCTTTGTGGAAGCTGGTCTGTGGGGGCATGTTGCGCCCGCCGGAGCAAAACGGGGCGGGGCCCTGCACCGACTGCCCGTGCCCACCCGCCTGGCCTTGGAGATGGCCCTGCACGAGGAGGCCGAGCGACAGGCCCTCGCCGGAGAACTCCGGCGTCTCGAAGTGGCGTGGAAGGAGGCCGAGGAGATCGCGGCCATTGCGGACCGGCTGACGGTGCCCGAGGATGCGCTGGAGGCCCTGGATCGGGCCCGCTCCTCCAGAACTGCGGCCATTCCGCCTTCCGAGCCCCCGGCCATCTGAACTTGTCGGGCCCGTCACCGTCCTGCTTCATTCCCCGGTCTCCACCACATCTCCCCATCCTGGAGTCCGCTGCATGGGAATCGATACCGGTGCGTTCGAGCCACTCCTGGGCACTCTCGTCGTTTTCGCCATCTTCGCGCTGGTGGCGGGAGCACTGCTCCGGGAGGCGGCCAAGTATGTGGTGCGCGGCCTGCTCCTTGTGGCCATCGTGATCGGGGTGTCGGTCTGGGCGGGGTGGCTCGATCAGACCCGGGCCGAGGAGATGTTTCGGTGGATCGGAGACGGGCTGTTGACCGGGATCCGGGCCGTGACCGGATGGCTGGTGACGGCGTGGGGCACGATCGGCGGGTGACGCGCTCGTTGGGGCGGTACGGTGCCTGACTGCATTGCCTTGACGCGTGCGCGTACGACCTCTACCGCGCCATCAAGGCGCGGGCCGCCTTGGCCGGACTGAAAGTCCGGGAGCTCATGACCCAGTACCTGGTCGAGGGGCTCCGGGACGCGGAAGTGAACGACCGCCCGGAGCGGTTGACCGATTTCCCGGTTGTCATTCCTCCGGTGGGCCGCAGAATCCCACTTCTTTCGGCGGCGGAGATGGAGGAGCTCGTGGACAAACAGTCAGACAAGAGGTAATCGGGTTCGGCCGGGTCTCCTCAAGTCCCCACCCAAGATCCTCGTACGGAAAGGCGGTTGCTAGCAGCACTTGCCTCACCAACCGATGGGACAGTGCTACCGCAGGCCGTTTATCGCACGCGCGGGGGGGGAGGGGGGGGGAGAAAGCCCATCACGACGCTCACACGAAGCATCGACCAATTCCGGTGGGTCCCATTCGCCATCCGACGCAATTTCCCGAAGCAGGCGGTAACCGCGCGTGATCTGCTTTTCGACTGCCCCAGCGGTAATACCCAGTTGCCGGGGTATGGCGCACCGTGGGACGCCGGCCAACAGAAGCGTCATCACGCACGCACAGCGTTCCGGAAGACGCTGGATCATGGCAGATAACCGTTCGTGCAAGTCGGGCGGTTCGGAGGTGCGCTCTGGCCCGGGCTCGTGGTAGGGATAAATCGTTGTCGCGGTGGTTGCCAATGATTCCCGCCTTCTTTTGTCCCTCAGAAAGACAATCGCTTCGTTGCGACCCGCCCGTGTGAAATATGCAGACGACAATTTCAGCCGGCGAATGGATGGACCGCGCTTCCATATTCGGTGGAACACGCGCTGGGTCACGTCATCCGCATCGGCTTCACAGATGACGATCCTGAGGGCTTCCCGCCAGACAGTTGCCCGGAAGTCGCGATACAGGTGTTCAAACCACTCCTCCCAAGAGCGACCTCCCGACGATCCACTCCCGAACGGCGAATCCAGGTGATGGACGCAGGTGCGTTTGAAAGGCGAGCGCGTCCGTATGCGCATCGGTGGGTATCTCCTCTTATCTTCCTGTCCTGACCTATCCTTCACCCCACCTGTATCCTTGATCTCAGCGCGCATGATGCAGGCACGCCTGCCTGTTCACGGTCCATCCTTCCTGCGCGCCCGGTTCACATCTTGTCGAGCACAGCCCTCTTGCATGCATCGACCTCACCGGTGCAGGTGATACTGCACAACCCGTTCAACTCCCATCGTGGTTCTCTCTACTCCAAGTATCCAGTCTGATCCTACCTCATGGATGTCGAAGTCGGCCGGTACCGATACTCTGGCAACCGCCCGTCCCTGAACATCCACGATTCTCCAGTCCACTTGCCCACCTGCCCCCCGTGTGGTGTAGGGCCGCAACCAGAGATTGCCCAGGGGATCCGGCACGAAGGCGACGAAGCGCGGCACCTCATCCGGCCACTGATAGCTCTTGAGATCGGCCTCGTATCGTGCGGCGCGGCTCCGATCGCTGAGACCGGAGCCTTCGGCGTTAATCCATGCATTGATGTCTGTCTTTTGAGTGCGACGAGGTTCGAGTGGAACCCGGAATGCGGTGGAAGGTCCGCGGCTGCGCAGATCATACCCGTAGATGCTGTCTCTGTTGCTGACTGCGACGAAGGCCCGAGAGTGGAGAATGGCGATGAATATGCTCGCGCCAAGTGGTCTCGGCATCGCTCCCCGCAAGGTCGGGAGCACATAGTTCTCCGGCCCCGGAAACCGTCCCAGCACCCGAAGGGAGTCCCCCGCGAGGCTCAGTACCCCCACTGCCACCTGAGGCTGAATCGGGCCAGGCACCACCGGCGTGGGAAACTCCGGCCACCCAACCACCAACACCTGCTGATCATCGCAACGAACTGCCCAAGGGTTCTGGCCCACCCGCAGCGTGTAGGTTGGCTGCGTCCCCAGCAAGGTGCCGGAGGAGGCGTAGCGGGTAACCCTTCTGTTGCCTCCACCATCAACAACCATGATGGAACCAGCGCACCAGCCGAGCCACTTGATGAGCTGAAACTCCCCAGGCCCCCCGCCAGACCGTCCCCGCACCCAACGAATCCGGCCCAGTGAGTCGAATGCTCGGACTTCGTCATTCAATTGATCGCCGACGACTATGGAACCATCCGGGAGCCTGACTACTCCTGCGATCCGACCGAATTCATCGGGGCCTCCACTGGACTCGGCACCGATCTCAAGGCGCACCGTCCCGAGGCGCCAGACATCCTCCTGTTGAGGAAGAATCGCGATCACCGTCAATAGCAGAAGGACATGCATGCCAAGACCTCCATGAACTGCATCGGTACAGACACCTACCGTGAACCTCGCCGCACCCGTGACTCCGGTACGGCAAGGTTTGCGATCGTGCCATCCGGGCGGAGCGCTTCCGGGATGACCTCTGCCCCTGCGCCGGGAAGGCACCTGGATATGAATGGAGATGAACCATGCGGCGCGTTCGTCGCAGTCTCTCCACCCACCCGGGATCAGTCTCGCACTGCCACTAGCAACCCGAACTCTCCGTGTCACACGCGTCGTCCTGAATGACGAGGTAGGGGCCGACCGAAAGGAAGCAGGTAAAGCCGGGTGTGTCCTTGCACGTGCCGAAGGAACACGCGCTGGCCTCCGTTCGCGACCCGTCGCTCCGCTCACCAACCGGCGACGCAGACGCCGCCGCCGCGAACACCACAGCCCCAAGGACTCCGAACACTACGCTCTTGCCAGTCATGGTACACCTCCCAAGTGGAGTGAGATGCTTCGAGCAGCATCTGGTGTCGTGCTGCGGGACGCGCCATGCGCCCGTAAAAGATCAACGCATCACCCTTGCGTTTTCCCCCCGCCACTTGGCGAACGTCAGCGGACGGACACGCAATGCGCCTCTGCGACAACCGAGTTGCACTTGAACAGCGATCACGGATTGTCCGGCGGAATGCATTATGCCCGCATGCGAGGAGGAGAGGCGGTAGGCGAGGGGATGGCAAAGGGGCTGGTTAACGGTAGCTAGTCTCGCCCCGTCGTCTATGGATCATAGAGCTACTCCCGTCCATCCACCACAATCTCCGCCCGCATCCCGCTGCCGAGGTGTGGCAGACAGTCATCCGGATATCGCCCGGCCGGCACGGCGCCGAACACCACTGTGTACGGCGCGCCCTCGGACACGAGCAGAGGCCCCATCAACGTATCGATAGGCTCGGGCAAACCGGTGCCAAGGATCGGTGCGGCACCCGGCGGCAGGGAATCGGGCCAGAACGCCACGTTGTGCGGTCCACCGGAGGTCATGACGAAGGTGACGGTGTCCCCCGGAGAGACCGTCAACCGCTCGGGCACGAACCGGTTGTTCCGCATCGTCACCGTGTGGGTGACGGGCACACGATCGACCACCAGTGCCCTTTCGACCGGCATCCCGGCGCTCGTGAACAGGAGCGCGACACCCGCGGGGAGCACCCACGCCGGTGCGCCCGTCAGGATCCGTCTCACCGATCCTCTCGGCCGACGGGGGCAAGGACATGGATGGCCCAGGGCGAAATCGTCGTTTCCGTTTTCCAGACCACCCCATCGCTAGGGAGGCCGAGCGGACGATGCACTTCCAGCGGAACGAGGCCTGCCGCACGGTGTACTTTCTGATAGTCCTCCTCGGTCCAATACGCGTCCTCCACTGGGCGGCTGTCCTCCACGTCGAGCATCACGATGTGCACGGTATCTCCACTCCGGGCGGCTCGATTCTCAGGAAAATCCTTCGTGGAAAAAGAGACCCATTCATTCCGGTAGATGTCGGGGGAGGAGACCAGGTTCACCAGGCGACCCGTGGGAGCGAGATGCCGCCTGAGGGCCGAGAGGATGTCCATCTTCTTCGCGAACGTCGGAATGTTGTCGAATGCGAAGGCGGAGAGGATCAGGTCGAACGGTCCCTCCTCCAACTCCCCCGGCCCGGTGTCCGGGATGCGATGGTATCTCCCGTCCGGGTCCCGGAGCCGGGCCCGGTCGAGCATCTCCTCCGCGATGTCCACCCCCACGGTCTCATACCCCAGTCGCTGGAGGAAGCGGGTGGACCGGCCGGCCCCGCAGCCAAAGTCGAGGGCTCGGCGGCCGGTCACATGCCGCGCCAGGAGATCGGGAATGTCCCGGAACGCCAGGCCATACGTCGCGGCAAACTCCAGCGAGGCATACGCGTCCGCCCGAGTGGCATCGGCGTACACGTTTCGGAAGGAGGGGTTGGGTGACGGGCCTGAACCCCCGAGATC
Organism: Gemmatimonadales bacterium; assembly: GCA_041741375.1. Lineage (GTDB taxonomy): Bacteria > Gemmatimonadota > Gemmatimonadetes > Gemmatimonadales > GWC2-71-9 > OFTM291. The sequence goes on along the minus strand of JBGSKF010000031.1, from coordinate 5,068 downwards.
GGCCACCATGGCCACGGCCGTCTCGGGACAGACCCCACGGAACTCGGTGCTCTGTCTCACGCGGGTATCCACCTCCTCCCGCGAGACCACCCTGAAGCCGAAGCGCAGAAACCACGACTCGGCCGTTTCGGTGAGGAGGGAGACAGTGCCGATTCCAAGGTCCTTGGCCTGCGCCAGGAGATGCCGCACCAAGGCGGCTCCCACCCCGGTGCCCTGAGCGGCCGGGGTCACGGCAGCGGAGCGGAGGAGTCCCGCGTCTCCATACACCTCTAGCCCGATCACTCCGGCAACCCGACCCCCCTCCTCGGCGATCCAGAGCTGGACGTGGGGCGCCTCCATGCCCTCGGTGGGGAGATGCACGGCCTCAAGCAGGGCGCGGAGGGCGGGAAGGTCGCCCGGGCGGGCGGGACGGATCGTGGCCATGACCGCTCAAACGTAGTGACTTGGCGCGCCCCGGTCATCCCTCCTCTTTGGGTCGCTCCGCCACTGGATCGCTTCTCGCCGGGGCCGAAGTGACCGTTGGTTCCATCATCGAAGCCGATGGTACACTCTCCCTGATCCCGGGATGGCCATGTCCGCGAGGGGAACTTCAACCCGCCGTTTCTCGGATGCTCTTCACGCCTTCTTGGGGTTGGATGTCGGAGCGAGGTGAGGGGCTCCGGGGCCAGCCGGGGAAGGGAATGGCCACAAGAGGCACAAAAGGCACAAGAAGCACGAGATCCCGCGGAGGGTCGCTCGCTGTCGGGAGGGGGGGGAACCACATGACGCCGATGACACCGAGCCGCGCCCCACACCGACTCGACTCGGGACCAGCCGGGACAGAGTTCACTCTGCGTCATCGATGTCATCCGCGGTTTGATCCGGGGGGGTAGGTGAGGCGTTCCGGTGCTCAGGTAGCGGTACTGTGCCTTTTGTGCCTTTCGTGCTTTTTGTGGTTTCCTTGTGGTTGAGGGAAGGCGCTCCGGGCTGAAACGTGGACCCATGCCAAAAGCCTGACGAGCCCTGCTCGATTTCCCCTGCCTTCATGCGCCTTCCGGGAACAGCTTCGGAGATCGCAGCTTCGTGTCTTCGTGCCTTCGTGTGAGACCTGGACAAGGGATTCACCCTGCGCCGCCAGGACTGTGGCCAGATGACTCATGGCCTGGCTGGACAATGCGGCTTCCCGATCCTCAGCCTTGATGGACGCAGCGTGATGTCGCCGGCATAGCGGCCCGGCACGCTCGGGCCACCCCTGCTATTTTCGACTCTCCATGGACGACCAGTTCGAACTCGGCATCCCGATCGCGATCGACGCCCCCTGCACCCTGGCGGAACTCCCCGCCGGCGCCTGGTTCCTCCAGGAGGGTACCGGCCTCCGGGGACAGATCGTGGCGCTACGGAAGGGTACCGTCGACGTGGCGGTGCGGGTCGAGGACCGGATGACCCGGACCACCTGGGCCCCAGCCACGGTGGTGCGCCGGATGCGCGGGTGATCACCCCACCACGTCCGTGGCGAGGGCCTTGATCAGGCAGGTCACGCGGACGCCGATGGCCAGACCGAGCTCCCGGCACGCCGAGTCGGTCACCTCGACCCAGATGAGTTGCCCCACGTCCACCGCCACAAGGGCGCGGTGATCCCCCGGAATGTGGATCAGATCCCGGATCGTGCCCACCAGGTGGTTGCGCATGCTGATCCGGGACACCTCCCCAATCAGTAGCGCCACATCGCGCGGAAGACACCGGACATACACCGTCGTCGAGTCGGGAGCGATGGGGCCCGCCAGATGGAACCGCTGTCCGGCAATCACGCCCTCGTGATGATCGCCTGATCGCCGCACCTCCTCGACGCGGAGCAGATTGATCGGTCCCGGGTGGCTCGCCATCGTCCGCGTCGTGGCCCGGTCCAGGGTCTCGTGCGCTGGGCCCTGATCCACCACGCGGCCCTCCTCCAGAACAACCACGTGCCCCGCCATTCGACGCACCACCACCTGGTCATGGCTCACCAGCAGCATCGGAACCCCCAACCGCTCGTGTGCCTGGTGAAGGTGGTGCAGAATGCGATCGCGCATCGCCTCGTCCAGCCCCGTCAACGGCTCATCCATCAGGAGGAGCTGGGGCTCGCTCAGCATTGCCCGGCCCAGCGCCACGCGCCGCTGTTCACCCCCGCTCAACTGGCCCGGGTAGCGATCGAGGAGACCCCCCAGGTCGAGCATCTCCACAACCTGCGCGAGCCGCGTCCCGTTGTCATCGCGCGACGCCATCCCATAGCCGAGATTGCGGCGGATGGTCTGATGCGGAAACAGAAGATGATCCTGAAACACCATCCCGAGGCGACGCCGGTGGGGCGGAACCCACAGGCCGGACCCGCGATCGACGAGAGTGGTGTCGCACAGACGGATCGCCCCTGCATCGGGCCGCAGGAGCCCCGCGATCAGCGAAAGACAGGTACTCTTGCCGCTGCCGGACGGGCCGAACAGCACCGAGATCCCCGGTGGCAGCGCGAACGCAGACTCAAGGGTGAATCCCTGGCCATATTGGAACCGGCAATCGAAACTCAGGAGATCGGTGCTCATCGCTTCGGCCCCCCTGCCTGCCGATGGGATCGATTCTCGATGACCTGGCCGACGATCAGCGCCCCCGCCGCGATGAGGATGGAAACGATGACCATTCCCTGGGCACGGGCAATGCCGTTGGGCGACTCCATGATTCCGAAGATGTAGAGCGGCATGGTGCGGGTTTCGCCGGGGATGCTCCCCGCGATCATGATGGTGGCGCCGAACTCGCCGATGCTCCGGGCAAAACCCAGGACGCCACCGGCAATCAGCCCGTGCCGCGCCAGCGGAAGGGTAATGGTGAAGAAGACCCTGACGGGATGCGCCCCCAGAGTCAGTGCCGCCTGCTCCAGCCGGGTATCGAGCCCCAGCATCGCCACGCGAATGGCGCGCACCATCAGCGGAAAGGCGATCACCCCTGAGGCAAGGGCGGCGGCGCGCCAGGTGAAGACGATCTCCACGCCGAGCCATTGGTCGAGCGGCCGCCCGATCACCCCCTGTCGACCCAACATCACCAGGAGCAGATACCCCGTCACCACCGGCGGCAGGACCAGCGGCAGGTTGAGCACGGTGTCGACCGCGGTTTTTCCCCAGAAGTCACGCCGCGCCAGCCACCACCCCAGCACCGTCGCCGGAGGCAGAAAAATGACGACCGCCCAGAACGCCACGAGGAGGCTGAGCCGGATGGCCTGCCACTCCGGCGGGGTGAGCCACCATCCGGTCATCGAGCCCTCATGGTGCCGCCAGCGGGTGGAAGCCGTGCTCGGCAAAGATCGCGCGCGCTTCGGGTGACTGGAGGAACGCAAACACTGCGGCGGCCGCCGGGTTGTCGCGTCCACGGGTGGTCAGGACCAGGGGGTACACCACCGGAGGGTAGTCCTCCCGTTGAAAGGTGTGCACCACACGGACGGAGGGCGCCGCTGCGGCGTCCGTGGCATACACGATGCCGGCGTCCACCTCGCCACGCTCGACGTAGGCCAATGTGAGGCGGACGTTCTGCCCGCGCACCACCCGTCCGGAGCCGGACAGTGTGTCCCACAGCCCCAACGCCCGAAGGGCCTGCTCCGCATACCGGCCGGCCGGCACCTCCTCGCCGGCCAGGGCCACGTGTCGCACCCGATCGGACAGCAAGTCACCAGGCTCGCGTACGTCGGCCCGATTCTCTGCCGGCACGACCAGGACGAGATCGTTTCCGAGGAGCGGTACCGTCTCGGCCGCATGCCCTGCATTCGCGATCTCCTGCACCCACAGGGGGTCGGCAGAGAGGTAGATGTCTCCCGGGGCCCCGGCCAGAATCTGCTGTGCCAGCGCGTTGGACCCCGCCGCCGAGATGGTCATAACCGGTCCTCCGCGTTCACGCAGGAGATCCGCGAGTCGCTGGAGGACATCCTGGGTGCTTGCCGCGGCCAGGACAAGGACCTCGCCCGACTCGCGCCCGGGGTCCTCCGACGCCACACAGCCGGAACCGAGCACCAGGACCGCACTGATCACCAACATCTGCCGCAGGGCGTGGTGCGTAGTGTGTGAGTCGTGATTCATGACCTTCCAGTGTCCGTCACGCGGGAATCCATTCGCACAGGCGGCCGTTCGGGAACGGCCCCAACGTCAACATTCCCTTGAGGAACAGGGACTGCCGCTGCACCCACTGGAAGGTATTGGGTGTCGTTCCAAATGGTTACTGGCACATGTCGGTGGGTCTCCTGAAAGCACCGATGGGGATCCCCCCCCCCGCTCCGGGAGATCCCCATCTTGGCTCAGGTGCAGACCCCTCTTCGCGAGGTCCCCTCCTGGCGGTCAGCCCGAAATCGCAGGACCCCGATCCTCACCGTCGCAGCGAACGGACCTGTGACCTCTCTCCATCGCCACCATCCGATCGCCGGAGGGGAACGGAGTCCCTGGCACCGACCGCCCCTAGGCGCACCGTCCCAGGAACTTCCACTTGAGGCTGGAGTAGTCCGGAACATCCTTGAAAAACCCAGACAAGTAGTTCATCACCTTCTTCTTGCGGTTCTCATTCAATCCCTCGAACTTCTCCACCAGACCGAGAATCGTGTCGCGCTTTTCGAGCAGGTTGCCCAGGGCAGACTGGAAGATGTCCTCCGAAACGCAGGGGCCCCGATACTGGCGGTCCCGCACCGAGCGGAGCCCGAGACGGGGGTCGGGCTTGGCATACGGCGCATCGATCACCCCGGCCCAGTCAAAATCGTACGGGACGGGGTAGAAAGTGTGATCCAAATCCGTGCGCACCAGCTTGACGTTGTGCTGAGCCGGCTGGCTCCAATCGGTATTCCCGATCAGCAACAGGAAGAGCGCCATGTTGGCGGTGGTGACCGGGTCGCTCTCGGCGAAGCTTATCGGCGCCTTGTCCAGTTTCCCGCCCAGCCGCGACGCCACCATTCGGTAAATGTCAAGGTAGTTGTCGCATGAGTCTTCATGCGGCCGCTTCGGGAACGGCCGCGTGGGTTGATTCCTGCTTGGGTGGATTGAGGGCCACCGTGTCGACCGGGATCCAGCCGCGCGTGCGGCCGGTCCAGCGT
>JBGSKF010000030.1:0-17973 GCA_041741375.1 Gemmatimonadales bacterium | reverse complement strand
CGTCGTACAGGCCAGCCGCCACCGCGTCTCCGCCAGCTCGAAGGCCACGTACATGATCCCGTCCGGCGCGCTATATTCCCCCCTGCGGGTCACCGTCGTCTGCATAAGATCCTCCTGGTTGAGTGTCAGCGCCTACTGCCCTTCGACCAGTGGAACTTGACGGCGGTGGCCCGTTTCTCAACCCCCAACCTCCCCACACCTACATAGTATCTTCCGCCGGGGTGACACTCCGTAAGCGGCCCGGATTCCAGAGCCCGGGCGAATGTGATTCGCCCCTACGACAAACTTCGAACTTCGAACTTCAAACTTCCCTACTCCCTGCTCGGGTAGTAGCATTGATACATCACATTCCCAGCATCATCGACCGGAGTGTCCCTCGAATGCATCGCGTCCTCGCCCTCCTGCTCTGTGGATTTCTCCTGTCCGCCACTCCAGCCTCGGCGCAGATCACGCGCCAGGAGTACGCCTCGCGCCGCGCCGCACTCGCGGAGCGGATCGGAGAGGGTGTGGTGGTCGCCTTCGGCGGGGCGACACCGGTCACCGATTTCGGCCCCTTCCATCAACTCCCCGCCTTTCGCTACCTGACCGGATACGAGCATGCCAACGCGTCGCTGGTGATGGTGGTGCGGGGTGGTCGCGCCCAATCCACCCTGTTCGTGGCTCGGACCGCGCCGCGCCGGGCCCTCTACTACGGGGAGGAACCGGATTCCGCCACTCTCATGACCGAGCTGGGTCTCCGATCCCGCGATGCCGGGGAATTCAGTGGCGTGGCGGACTCCCTCGCTGCGACCGGGCTTCCGTTCTGGTCACTCCGGGACTTTGCCGCCGCCGACTTTGCGGCGGCCGATTCCCTGACGCGCGGGGGGCAGTTCATGCGCGCTCTCGCCTCACGTCACGCCGGACTGGTGGTGCGGGACGCGCACCCGATCGTCAACCAGCTCCGGGCTCGGAAGAGCGAAGCGGAACTCGACCTGCTCCGCACGGCCGCCGCCATCAGCGACGCCGGTCACGAGGAGCTGATGAAGAAGATTGAACCGGGGATGCACGAGTACGACCTCCAGGCGATCCTGGAGTACACCTTCCGGCGTGGTGGTGCGGAACGCCCCGCCTACGGTTCGATTGTCGGGTCGGGGCCTCTGTCCCTCCAGCTGCACTACATGAAGAACCGGCGGGAGATGAGGCCCGGCGAAGTGGTCGTGATCGACGCGGGGGCGGAGTACAACGGATACGCCGCCGATATCACCCGCACCCTCCCGGTGAGCGGAACCTTCACCGTCGAGCAGCGGGAGGTGTACCGGATCGTGCGGGAGGCGCAGGCGGCGGCCGAGCGGAACTCGAAGCCCGGGATGTCCATCGCCGCGGCACTCGACAGCTCGGTCGCGGTCCGGGCCCGGGGTCTCGCGACGCTGGGCGTGGTGGAATCAGCGGAAGCGCTGTTTGATCCGCCATGGCCCGCGAATTGTGAGCAGGCTCCCGCATCCTGTCGCCAGGTGACGCTCTTCGCCATTCACGGGATCACCCACGGGATCGGCCTCGAGGTACACGACCCGCTGCAGGCCTACGAGGACGGAATCTTCAAGGTGGGAGACGCGTTCACCATCGAACCGGGGCTCTACATCGCGCCAAAGCTCCTCGACATCCTGCCGGACACCCCGCGCAACCGGGCCTTCGCCGCCAGGGTGCGGGCGGCCGTCGCGCGCTATGCGAACACCGGAATCCGGATCGAGGACTCCTACGTCATCACGGAGCGGGGGCTGGAGCGGATCAGCCTGGTGCCGCGCGATCTGGGGGAGGTTGAGGCGCTGACCCGGCGGCGGCCGGTGCCCTGACGCTAATCGTAGGTGCGCCGCTTGCGGCGCACCCGGGGCAGTGCCCCACGTCATCTCGAGCCGCGCCTTCCTTCGCCGGCTTCCGATCCCCGTTCCTCGCCGCTGGCAATCGGGTACGCCAATGTTCTCCAGGGAACTCAGAAACAGGTTCCATGACAGTAAATGCTCGCAGCATTATCGCGTACGCTGGGGTCCTTCTCCTGGCGTGCAGTGACCCCACCGGGCCCGACTCTCCCTGCCAACAGACCTTCGAGTTCGGAAACTTTGGTTGTGCCGAAGTGGTCGGGACCGTGACCGGACTCTCTGGACAACCCCTGCCTGGACGGCCGGTGTTTGTGAAGGTAATACCACATGGCGCCTCGTACTCGGGTGGCTTCGTCCGGGCCGATGCGGAGGGACGGTTCCGGACCAGGATCTTCCGCATGACGCAGCTCGTGATGCCCCTCGTGCCCGACACCTTTTCGGTCTGGGTCGTGACCATCGATCTCGCGAGCGCGGAACTCCCGGATCCCGTCGACATCCGAGACAGTGTCCTGCGGCGGCTCACGCTGACCCCGGTGGGCCAGCGACCGGTGGTCGCCATAGCGGACCTCACCCTGCCACTGTAGGTGCGCCGCTTGCGGCGCACCAGGGAGTCACCACTGAATACTGGGAACTGGGCCCCTCGTGTACGAGTACGTGTACGAGTACGTGTACGGCAACACTGAACACTGAACACTGAAAACTGAAAACTGCCGTCAAGGCAAATACGGATCCAGCCCCACCAGCCGGACCGTCGGATCCCGTTGCAGATGATCGAGGAACGGGTACTTGTGGCCCGCGCCGAACGTCACCAGCACCCGACGCCCCCGGTGCCGCCGGATCACCTCATCCACCAGCTTGAGGTGGGCCCGGTTGATGTTGCTCCACCCCCCGGGACCGATGAGATCGTTCTGGTACTCGTCGTAGAGACTGAGCTCCTCGCGCTGCCGCTCGTCATACGCCGGTGAGTGGATGATGCGGGGATCATCGGCAGCCAGCGGCTCGGTATGGCGTGCCCGGACCACCGCGAGGCGCTCGGCATAGGCCTGTCGGGCGGTGGCATATTCAGGCTCGCTGTTGAACTGACGGATACGCGCATTCCGGAGGTCGGACATCTCCAGGTTCCATGCCGCGCAGGGCTCGATCGTGAAGCCCATCTCCACGGCCAGGGCGAGGATCGCGCCCTCATCCACGTACTCGGGAAAGCGCTGCACCCGGGGCTCTTCGATCACACCGCGCTCGCTGTAGTCCGCCCAGATCCTCTCCCACCGGTCCGGCGCAATCTCGGCGCACACGACATCGGGCCGGAACCGGCGGATGGTCTGCGCTACCTGCGGGATACCCCACCGGGCGCTGGTCCGATGAGTGCCGTGGATCATCCCCATCACGGCCACCTCGGTGGTGCCCGTGTCCGGCGGTGCGGTGGGTGCGGTGGTCCACTCCTCCGGGATCGCGATCATCGTGAGCCGATGAATTCCCTCCGACGACACCCAGAGCTCGCGACCTGACGGATGGACCGCCATCACGATCGGAATGTCGGGCACCGGGATCCGAGCGATCACCCGGCGCTCGGGCAGGGTGAACACCGTGATGTCGTGACTCGCCGTGTTGTTGACGAAGCCGAGCCGTCCATTGGGCGCGACAATGACGGAGAAGGGCGAGTCACCGATTCCGTCGACCAGACTGTCCACCACCCGGTGAGAGGCGGCGTTGATGAACACGGCCTTGTCCTCTCCGCGCACCGCCACCGCGTACTCGATGTCTCCCGGGAGGACCACCCCGCCGCTGGGTCGTGCTCCGACCGGGACGGTGGCGTGGATCCGCCCATTCCATCGGTCCACCACCGTGACGGTCCCGTCGTCGTAGCTGGGAACGAAGGCGAGGCGTCCGTCCGAGGTGGCGGCGGGGGGAAAGGGGCGGGCTCCGGTCGGATAGGCGGCGCCGAGCGAGCCGTTGGCGGTGAGGTGCTCGAGACGGTTGGTGCGTTCGACCGAGACCAGGTGTCCCCCGTCGCCCAGCGGACCATGGAAGAGGGAGGCGCCGATCCCGCCGAGCGGCAGGGTGTCCAGGATTCGTCCCTGGCGGGTCATCCGCACAATGGCCTGGCCCTGGAATCGGGTCACCGCCAGGGTGCCGTCAGGGAGTGGGGCCACACCGAGCGGTGTTCCCGCCACCGGGAGGGTATCGACCAGGCGATGGGTCACGGCATCCACCACCGCCACCCGGTCGCTTCCCGCCACCGCGACCCAGGCCAGGCGCCCGTCCTCTGAAAAGGCAATCTGATGGGGATTCTGGCCGATCTCGATCGAGGCCACGGTCCGGAAACCTGCGGTGACTCCGCGCGCGGCGGGCCGGGCGAGACGCTGCTGAACGATGCGTGCGGTGTTGCCCGCGATGGTCGCGTTGTACTGCGGGAACTGCCCGAAGTCGGCGAACTCGGGTGTGCGGATGCGGTGTGGCACGCTGTCCGGTGGCACCCCCTCACTCAGCAATGCTGCGGCGCGGGTGTCGAGGGTCCGCAGGTAGTCCCGGAATCGGGCGAGGTCGGCGCCGGTACTCGGCCCGAAGTGACCAGCCACCACGGCCCGCGGCCCGAGGGCCACGAGGGAGTCGAGCACGGCCATCCAGGTGTCGGGATGGCCCTCGTCGAGGTAAGGACTCGCGTTGTGGTTGAAGAGGTCCCCGGTCACGAGCACCCGCTCCTCGCGGGACCAGACGATCAGATCTCCCGCCGTGTGGGACCAGCCGGGATGGACCACGTCCACCGTGATCCCGCCCAGGTCAAAGGAGGCGCTGCCGGAGACGACGCTGTCGGCCAGGGCCACTCGGCACTGCTCCCACTCCGCGCGCTCGGCGGGGGTGGTCGCGGTGGCGGCAAGGTCCCGGGCCGATCGGGCCGCGCGTTCGGCGAGCATCCGGCGGGTCTTTCCGTGGGCCACGATCCGGAACGGGCGGTCAGAGCCTGGGAGACAGGTGGCGCCGAGCGAATGGTCGGGGTGCCAGTGGGTGAGGACGGCATGGCGAACCGGCCGGTCGGTGACGGTGCGCACTGCCGCGAGAAACTCCCTCGCCGCGGCCGGGGTCAGCCCGGGATCGACCACCAGAGCGATCGAATCGCCGACGAAGAGGGCACTGTTCGAGGAGCGCTCATCGGTGGCAAGCCAGCTCCACGCATGGGGCGCGACCGGGCGGAATTGCTGTCCGGACAGGGGGGGAGTGAACCCCAGAAGGACGAGCAGGAGGAAACGATGCATGGGGACAGCCTGGCTGCGGGTGAATGGGTGGGTGCTGGTGAGGACGATCGCGAATCAGTCCTGGTTCTGTCCCCGCTCCTCCATCAGGACTTCCAGCTCCGACACGGCCTCGAAGTCCTTGGGGCGCCCGGCGGCCCGCTTGGTGCGGATCAGGGTCGGCAGGTCCAGGCAGAGACAGGGCACGCCAAAGAGATCGATGGTCACTGTATGATCAATCAGATCAGCATATCCTCCCCCTCCGGGAATCTCACCGAATAGGTCCACATCCCCCGCCGTGGTGCTCAGGGTGAAATTGAGACCACGCTGCAGGGTGCCAGGTGACCAATCGAACGGGAGGCCCGGAGGGGCCCCACGGGGATAGGGTGCCAACGGCGCCAGGGCGGAGGAAAGGCGATCGATGTTGTCGGGGGTCCGGTCGTACACCAGGTCGAGGTCTTGGGTGAGGCGAGCCGAACCATGCACGGTGGCGGCCAGGCCGCCGATCAGAATGCTGCGCACCTGCCGCTCGGCAAGCATGCGCAGGAGATGAGCGAAATCGGTCACCTGCGCAGCGACCGCCCGGCAGCCCGGGCTTCCTCCGCCAGACGCTGCAGAGCCATCAGGTTCTCGACCCGCTCGGTCGGCGTCCGCGCCAGGTTGGCCCGAAGCAGAGTTCGGTCGATTCCCGCCTTGTAGGCCTCGGTGACGGGGTCCGGCTCCCTTGGGGGAGGGGAGATTGGGTCGGGTCGGGGTCGCATGGGTGGAAGCTAGGAGATCTCCACTCGATTGTCATCCCGAGACCGTGGAATCTGCGGAAGTTGCCGGTGGTGTACAGGCCATTCGCGAACGGCTCGTATAACCCCGTTGTCCGGGTTGCGATGCTCGTGGAACGGCCTCCCACGAAGGCACGAAGACACGAAATGACACAGGAGCCGGTGCGTTGCGTCGGACGCGTCCATCCCGAGCGAAGCGAGGAATCTGAGGAGGTTGGCTGGTACTTCCCGCCGTCCGGATGGTCTGACACGGGTGGCGATCGCACCATGAGAGGAGTGGTGGAGGTCTCCTGAACCGAACATTGAACGCTGAAAAATGGAATCCCCGCCGCGGGAATGACGGACAGGAACTTGCCCGTCAAATGATCGGGGTTTTCCTCACGTGTGGCGCTTGCGGGCCAAGGTCACCCCGTCCGCCAGGGGCAGGAGACTCAGGTCCACACGCGGGTCGGTGTGGAGGAAGGCGTTCAGCGCGCGGATCGCCTCGATGTCGGGATCGGATTGGGCAGGATCCGCCACGGTGCCGCTCCAGAGCACGTTGTCGATCGCCATGACGCCACCGTAGCGAAGCAGCGTGAGGCATCGCTCGTAATAGGCGCGGTAGCTGGGCTTGTCGGCATCGATGAAGGCAAAGTCGAAGGCGCCTGCCTGACCGTCGGCGAGGAGAGCGTCGAGCGTCTCGATGGCAGGAGCAATGCGGAGGTCGATCCGGTCGGAAACGCCGGCCTCTTCCCAGTACCGCCGGGCGATGGTGGTGTACTCCTCGCTCACGTCGCAGGCCGCGATCCGGCCCTCGGGCGGAAGGGCCAAGGCCATGGCCAGGGAGCTGTACCCGGTAAAGACTCCCACTTCGAGGATCCGGCGCGCTCCGAGCATCTGAATGAGCAGGGCCATGAACTGCCCCTGCTCCGGCGCGATCTGCATGTTCGCCATCGGGTGCGTGGCGGTCTCCTCCCGCAGGCGGCGCAGCACCTCGGGCTCCCGGAGCGACACCTGAAGGAGATAGTCATGCAGTCGGTCGTCGAGGGTGAGGGTCTTCCGGCTCATGGTCAGAGTCCCTGCCGGTCCACGGAAAGCACCGTCCGCAGAAGCACATTGGCTCCGTTGGCCACATCCTCGGGATGGGTCAGCTCCTTCGGGGAGTGACTCACCCCGCCCACACTCGGCACAAAGATCATCCCGATCGGTGCGATCCGGGCCATCTCCTGGGCATCGTGGCCCGCTCCGCTCGGCATGGCGCGATGCGTGAGCCCCAGCCCCTCGGCAGCACGGGCAATCTGCTGTTGGAGACGGGGGTCGGTGAGCGCTGGCTCGTTGGTGCTCGTGGCCCTCATGACGAAGGTCGTCCCGGTGTCCTGGGCGATCTGACGGCCGAGGTCCTCGAAACGACTCGTGAATCGCGTGAGAGTCTGGACCGACAGATCGCGCAGGTCGACCGTGAGCATCACCGATCCCGGCACGATGTTCGTGGTGCCCGGGGTCACGACCACCCGCCCCACCGTGGCCACCTGGCGGCCCGGTTCCGACCGGATCGCCGCGTTGACCCCCACGGTGAAGTGGGCCGCGGCGAGCATCGCATCCTGCCGCTGGTCCATCGGCGTGGTCCCCGCATGGTTGGCGAACCCCGTGAAGGTCACCTCGAACCAGCGGAGGCCCACGATCCCTTCCACGACCCCGATGTCGATTCCGGTAGCATTGAGGATTCCCCCTTGCTCGATGTGCAGTTCGAGGAAGCAGCGAAGGTCACCGGACTGGCGCCGGGCCTCGGCCAGCCGGGAGAGATCTCCCCCGAGCCGGGGGATGCCGTCCCGAACCGAGATGCCCGACCGCATCACCCGGTCGAACTCCTCGGGCTCGAGTCCGCTGCTCATCAGCTTGCTCCCGACCGTTCCTCCCTCCTCGTTCTGGAAGATGACCACCTCGACCGGATGCCGGGTGGGGAGGTTCCGGTCGTGGAGCGTGTGTGCCACCTCGATGGCCGCCATCGATCCGACGTCCCCGTCGTAGTTGCCGCCGTTGGTGACCGAATCGATATGGGAGCCGATCAGGATCACCGGGAGATCGGGCTCGGTCCCTGCCCGGCGGCCGAGGATGTTGCCGGCCGCGTCGATCCGAGGGGAAAGCCCGGCGGCCCGCATCAGGTCCATCACGTAGCGCCGCCCGGCCAGATCGGCGTCGGAGTACGCCACCCGCATGGTCCCCTCGGGGGTGGCCCCGAACGCCGAGAGCTCGGCGAGGTGGCGGTTGACCCGCACGGAGTTCACCCGGGGATTCTCCTGGGACCGAAGGTCGGCGGGAATCGGGATCGCCGAGGTCACCGAGAGGGCGGCGACGGTGGAGACGAAATCACGGCGCTGCATGGGGGGGCCTCTGAAAGGGGAGTGGAGAAGTATATGGGTATTGGGAGTCGGGAGTAGGGAATAGAGAGTAGGGAGTAGGGAATAGAGAGTAGGGGGTAGGTGTAGGGGTGACGCATGCGTCGCCCTTGCCTATGTCCTATGTCCCATGTCCTATGTCCTATGTCCTATGTTTCATGTCCTATGTCCTATGTCCTACGTCCTACGTCTTACGTCCTGAACTCCGCGATCTCCTCCAGCGATTTCCGCGAGATGTCGGGCACCGTCGCATCCGGGGCCGGGTACCCCGTCACCAGCAACAGAAAGGGCCGTTCCGTGGCCGGCCGGTGGAGCAGGATGTTCAGAAATCCCATCGGGCTCGGGGTGTGGGTCAGGGAGACGAGTCCCGCGTGGTGCAGGGCGGCGATCAGGAATCCGGTGGCGAGCCCCACCGATTCGGTCACGTAGTAGTGTGGCACACGAGTACCATCTGGACGCTCCCCATGCCGTTGGGCGAAGACTGCGATGAGCCACGGAGCGAATTCCAGGTAGGGCTTGTTCTCGTCGGTGCCCAGATGAGCCAGCGCCTCCAGCCACTCGGGGGGAGCGCGGTGCCGGTAGAACTCCCGCTCTTCGCGTTCCGCCGCCTCGCGAATCTGTCGTTTGAGTACCGGGTCGGAGACCGCCACGAAGTGCCATGGCTCGAGGTTGGCCCCGCTCGGTGCGGTCCCCGCCGTCCGAAGGCACAACTCGATCAGCTCACGCGGGACCGGTCGATCGGAGAAGGCCCGTACTGTCCTTCGGCGCTGCATCTCGTCATGGAAGGCGTTGGCCCGGGCGCGCATCTCGTCCGCCGGTCTTTCGTGCCAGGACAGCGGGAGGAATCGGGGAGGAGACATGCGCGGGCTCGTGGTGGGAGAGATGAGGGCTATCGCGTGCGACGGATCTCGTGAACGCGGATTGTCTATCTGTCAGTGTGGTGTCGGTGCTGGCCACGGGAGTGACACCTTCAGCGGCATGACCCGGGCTATCAGCAGAAAATCGCTGGTGTTGTAGGTCAGGATGGTCGCCCCCAGCTCCCGGGCTGTCGCCGCGATGAGCAGATCGTTCGCAAAACTGCGCTGCAGCAGACTCCCGGAATACGTGCCGAATGCCCGGAGTCGGCGGTCTGCCTCCGCTGCCAACTCCCAGGTCGAGAGGGCCGGAGTGTGGATTCGTCCGCGGGAGCGGTAGGGTTCGATCAGACCTTTCTCGACTTGGCGTCGCCGATCCGGAGCGGTCGCGTCCACGAGCAGCTCGTGCACCACGACCGCGCTCAACAGGATGCGTGGCAGCTGTTGTCGGTGGAACGATTGGAAGTCAGGAACGTCATCCGGACGGGTGAATGCCCGGATATACACATTGCTGTCCAGGAGGTACATCTCAGTCCGGGGCAGGCGGAAAATGATCCTGGAACCCGCCCCGACCCAGGAGTTCAGAGAGGCCGGCGTCGACCTCGGATCGAAACTGCGCGAGATCGGTCACTGCATCCAAGGCGCGAGTGATGGTTTCCGTCTCGGTGGCAGCGCCGAGCACCTTCTTGGCCCTGTCAATCTTGCCCTGATCCAGGATCAGGTTCTTGCGGCGCAGAACGGGTTTCTTGGCACAGCGGGTCATGGGGATCTCCTTGCGATATGTATAATAACATCGTTGATCTGTATGACCAGCCCGTTGGCTGAAAGGCAGCCCCGACCGATTGACTCGCTGTGAAACTGTATTGCAGTGGATACATGAAAAATATCACAGTTTCTGTGGACGATGATCTCTATAAACGGTTGCGGGTCTGGGCGGCCCAGGCCGGGTCCACCGTGTCGTCCTTGGTACGGGCTTTTCTGACCAGGCTCACGGAGGAGGATCCCGAGTTCGACCGGCTCGCCGAGCGGCAGCGCGCGCTGATTCAGCAGATCCGGGCGGAGTACCCCCACTTCTCGGCGGGGGACCGGTTGACCCGGAGTGCGGTCCACGAGCGCGATGCGCTTCGTTGACACCAGCCTTCTGTTGTACGCCCTGAGCTCCCGGCCGGATGAGGCAGACAAGGCCGCTCGGGCGGCATCCATCCTGGCTGAACCGGTATTGGCGCTTTCGGTGCAGGTTCTGCAGGAGTTCTACGTGCAGGCGACACGTCCCACTGCCGCCGACCCGCTCTCCCATGAGGATGCCGTGGCGTTCATGGCCACGCTGGAACGATTCCCCGTGCAGGCAATGACGGTGGACGTGATGCGCGCCGCACTGGGGGCACGAGTCCGGTGGCAACTGAACTATTGGGATGCCGCGATCGTGGAGGCGGCAAGAGCGCTGGGGTGTCGGGAGCTGTTGTCCGAGGATCTGCAGCACGGTCAGGACCTGGACGGTGTCCGCGTCGTCAATCCCTTCCTCACGCCAGAATAGCCGACCGCCAACCGCACCTGGTGCTCGGGCGACGCTGACATATCGCCCCTCTTCCCTACTCCCGACTCCCACCAGCCGTCGCCCCGTTCCCCCCCTACCTCCTTGTCACCCGCACTGACCCGTTGGTCGTGACCGCCCGGATCGTCGGGCCGCCGTTGCCCAGATCGGTAGAAAGGCTCCTGCCGAGCCGCCCCTGTACCTGGATCGGGAAGTCGACGGTCATTCCGCCGTTGGTGGTGGTCGCCTCGAGGTGGGCATTCACTCCCTCAGGAAGAGCGAGTCGCACGGAGCCGTTGGTGGTGCGGATGTCGAGCCCGTCCGGGGAGATCCGGCCTTCCGCCATGGTGATGCGCACGCCGCCATTGGTGGTGCGGGCTGTCACCGCTCCACTGACGCCATCGAGCGTGATCCCGCCATTGGTGGTCTGCATATCCAGGCGCCCGGACACGTCCACGACCCGGAGGCCTCCGTTGGTGGATCGGAGGTTCAGTTCCTGACCTCGAGGCACGAAGACGTCGTAGCTCACCGACCAGCTCTCCCGACCCTCCCGGCGCGGGCCGGTGGCGGAGATCTCGTTCCCCGCCGCGGTGATGCGAACCTCCGAACCGATGCGGGCGGCCGTCTCCGCCGTGCGCGCCTGGGCCTGGATCCGGGCGCGGACCAGCACCTCGTCCCGATCCCAGCCGACCACGTTGATCCCGCCGTTCGGTCGGCCGTTGACCTGGAGCACGCCGACCGGGGCGGCCATCCGCTCCTCCCGGACCTCGCAGTGGCGCTCAGTCCGTCTCGATTCCTGGGCTCGGCACCGTTCCAGCCACTCGGCGGCGCTGGAACGCTCTTCCTGGGCGGGGGCCAAGGTGAGGGCTCCGCTGAGAAGCATGATCGTGGCTGTCAGGGCGAGAGTCGGGTGTGGCATGGTCCCTCCGGGAGTGGAAACTGGGCCTGTCTCGGCTGGTGAGACACCGGGATCGGGGGAAAGGTTGGACCGCCGTGCGTTCCATTTTGTAACAACATGGTTCCTGGGACCTGCCCTGTCAAGGGAGGACCAACGGGTTCCGCCGACTGGAGGAGGGGCAAGAGTGTACATCGGAGCGTCACCCCGGCGAACGCCGGGGTCCACCCGTTGGAGGGGACTCACACGAAGGCACGAAGGACACGAAGGGGGGATGATACTCACGCGAAGCCGCGAAGGGCGAGAAGCACACGGGGTGTCAGGGTTCTTCGGGACGTCACCCCGGCGAACGCCGGGGTCCTCTTCCCACTTCGAACTTCAAACTCCAGAGCCCTTCACCGCCGGTCGAACGGACGCCCTCTCAGGGCGCCACGGTACCGGCGGCACTCCCCGCCTTGAAAATCCCCACCGCGCCCTTGGTGGCATCTGCGAAGGCATGGCTCACGAACGGGTAAAGGCCGTCCTCCACGAGCCGGAAGTCAAAGACAGCACCACCGCCCACGGGGACATTCCAGGTCTGTACCCCCTCGAGCGGGCGGCCGAAACCATCTGCGTACACCCGGTCGAAGATCGCGCCGACGACATGAAAGGCGCTGACCCGGTTCGGGCCCGCGTTGACAACGAACACGCGCAGCGGCGCGTCAACATCTACCTGGACGGGGTGCGTGGCGTAGCGGGACCCGATCCCGTTGAAGACCACATAGTCGGGTGCAGCATTCAGCACCTTCTCCCACGCCATGCTGCGAACCGAGTCCGGGCCGGCCGGCGCGCCCATGTAGAACTCGCTCTGCACCAGCACGAACTCGCGCGCTTCCGGGCGCGGGGACCGCGGGTCCACGATCAGCGCGCCGTACATCCCGTTGGCGATGTGGGCGGCCACGGGGGCCGTCCCGCAGTGGTACATGAAGGCGCCGGGCACCCGGGCCACGTACTGGAAACTGATACTGTCGCCAGGCATCACGTTGCGGTAGGCCCGGTCCGGCGCGATCTCGGCGGCGTGGAAGTCCATGGAGTGCGGAATGGGCGACACGTTCACCAGGGTGAAATTCACGGTGTCGCCCACGGTGACCCGGACCACGGGACCCGGGATGATCGAGTCGAAGGTCCATCCGTCATAGAACACGCCGGGAGCAACTTCGTGACGGACATGGGATGTCGTCATCCGGATCTGATGATGGCGCGACGTACTCCGGGGTGGGGCATCCGGTGCCTCCTCGGGTGTCATCACGGTTCCGACCGGCGCTTCGCCGTGAGACATCTCGGCCGGCGGAGTGGAAGCAGGCTCGCGGGGGGGGGACGGGGGTTGTTCGGCCGGGGGGGCCGACGACTGGCAGGCGGCGAGAACAGTCAGGAGGAACCACGTGAAAAGGACCGGGACACGCATTGATTCTTCCTTGCGAAAGTGAGCAGGACATCCTTGATCATCACCTGACTGATACCTGGCGCCGCACCGTCGTGGTGGCGTCGGTCTCGAAACGTCGGGTGCTGCCGTGCGGGAATCGTATCCTCCCCGGTGAGGATTTACGAAATCAGCTGCGCTTCCTCGCGCTGACTTCGAGACGACTTCATGGCCCCTTCACGGCGGGGAGTGATCTTTACATCGAGGCAGGCACTCCCTTCGTGACCTGCCGGAATGGAAACCTGGCGAGGGAGGTAGACGATGACAGGGCGCTCCCGACAGCTGCTCACCCTGATGGTGGTCATCGGCGGTTTTGCCTGTGCGGGTCCGGCGATGCCGGTACCGGTGTCGGGGGACATCGCGCGTCTCACCGGGCAATGGACCGGGGAATACAGGAGCCCTGGGTCGGGCCGGGTAGGCAGCATCGTCTTCACTCTGGAGGCCGGGAAGGACACGGCCAGGGGTGATGTGATCATGATCCCGGCCGACCTCGGTCAATCGGCGGGGATGATGGAGGGAATGCCCCCGGGAGTGCCCGGGACGGAGAGTCTCCGGTCGCGACTCCTCACGATCGCTTTCGTGCAGGCCACTGCGTCGCGGGTCGAGGGCCGGCTCGACCCCTACCGCGACCCGGAGTGCGGCTGCGAGCTGGTGACGACCTTCACGGGGACCCTCACAGGAGATCTCCTGGAGGGGACGTTTCGGAGCTTTCACAAGGAGACCGGGAGGGTCGTCAGCGGGACTTGGCGGGTGAAGAGGAGTGAGAAGTGAGGGGAGAGGAGTGAGAGGAATAGGATGATGGGAAAGGGATCCTGAGTGTACATCGGAGCGTCACCCCGGCGAACCTTGTCCCCGCGAAAGCGGGGAGCCGGGGTCCATTGTCACGCTTCGCCCTTCACACTTTGAGCTTCCAGAACCCCTTCAGGGCCAGTTGCGCGAAGCGCGCTGAGCCCGGCGTTCAGTTGGTCCGGAACAGGTAGCTCATCTTCAGGAAGAACGCATCCTGCACCCGGTGCAGTCCCCGGGGCGTCGCGTCGAGGTTAGGGTCCTCGAGGGTATTTCCATACCCGGCAAAGAACACCGTCCCCGGGCTCGGCAGGATCGACAGGAGGAGGTCGCCGCGGAAGGTCTCCTGGTGGAAGGCAAGGCCACCCTCCCGCTCGAAGAGGCCGGTGGCTGGATTGAGGAGGAGCAGCGGGTCGTCGCTCCGGGAGTCGTCCCTCAGGTCATCCTGCCGGGTGGAGCGGTACTCCCCCACCAGGCGCAGGAAGATGCTCCGGTTGAGCTGGTACTCCACCTTGACCCGCGGAATGTCGGTGACGCTCACCGTCGATCCATCGGTGCGCCGGGAGTATCGTTGGTGCACCCAGGTTCCGTCCACCCGGATCTTGCCGGTGGGCCTGATCTGGAGCCCCGCCGTCGCGATGGAGACGTTGGCCGAGGACCACTCGAAAAAGTTCTCGTCCCGTCCCCAGATGTACTGCACGTTGCCCGAGATGCCCCGGATCCGGGGCATCGTGACGCTCACCACGTAGTCGAGATTGGGGAGCCGGGCGGTGGCCTGGGGCACGAAATCGTTGTAGGGGATGGTGTCCACTTGCGCACCGTTCCGTCGCTCAACGGCCACACCCTGATAGAGACGGGGATCGTAGCCGAAGGACTCCACCAGAACCGAGGCGCCGAGCGACCAGCCGCCGCGGAGGGACACGTTCTGGTTGAAGTGAAGCTTCCGGTCCTGGGCCGAGCGACCGTGCACGAAGTCGTCGTAGACCCAGGTCCCGTCCACCGCCACCTCCATCGAACCCCGCTCGAACAGACCCCCCGGCCGCCCGTAGATGCTGAGTTGGTTCGACACTCGAGCCGTGGCAATTCCCGCCCGGCTGATGAACCCGCTCTGGGCCTGGAAGTCCCGGTGCACTCCGCGCACGTTGACCCGTCCCGCCCAGGTGCGTCCCGCCCGGTTGAGGGTGGCCTGCCAGAGAGGGGCAGACAGGGAAGAGGCCGTGCCGCCCCGGTTGGTCCAACTGTTGGCGGCCTGCAATTGAACCGACCAGGGCCCGCCCAGGACAAGGTTTCCGTCGACGCCCGCCACCCGATTGCGTCGGTCCCCATCCACCCGGTCGGTATACACCATCCCGATCCGGGATTGCCGGCCAATGTCATGCTGCACCCGAAGCAGGTTGAACACGGGGTGATCCGACCCGGTGGCGGACACCCCCGGGTCATCCATCGCCCCGATGTACCCGATCGTGGTGCGTCCGGTCTTTCCGGTCAGCTTCACCGCGCCGAGCGGTTCCAGGATGCGGCGGGTGTGAATGAGCCGGTTCGGGGTGGAGAAGTTTTCCAGGCCGTCGAGGAAGAAGGGGCGCCGTTCGGCGAAGAAGAGAGCGCTCCGCGGGTCGAAGACCACCTGGCCCGCATCCGACTCGACCTCGGCGAAGTCGGGTCGCACCGTGCCGTTCAGGTTGAGGTTGGGCGTGAGTCCCCATCGCACGTTGGTCCCGAACTCGGGGGAACCCCCGCGGTAGTCCCATTGCCCGGTCTGAGGGTGCGTGGCGCCGCTCCGCTTGGATGTCACCACCGGGGAGACATCGAGCACCAGCCCCCGGCTCAGTCCGTGCAGCCCTTCGAGGGTTCCTCCCTGGCCGAGAAAGGTCGGGGCCGAGCGGATGGCGGGCGCCCAACTGTCCTCATGGCCCAGGCTCTGCACCTGGCGGGTGACGGAGATGCCCCAGGTTTGCCGGTCGATGCTTTGGTAGCGCAGGCTCTTGAACGGAATCCGGACCTCGATCTCGAATCCGTAGTCGGTGAGCCGTCCCTTCGACTGATAGACAAAATCCTGGCTCGCATCGATCGATTCCCGCCCGATCCGCTGCCCGCTGAACCCACCCCCCGACGTGGACCCGGTCTCGGCCAGGGACCCGTCTCCCTGAACCCCATACGGGTTGACGCCAAAGACCAGGGCCTGCCGGCCGTCGTTGAACGTGCTCAGAAAGAAGAGAAGATGGTCGTCGGAGAAGATCCGATCCCGGTCGGCCAGAGTGGCCCGCACGGACCCCGGCCGCGCGTGGGCCCGGACCCCGAAATAAATCGCGCTCGGTGAGTACCAAATCAGAATCTCGGTCCGATTCTCCGCGGGGATCCCGTCGTTCGGCGCGTAGCGGGAGAATCCGGTGAGGATGGCGGCACGGTTCCACGCCGCCTCGTCGAGGACACCATCGATGACGATGGAGGCTTCGATCCGCGGAGGATCCACCGCGAGCTGGCGGTCGACCCCGCTGTAGACGGGGCCGGTGGAGTCGGCGAGGGCCAGAATGGCGAACAGGAACCCGTGCATGCAGGATGTTCCGCGGTGGCGTGGAGTGCTGGATGGTGGCGACGTGGACAATCGGTGTCAATTACCTGACGATCGGAGATGGGGGTGGGTTTCAGCGATCCTCGGGGGACGTCCCCTTCCCCTGACAATCGAAGGGTGGCATGCCCCGGTCTTCCGCATTCCCGGTTCAGGAGTATTCTCAGGACTCACTCATTGCGGAGGTGCCTCTTGCGTTTCCTTTTCCACGGCGTGCTCGCTGTCACTGCAGCGTGTGCGGGTGGATCAGATTCCGAGGTTCCTCCGGAATCGATCGCTCAGGTGGAGCTGGTGGTGGGAGACGCCGACGAGGGGCCCGCGAGCTTTGGCGACGTGCGCGGCATCGCGGTGGACCGGGGTCACCGGCTCTACGTGCTCGACTACAAGGATCAGCAGGTCCGGATGTTCGATTCCCTGGGCCGCTTTGTCGGCGCGATCGGCCGGAACGGACAGGGGCCGGGAGAGTTTTCCCAGCCGAATGGAATCACGCTCGACCCACGGGATCATCTCGTGGTGTACGACCCTGCCAACGCCAGGGTATCCGTCTTCGATACGGCGGGTGCCCTCGAAGCCACGCACACCATCTCCGTCTCATTCCATGGGTACATTTGGGAGGGTGGGATCGACTCGGCCGGCCGCATGCTCGACCTTCAGATGACGCCGGTCGGCAACGAGTCGCGCTACTTCACTCGCCGCCTGGATTTCGCTCGTGGAGTGGAGGACTCCCTTCCCCGGCATGACTGCGGGATTGCCTGGGCGCCATCCTACCAATTCCCCACGGGAGCCATGGGAGTCCCCTATGGCCACGGACTCTACACGTGGATCGATCCTGCGGGTGCCCTCTGGTGCGCCGACACGAAGGACGCGAAAGCCTGGCGACTTCCCTTCGGAAGCGATGTACCCACCGACTCCCTGGTCAGCACGGCCCAGCCCGCTCCGGTCACCTCGAGTGAGCGCGACTCCGCCGTCGCGAGCGTCAAGCGATTCGCCCAGAGGGTCGGCGATGCACCCGTCGACCTCAGTCTCATTCCTTCCACCAAGCCGCTGCTGCTCGGCATGGATCGCGGCGCCGACGGACGGATCTGGATGCATGTGGAGGACGCCGCCGGCCGGGTGCTCCATGGTTTCGCTCCCGACGGCCGGTGGACCAACCGGGTCCGGCTGCCGGTGCGCCCGAGCCGCTATCACCACATGGTCATCCGGGATGACCGAATCTGGGCCTTCACGATCGATTCCCTCGGGGTGCCGGTGGTGGTGCGGATGGGAGTAGGGAGTAGGGAGTAGGGAGTAGGGAATAGGACATAGGACATGGGACATAGGACATGGGACGTAAGCCGGTCGCTCCAGGGACTCCCTGACCTCTGTTGCCATCGCGATATCCGGGGTCCACCACTCAGGAGCCGAGGGCCCGGCTGCTGCGGAGCGTCACCCCGGCGGAAGATACTATGTAGGTGTGGGGAGGTTGGGGGTTGAGAAACGGGCCACCGCCGTCAAGTTCCACTGGTCGAAGGGGCAGTAGGCGCTGACACTCAACCAGGAGGATCTTATGCAGACGACGGTGACCCGCAGGGGGGAATATAGCGCGCCGGACGGGATCATGTACGTGGCCTTCGAGCTGGCGGAGACGCGGTGGCGGCTGGCCTGTACGACG
>JBGSKF010000029.1:0-5258 GCA_041741375.1 Gemmatimonadales bacterium | reverse complement strand
TGCCTCGGACCTCAGCATCTGGCCTGCGTGGTAGCGCCGCTTCGGGAACCGGAACTCCGACCGGTGCGAATGGGTCGGATCTGGGAGCAGGCGTTGCTGCCGACCCGGACGATGTGGATGGCGGGGTAGGGAGAAGGGAGTGGAGAGTAGGGGATAGGGAGTTGGGGACGAATCACATTCGCCCTTCGGAAAGACCCGACGTCATCCCGAACGAAGTGAGGAGCCTGCCCCGAGCCCGCGAGGGGATCTGTGAAGGCCGAGGGAGTACTTCCCGTCGTCCGGATTCCGATGCCCGCCGTCGTACCCAATACTGAGCGGCCATGGGTTCAAACTCCCCACTTCACAGCGGTCGGGCCACAAAGTCCCGTGCCTCTTTCAGGGCGGGCTCTCGCGTTCCGCCCTCCGCCACGTCGAGAAGCTCTTGATAGTAGGTGCGCGCCAGGGCGTCATCACCGAGTGCGCGTGCCGCCCGAGCGGCGCCGAGCAGGCTGTTGAAACGCCGCGGATAGGATTCCATCGAGCGTCTGTACGCCACGAGTGCCTCCGCCGGCTGCATGTGCTCCAGGAGCAGGTCTCCCAGGAGCTCGAGGGCGGGGAGAGTCGGTCCGGGAGTCACCGCATGTTTGGGCGTGGAGGCCTCGAGCGCCGCGGCCTCACGCATCCACGCCACACTGGAGTCCTCTTGCCCCGCCACGTGCGCGAGCCAGGCGTTCAGCTCGAGCCGCAGGACTCGGATATTTCGGGAAAACTGGTCCTCTCCCGCCTTGCGTGTTGCCGCTTCGAGTTCGTCGAGCCGCTCGCTGGCGGCTCGGGCCTCGGTGTCCTGGCCCAGGTGTCGTCGGAGCCCTTCTGGAGATGGGCATAGATGAGATACTCAATCGCGTGAGGGAACTGGTCCGAAACGAACTCATCGTGGTCTCCAGAAGGATTCTCCAGGGCCGCCTCTGCTGACCGCAGGTTTCCCCGGATCACCCCGTTCCAGTCTCCAACGCGGGTGTAGAGATGGGTCGGCATGTGGAGCGCGTGGGGATTCCTCGGGGCGACCGCCTCATACTTGCCGGTGATCTCCATCGACTCCCGTTCACGCCCCGGCATGTCGTTGGCGTGGACGAGATAGTGCGTGGCGCCAGGGTGGTCCGGATTCCGTTCGTACACTCGGAGCAGAATGTCGGCGGCACGGTCGGCATGTGCCCGCGAAACGGCATCGGAGGGGGCGGTGGCCAAATGTGCCAGGGCGTAGAACGCGGCCACCTCGAGGTCGTCCGGGAAAAGCGCGTGGGCCTTGTCCATGGCCTGTTCCCACCGGCGGATGCGCAGCCAATAGTCTGACGACGCCGGTTCGAGGAAGAACGCCTCCGCCGCAGACACCAAGAGCCGCTCCCGCTCGGTCGGCGGCTGAAGCGCCTTGGCCTTCTGCACGGCCTCCCACCCTCGCTGCAGCGCGTCGGGACCCGGCCGCGTGGGCCACAGAGGCTGGAACAGGGTCATCGCGATGCCCCAATGCGCCATCGCGCACTCGGGATCGGCGGTTGCGACTCGTCCGAATGCCTCCCGGGCTTGTGGATAGGTCATGTGATGCAGCAGGGCGACCGCTCGATTGAACTCCACCTGGGCTGGTTCGGAGCAGCTGATGGGAAAATCAACCGTGCCGAGTGGGTGGTGGGCGGGTCGCTGGACCTGGCCCATCGCTTCGCCCACGGGGCCCCCGGGCAGGACAACCATCAGACCACCGAGGTACAGGAGGACCCGCACGCGTTGGTTCATCATTTCCTCCTTCAGCCGAGGTCAGGGACTCCCGTGTCGGCGTGACCCTGCCGCAGTTCGGCACGGGCCTGCGCGGCTAGGCGGGCATAGCCTGCGCGAATCATATCCAGTTCACTTTCCTCGAGCTCCTCGAGGTCGAGCAGCGCATTGTGAGCTCCGCTTGTCACTCGGAGCAACTCGTCCAGTTTGACCTGGACCGCCTCGGCGTCCCGATTCTGAGAGTTCTGGATGAGAAAAACCATCAGGAAGGTGATGATCGTGGTTCCCGTATTGATCACCAACTGCCATGTGTCGCTGAACCGGAAAATCGGACCAGTGACGAGCCAGGCCACCAGGACGAGGGCCGCCAGCAGGAAAGCGTGCGGTCGGCCAGTGGCTCGGGCGGTAGCCTTGGCGAAGTGAGCGAACCACGTTGTTGGCTTGGTCGGTCGCATGTCCGGCGTCCGGAGTGGGGAACGAAGGGTGTTTGGCGCGGAGGGCACCCGTCATCACCTTAGCACCAGAACTTCCGCCGCGGAAGACCCGGCCTGGGAATGTGAACGTGGTGTACGCCCCGCCGGGGAGGGGGAGGGGGCGATGTTGCCGGTCCCGGGGCCGTGAACCAATGCTGGACGTGGGGAACGCCGACGTGAAGAATGTCCCGATGCTGCGCCCGGTTGCCGGGCTCACGGATTGCCACGGGACCTCAGGCCGTCGCAACGCTCGCACGCGAAGAACCACTTCCCTCACCCGCAGGCGTCCGACCCGCTCGCGAACACGCCCGGCTGCATCCGGATCCACCCCGCCAGAGAATCCGGCCGGGCCACGTGGGCCCACCAGACCTGGTGCGCGTCTCTCAACACCCGGGCAGAGGATGGCGCGTCGCGCCAGAACTCCGCGAAGATGGTGAGCGTGTCACCCCCCCGCCCGCGCCGACCGCGCTGAAAGCCCTCGCCGAGGTAGTCCAGGAGGAAGAGCGTGTCCCCGGCCTCGAACGTTGTGCCTCCCTCCTCATCCCGCACCGGCGCGTCGAACACCACGACGCCGGGCCGGACAACCACGATGCCGCTGTCCGTGGCCAGAGGAGTGTGCGGCGGCACCAGCGCCATCACCGCGGCGCTGTCGGTGGGTGTGTGCTGCACCACGACGGCGCTGTCGAACTCCCAGGCACCGTAGGTACAGCACTCGAAGGGACAGGCACCATAGGCCACGAAGAGGCCCCCGATCCCCGATCCCTGCCCCTCGAGCGGAGACGCGGTGGCTAGGTCCGCAGGGCCGGCTGCCGACAGGTCCTGCCGGCTGGCCTCAGGCCCCGGCGAACAGGCCCAGAGCAGTATCGCGGTCGAGAGTACCACCTTCGTCCTGGCCATGAGACCTCCCGGGTATGGCGGTGTGGCACTGTGCCGAGCAGTGCAAGTGCGGCCTGGTGCTGACCCCCGTGCCGTGTGGCACCGGCATAAAGGCCGTCTCGATGTTGTACCAGGTCGCGATGGGCTCACGGGATTGCCACGGGCCTTTCGGGCCCTCGCAATGACAGCCTCCGTGCCAATGCGCCGCAAGCGGTGCACCTACAGTCAACCTACCGCATGTCTATCCCTCGGCGTCCTGCCACGCCGACAGCGCCTCCTCCAGCGCCGCACGGGCGGCGGCAAGGTCCCGGGCAAGACCCGCAGCCTTGGTCGCACCCTCGGCGTCCCCCCGGTACAGTGCACCGTCGGCCAACGCCGTCTCCAGCTCCTTTACCCGGGATTCGGCGGCAACAGCCCGTTGTTCCGCCTCCTCCCGCCGGCGTCGCACAGATTCCGCACTCACCGGAGCGTCCCGCCGCGGTTGCGTTTGACGCCGGGGAGGGGATCCGGATGCGGTCGCGGCCGTCGCCATCGTCGCCTCCCGTTCCCGTTCCGCCTGCATCGCTTCCCACTCGACGAAGGGGCCGGGGAAGTCCTTCACCCGCGTCCCGTCGAACCACCAGACCCGGGTGGCGAGCTCCCGGAGAAACGCGCGATCGTGGCTCACCAGGAGCACCGTTCCCTCGTAGTCGTCCAGCGCATCCTCCAGCACCTCGATGCTCTCCACGTCGAGATGGTTGGTCGGTTCGTCGAGCACCAGGAGGTTGGCTCCGGCGAGGGTGATCATCGCGAGCGCCACCCGGGCCCGTTCCCCGCCCGAGAGCGTGGTGGTGGAGCGCCGGACCTCGTCGCCACTGAAACCGAAGGCCCCGAGATGACCCTGGATCTGCCCGCGGGTCCAGCGGGGACGCAGATCCTGGATCACGTCGTAGATGGTGCGGTCGAGAGGCACGCCGGCCAGATCCTGCCGGTACCACGCCGGGGTGATACTCCCCCCCATGCGCACGGTACCCCGGTCGGGGGCGCGCGCGCCGAGCAGGGTGGCGAGGAGGGTGGACTTGCCGGCGCCGTTCGACCCCGTGAGGGCGATGACGTCGCCGCGCATGGCGATGAGAGTGCACTGTTCGACCAGCAGCTTGTCTCCCGCCACGACCCGCACCGACTCCGCCTGCAGCACCTGGTCACCCCCGCGCTCACCCGAATCGAGACGGAGACTCATGGCGCCGGCCTCGCCGGGAGGAGCCGACAGGCGGGGGAGGCGATTCAGGCGGGCCCGGCGACCCTTGGCCTGAGCGCTGTTCTGCCCCGCGATGTTCCGCCGGATGTAATCCTCCTCCTTCTCGATCTGGACCCGTTGCTTCTGGTACGCCCTCTGCGCCGTGAGCTCCCGTTCGGCCCGCTGAGTCACGAACGCCGAGTAGCCCCCGCGATAGGACGCGACGGTGCCGGCGTGGACATGGAGCACGTGATCCACTGTCTCGTCCAGAAAGGCGCGGTCATGGCTCACGACGACGATTGTCTCACCGAGATCCCGGAGATACCGAGTGAGCCAGCGGGTGGTGTCGAGGTCGAGGTGATTGGTCGGCTCATCGAGGAGGAGAAGGTCGGCGGGGGCCGCGAGCGGGGCCGCGAGGCCCACCCGTCCCCGTTCCCCACCGCTGAGCGTGCTGAGAGGCCGGGTGAGGGACTCCTCGGGATCGAAACCGAGACCCTGCAGGACGGCGTCCACCCGGGCGTGGAAGTCCCACCCTCCGAGATGGGCCATCCGTTCCTGGTCGCGGCCAAAGGCGGCGAGATCGGCCTCGGTGACTCGATCTCCCAGCTCGGCCAGCCGCTCCGCCTGCCGGGCGATCGACGTCTCCAGTTCCATCGCCTCGGCGTACCCCGCCGCCGCCGCCTGCCACACGGTGGCGGCCTCGCCGAAGTCCCTGTGCTGGTCGAGGAGGGCGATGCGCAACCCCGGCATCACGGACACCGACCCGCGCGTGGGGGCGAGTTCCCGGGTCATCAACCGGAACAGGGTGGTCTTCCCGGCCCCGTTTCGGCCCACGACGCCCCAACAGGCACCCTCCGGCAGCGCAAAGGAGACCCCCTGCAGGAGCGTGGTGGCTCCGAATTCGACGGCGACATCGCCCATGGTGAGTACGGTCACGGGAGGAGAAGATA
>JBGSKF010000028.1:0-25876 GCA_041741375.1 Gemmatimonadales bacterium | reverse complement strand
GTGGCCACCAACGCGGCGGGGGCCATGTCCTACCGCGCGGGTTCGGTGCGCCCCTGGGTGGAGGGGTTGAGCCTGATGACCGGGGAGGGAGACGTGGTGGCGCTCCGCCGCGGGAGGCCCGCGCCGGGGGGAGTGGCCGCCTTTGATCGGCTGGGGGCGGTCCTCCCCGACATCACCCGCGCCGCGGACACCATCCGGGAGCACTTCCCCCTCACCCGAAAAAACAGCGCCGGGTACGCCCTCGATGCGTTCCTCGCGAGCGGAGACGTCATCGACCTCCTCATCGGATCGGAGGGCACCCTCGCCCTGGTGACCGAGGTGACCTGGCGACTGGAGCCGCTCCCGCGTCACCGCGCCACGGTGCGATTCCTCCTCGGATCCCTCGACAAACTTTCCCTCGTCCTCGACCGGATCGACACGGTGGATGCGGCGGCGGTGGAGCTCCTCGACAGGACCTTTCTCGAGTTCGTGGACCCCGCCGAGCACTCCCCGGCGGAGGCGGTCCTGCTGGTGGACGTCGAGGGGGATCCGTCGGACGTGCTGGAACGGCTCGATGTGCTGGAGGGAATCGGACGGGAGACGGGGTGCCCCACGACCATCGCCCGCGATGAGGCGGAGGCCGAGCGACTCTGGGCCATCCGCCATGCGGCGAGCCCTCGGCTGGCGCAACTGGGCGACACCCGGCGATCGCTCCAGGTCATCGAGGATGCCGCGGTGCCCCGGCACCGGCTGGGCGACTACATCGCGGGTCTCCGCGCCATCACCGCGCGGCATCGGGTTCCCGCCGTCATCTTCGGGCATGCGGGAGACGGGCACCTGCATGTGAACCTGATTCCCGACGTGACCCGCGCGGGATGGGAGGACGGCGTGCGCCGGGTGTACGACGACACCATGAATCTGGTCCTCCAACTGGGAGGCACCCCCTCCGGGGAACATGGGGACGGTCGACTGCGCGCCGGACTCCTCGCGCGATGCTACGGACCGGACGTGATGGCTCTCTTCCGCCGGATCAAGGATGCGTTCGATCCCCGGGGTATCCTCAATCCCGGTGTGATCCTGGGAGAGGGGCCTCCGCCATGGGATCACCTCAAGGTCGGCCCGCCCGGTGTCGTCCCGACGGATATCGAAGCGGCGCTCCGGAGCATCGAACGGGACGGGACCTACGACATTCCCCGGGTGCGCCTCGCCGACCGAAGTGCGGATGGGGGACCTTGCTGATGCGCCCCTCTCCCGACCTTCTCCAGCGCCTCCTCGACGGGGGCACCGAACCATCCACCCCCCGGGAGTCATCCCGAGCCGCAGGCGAGGGATCTGAGAACGCGGCGGGTGTACTTCCCTCCGTCTGGAGACCAAGGCCCGTCCCCCTCCACAAGATTCCCGGGAGACGATGATGCGCCCCTATCTCGATCTTCTCCAGCGCCTCCTCGACGAGGGCCGCCCCAAGCCCGACCGGACCGGCACCGGCACCCGGAGTCTCTTCGGGCACCAGATGCGCTTCGACCTGGCCGACGGCTTCCCCCTCGTGACCACCAAGAAGGTGCACCTGAAGAGCGTGATCCATGAACTCCTCTGGTTTCTGCGGGGCGACACCAACGTCCGGTACCTGCGGGAGAACGGCGTGCGCATCTGGGACGAATGGGCCGATGCCGACGGGGAGCTCGGCCCGGTGTACGGGCATCAGTGGCGGTCGTGGGGAGGGCCGGACGGGACGGTGATCGATCAGATCGCCGAGGCGCTGCGGCAGATCCGGGAGACCCCCCACTCGCGGCGGATCCTGGTGAGCGCCTGGAATGTCTCCGACCTCCCGAGGATGGCCCTGGCACCCTGCCATGCGCTCTTTCAGTTTCACGTGGCGGACGGACGCCTCAGTTGCCAGCTCTACCAGCGGAGCGCCGACATCTTCCTCGGCGTGCCGTTCAACATCGCCTCCTATGCGCTGCTGACCGCGATGATGGCGCAGGTGACGGGATTGGTTCCGGGAGAGTTCATCCACACCTTCGGTGACGTGCACCTCTACGACAACCACCTCACCCAGGCCCGGCTTCAGCTTGCCCGGGAGCCCCGGCCGCTCCCCCGTCTCCAGCTCAATCCTGACGTTCACTCGCTCTTCAATTTCCGTTTCGAGGACATCCGGGTCGAGGGGTATGACCCCCATCCCGCCATCCCGGCACCGGTGGCGGTGTGATCGTCTCCCTCATCGCCGCCGTGGCGCGCAACAACGTGATCGGGGTGGGTGGGGATCTTCCCTGGCGGCTGCCGGGGGATCTCGCCTTTTTCAAGCGGACCACCCTGGGGCACCCGGTGATCATGGGCCGGAGAACGTGGAACGAGGTGGGTAGGCCACTGCCGGGTCGGACCAACGTGGTGCTCACCCGCGATTCCACCTTCGAGGCGCCGGGAGCCCGGGTGGTTTCGTCTCTCGACGAGGCGCTGGCTCCCTGGCGGGACTCTGAGGAGGAGGTGTTCGTGATCGGGGGCGGCGAGGTCTACCGGCTGGCGCTCCCGGTGGCGGGCCGGCTCTGGCTCACCCGGATTCACGCCGAGGTGCCGGGGGACACGACCTTTCCGGAGTGGTCCGAATCTGACTGGCGGCGGGTCTGGTCCGAGGAGCACTCCGCCGATGCCGACCACCCGTGGCCGTTCACATTCGAGAAGTGGGAACGCGTGGCTTAGACCTCTTCACGATGCCCGCGATCCGCCGAGCCACACCATCCGGGTCCGCCTTGACCTCGCTCTCCCACACGCGGACCACCGTCCAGCCGTCACCCCGGAGATCTCGTGTCACCTCGGCATCACGCTCGATGCGGCGGGCGAACTTCGCTTCCCAGTATGGCCGGTTCGGAGACCGGAAGTCACGCCAATAGGCGTCGGGTCCTCGCTCCCGAATGGCTCGGGCATGCCAGAAATCCCCATCGACGAAAACGGCGACCCTGGGACCGGGAAACACGATGTCGGGGCGACCCGGCAGCGAGGAGACGTACTTGCGGAATCGAAGGCCCAACCGGTGAAGGCGGCTGCGGAGGTCGGCTTCGGACTGATTTCCCGTGGAGCGGATGGCGGACATGTTCCGCCGGATTTCATCGGCGGGTTTGGGCCGCCAGAGACGAGGCGAAGGACTATCCCGACTCACACCGCGAGGTCAAGCGGGAGGTCGGCGATGTCCCGGATCCGCTTCCCGTCGATCATGATGGCAAGAGCCTCCTGAGCATCGGGGTAGGGGAGGTGGCTGAGCGTCTCGCGCAACTCGTGGAGGGCAAAGTGATAGACGCAATCGAGGTCCCCCGTGCCCAGAGCAAGCGAGGCCAGGCGACTGGGAAGCGGTTCTCCCGTGACGACCACGATGTGCGGGAGCCTCCCCTTCCGGTTCCGGATCAGGTTCAGTGCCTCTGATCGCGCATTCTGGGCCCGGTCGCTCCGCAAGGTCCACTTGCAGGAAATGGAGGCGTGAAGCAGCGGCGAGCCTCCGTTCTTGGCTCGGAGGCTTGTGAGGGTGGCCACGTTTTTCGACACCAGCGTCCTCGGCCTGTTCAGGGTGGCGTCGGGTTCGGGGTGCCTCAGGATCACAGTATCCGGCGTGATGAGGTAGTCGTTTCCAAGGGCTGCGGCGAGCGCCCTCGACTCGGAGGCGGCAATCGCGAGATCGTTCAGGTGACTGTATTGCTCGAAACTGGAGATGCCGGTGGCGGGTTTGTCGGGTCGGCTGGCGCCACGACTCGATTTGCGGCGGTTGGTGGTGACTCTCTTGATCTCCCATCGGCCAGGCCTGAGGTGAGACAGCTTGGGGAAGGTGGCTTCAAGGAACCCCTGGACCACCAGCTCAAACTTGTTCCCGGACATCTGGCCCGCCAGCCGGGCACTCTGCCCCGCCGTTCCGATGGATTCCAGCACGCCCTGCGCAATTTCAACGCTGGCGCGGTTGTCCTTGTCGGCGTTGGTGGGAACCCCTCCGGGGGACGTCAGCACAGACTTGAGGAGCGCGGAATGCAGGCCCCGCCGGGCGTCCTCCAGGAGAGCTGAGGGCTTGGCAGTCATGCCGTGGCGAATTTGAGGGCCAGTTGACCCGGACGCCGGCCGGCCCTCTTCCCCATCAGCGCTCGCGCGATTCGGTGGCCCACCGCCTGGGCAACAGGCGGCGGGAAGGCGTTCCCGACCTGCCGCCACGCCGCGGTTTTCCGCCCCGCAAACTCCCAGCTGTCGGGGAAGCCCTGCACCCGGGCGCCCATCCGGACCGTGAGGCGGGGGAGTCCGTCGACCGGGAAATCCGCCGACGGCGGACCATCGGCAATCCCTCTTCCGTCGACCCCGAGCTGCATCCACCCGGCACGCGCTCGTGAAGGGCCGACATCGGGGCCTCCATGCTTCCTGGAGCCGCCAACCAGGGTAGGACCCACCCCACTCGCATGCACCGCCCAGGACGAAGCCCCCTTCCATCCTCCGCTCGCCATGAGATCCCTCAAGGCCTCCCCCACCGTGGGGGGTGAAGGACCCGGTTCCGGCCAGGAGAAGCGGTCAGCGGCGTTGGGCCGGAGCGCCACAAGAACGAATCGGGGCCGGAGCTGGGGAACTCCGTAGTCACAGGCGTTCAGGATGCGCCAGTCCACCTCGTATCCGAGCCGGGTGATCTGTCCGGCGAGGTGCCTCCGATAGTCGCTGAACCGGTTCGAAGCCAGTCCCGGCACATTTTCGAGCATGACAGCCCGTGGTTCCGCCTCGGCGATCAGGCGAATCGCCGTGGGGAAAAGATCCCGTTCGTCGTCACCCCCGAGCTGTCGACCCGCGATGCTGAACGGAGGGCAGGGGACTCCTCCGGCCAGCAGGTCGATTCCGTGAAAATCCCGTCCGGAAAGTGACCGGACATCCTGCAACATGACGTTCCACTCCGGACGGTTCCGGGTCAATGTTTCGCAGGCCGCCACCTCGATCTCCACGGCCACGGCGTGCGAGAATCCCGCGGCTTCCAGCCCGAGCGCCTGGCCACCCGCCCCGGCACAAATCTCCACCGCGCTGAGCGAGAGGGGAGTGTCCAGGCCGGTCGTCGACGAGTCGAGGGAATCCATCCGGGGAAGGTAGGGGATCCCGGATCAATGATCAATGAACAATGATCACCCATCACCGAACCCTTGGGCCAGCGGAGGAGGACATTGCCCGTCCGGTTCGTTGGAGCTTGTTGATCATTGATCACTGGTCACTTGACACTGGTCATTGGGCATTGGTCCTTGTTCATCGGTCATTGGTCATTGGTCATTGGTCATTGGTCATTGGTCATTGGTCATTGGTCTACCGCCCGCGGACCCCGCGCGTCACCCCGTATTCCACCCCGCGCTCCACCGCCGCCACGTAGGCGTGCCATTGCTGGATCAGGTCGGGGAGGGCCTGTCGCCCGGTCTGGGTGAGGTACCAGAAACGGGCCTTCCGTCCGTGCTCCGATCGCCCCCACTCCGACTCGATCCATCCCCGCCGCTCCAACCGCTGCAGCGCCGGGTACAGCGTCCCCTCCTCGATCGAGAAGGCGTGGTCCGTCACGAGGCGGATCCACTCGCCGAGTCCCGCGCCATGGGTCGGTTCCCAGCGGAGCCCTCGGAGGATCAGGAGCTCCAGGGTGCCGGGCAGGAGGTCGAGGGCCATGGCTCCAAGGTAGTCTCTCTCCCCTAGAGTCACTAGGGGTAACGGTGGCGCGGAACGGGACGAGTCCCTAGAATTGGCTCCGGTTCGTTCGCCGTTCCACCCTGCCCGCCAGGAGATCCCCGTGGCCCGTTCCCCGATGTCGTCTGCCGCCCCCTTTTCCGCCGCGCTTCCCCTGCCTTCCCCCACGGAACGGGTCGATGAGTTCTACGGCAGCGACGTGTTCAGCCGCCGGGTGATGCGGCAGCGGCTTCCGCGCGAGGTCTACCGAAGCCTCCTCCGGACCATCGATCACGGGGAACCTCTCGACCCCCAGGTGGCCGACGTCGTGGCCGCCGCCATGAAGGATTGGGCCATCGAACGGGGAGCCACGCACTTCACCCACTGGTTCCAGCCGCTCACCGGGCTCACCGCCGAGAAGCACGACTCGCTCGTCTCCTCCGACGGAGCGGGGGGCGTTACCTTCAACTTTTCCGGCAGCGAACTGGTGCAGGGGGAACCGGACGCGTCGAGTTTCCCCTCAGGCGGTCTGCGCGCCACCTTCGAGGCCCGGGGGTATACCGCCTGGGATCCGACCAGCCCGGCCTTCGTGATCCGCGGCGAAAACAACGTCACCCTCTGCATCCCGACCGGGTTCGTGTCGTGGACCGGCCAGGCGCTCGACACCAAGATCCCCCTCCTCCGGTCGATGGAGGCGCTCTCCCGGCAGGCCATGCGCATTCTCAAGCTCTTCGGTACCGATGCCGGCGTGAGCCGCGTCATCACCACTGTCGGGCCGGAGCAGGAGTACTTCCTGGTGGATCGGGAGCTCTTCTACCGGCGCCCCGATCTGGTCACCTGCGAGCGGACCCTCTTCGGCGCACGTCCGCCAAAGGGCCAGCAGCTCGAAGATCACTACTTCGGGACCATCCCCCCGCGGGTGCTCGCGTTCATGGCCGAAGCGGAGCGGGAACTCTGGCGGCTTGGGGTGCCGGTCAAGACCCGGCACAACGAGGTGGCCCCCGGCCAGTATGAGATCGCGCCCCTCTTCGAGGCGAGCCACATCGCGAGCGATCACCAGATGCTGTTGATGGAGACGCTGAAGCGGGTGGCGCCGCGGTACGGCCTCTCGGCGATCCTGCACGAAAAACCCTTTGCCGGCGTCAACGGCTCGGGGAAGCACAACAACTGGGCCATGGCCACCGACAC
This sequence comes from Gemmatimonadales bacterium, assembly GCA_041741375.1. Lineage (GTDB taxonomy): Bacteria > Gemmatimonadota > Gemmatimonadetes > Gemmatimonadales > GWC2-71-9 > OFTM291. Next base: position 19,066 of record JBGSKF010000028.1, on the reverse strand, counting down.
CGGGGTCAACCTCCTCGACCCGCAGGATGAGACCCACACGAACATGCAGTTCCTCGTCTTCCTCTGCGCCACGGTCCGGGCGGTGGACCTACACGCCGATCTGCTCCGGGCCTCCATCGCGAGCGCCGGCAACGATCACCGGCTCGGCGCCAATGAGGCCCCACCGGCGATCATCTCGATCTTCCTCGGCAGCATGCTGAGCGACATCCTGGACCAGGTGGAGAAGGGGCTCCCCAACCGGACCCTTCGGGGAGGCACCATCGACCTCGGCGCCCGAACCATGCCGCAGATCCCGCGGCACTCGGGGGACCGGAACCGCACCTCGCCCTTCGCCTTCACCGGCAACAAGTTCGAGTTTCGCGCGGTTGGCTCCACGGCGAGCATCGCGTGGCCCAACACGGTATTGAACCTGATCGTCACGGATTCGTTGGATCATGTCGCGACCGAATTGGAGAAGGCCGTTGGCAAGAATCCCACCCCGGCCAAGCTGCAGACCGCTGTGCTGAAAGTGCTGAAGGGTGTGATCGGAGCCCATAAGCGGGTCATTTTCGACGGAGACAATTACGCCCCGGAATGGCACGCCGAGGCGAAGAAGCGGGGACTCCCGCAGTTCGACGAGTCGGTGGAAGCCCTCGCGACGCTGACATCGCGGAAGAACCTCGACCTCTTCCGGAAGTATGGCGTGCTCGACAAGGCCGAGTTGGAGTCCCGGAGCCACATCGCGCTGGAAAAATATGTGAAACAGCTCACCATCGAAGCGGAAATGATGGCCACGATCGCCCGGACCCAGATCCTGCCGGCGGCCCTCGCGCACCAGACCCGCGTGGCGGGTGCGGTGGCCGCCACGAAAGCGGCTGGAGTCGACGCGCCCGAAACCCGGGAGGCACTCGTTCGGTTTGTCGAGGGCGTCGCGACGCTCCGCGCCCGCACCACGGCGCTGGAGGAGGCCATCGCCGGGGAGCTGCACGGGGATCCGCTGGAGGACGCCCGCCACATCCGGACCGTGGTGCGTCCCGCCATGGTCGCCGTGCGGGAGATCGCCGATCAGCTGGAAACGGTGGTGGCCGCTGATCTCTGGCCGCTGCCGACCTACCGGGAGTTGCTGTTGCTCAAGTAGGGAATAGGGAGTAGGGAGTAGGGAATAGGCGGTAGGGAATAGGCGGTAGGGAGTAGGCGATAGGGAGTAGGCGATAGGGTGTAGGCGATAGGGTGTAGGCGATAGGGGTGCCGGGTATCAGAGTCCGCAAGGGCCGTCATTCCGGCGAACGCCGGAATCCACATCTTCGGTACCCCGATGACCCGTCGGGTCTCCACTCCCGGGAAAAGCGGGATGCCCTGACGTCCTACGTCCTATGTCCTACGTCCTCCTCTTGACGCGCCTGGTTCCGCGCCGGAGATTCACCCAAGTCCCACCGCACCTCCACCGAGGCTGACACCATGCCATCAACCCGTCTCCCCTTCGTGCGCACCTCGGGGTTTCTCCTGCTTGTCGCGGCGTGCCAGCCCGCTCCCCCCGTCCCCTTCGACCTCGCCCGGGTCCACATGGTCGATTTGACCCATGCGCTCAACGCCTCCACCATCTTCTGGCCCACCTCCCCGACCCGCTTCACGCTCGACACCCTGAGCAACGGAATCAGCCCGGGGGGGTGGTTCTATGCCGCCAACACCTTCGCCTCCCCGGAGCATGGCGGGACCCACCTCGATGCGCCACGGCACTTCGCTGACGGTCAGGCGACCACCGACCAGGTGCCGCTGCAGCGGCTCGTGGCCCCGGCCGTGGTGATCGACGTGACCGACTCGGCGAATGCCAACCCCGACTACCTCCTCTCCGTGGCCGACATTGAGGCCTTCGAACGCCAACACGGCGCCATTCCCCGCGGGGCCATCGTCCTGCTGCGGAGCGGTTGGAGTACCCGGTGGCCCGATGTCCGTCGCTACCTCGGCGACGACACCCCCGGCGACGCCTCCCGTCTCCATTTCCCCAGTTTCGGTCTGGAGGCGGCACGACTCCTCGTGGAACAGCGGCAGGTCGCAGTGCTCGGCGCCGATGTCGCCTCGATCGATTACGGACCCTCCACCGATTTTGCCGTGCACCGGATGGCCAGCGCGGCCGGCGTTCCGGGGCTCGAGAACCTCACCCAGCTCGATGCACTCCCTCCCACCGGGGCCCTCGTCATCGCGCTCCCGATCAAAATCGAGGGCGGATCCGGCGGCCCGGTCCGCGTGATCGCTCTCGTGCCCCGATGAGGAAACTCTGAACAATTGACGGCCGGCCGATGCCCGTCATTCCCGCGCACGCGGGAATCCATTTTCAGGCGCTTCCGGATTTCGCATGGGTTGAGCCTGCCGGGACCGAGGTCCTCGCCGGTACCGCGGAGGTGTGGGCGTTGGCGCCGAGGTCGGGGAACTAAACCCGGTCGAAATGCGCCACCTCCGCGTGTTCGCCAGCGTGTGCGTCGGCTCCGGCGTGTCAGTATGACACGGATGTGCGTCCTTTGGACTGTGTCATTCCGACACTGAGTCTTGCTGGTGAACAGGTCCTTCAGTGCCGAACCTGTTGCCGCTTGTGTGCTTACCGTCTGGCTGCCCCACCGCCTTGTCATGGTACGATTAGTGCTTTGATAGGCACTCGCGATAGTGCCTTGTTAGGGCGATCGCCCCGCTGCTCCTACCGTGCCCGGTCCCAATTGATGGCATAAAGAGTGAGGTCCGTCAGTATTGTGTAATGGATGTTCTCACACTGCAATGAACAGGAGTCTGATGACCCCCCCCCCCCCTTATTGCCCGAGCAGTAACGAAGAACCACGACTGGACATGGGGCCGGTTGCTGTCCGTCGGCATTCTCGTTTTTCTTGCGGCCTGCAGCACGGAAGCGGTGGGTCCCGGCGTGCCGCAAGGCCGGGCGTTTGAAGCCGCCCTTCTCCGCGCTTCGGTCAGTGGTCAGCAGATTCCTGAATCGATCATGCGCGGGGTGCTTGACCGCCTCGCTCTCCGAGTCGCTGTGGCGATGGAAGATCCAGCGGTGCGAACCGAGATCCATGACGACCTGCATGGCTCTCCCAATCGCGAGGGCAAGATCCACTTCCGGAGCCTCCTTCTGTCACAGGGCGATTTTCTGGGCAGGCCCAGTCGGCTTGCGGCGGCGATGCAGCTCGGGTTCCCCGGTGGACTGGAGTCCCTGGTTTCATCGCTCGATAGTCTGGTGGATCTGGAGTTCTATATTCCAGTTCACGACCACCGGGTGTCGTGGCGCGGAGATGCCAATCTCGTGGTGGCGAGTGCGGTACGTGACCACGTGATCCCCACTGGGTACCGCGTGGGGGGCGAAGCTTTCGTCTTCATGTCGGCGGAAGATCCTCCGGAGATACCGGTCTTGGCGATTGTGCCCCGCGAGGGCATTGTCCGGCGTGCCGTGAGGCCCCTCTTTGATGTCGTCGACTGTGACCCTTTCGCGATTGAGCCATGTCCGGGAGAGGGCGGTGGTGGATCTGCACCGCTCACTCAGCCGACGGCACCAGGCCTTTGGATGAACCATTCCGTGATACCAGATGATCATGAGGGCTTCATGATGGGGGACCCAGAGTTCGAGGTCGTCCTGGCAAGTCAGACCCAAATCTCAGGTGGATTCAACAAGGAGATCCAGTGCGCCGGTGAGCATGCTGCGGAACTCGGCACCAACCAGCCGGGGATCAAGGCGCCAGCATTCATCTATGATCAGAACGTGGAAGATTGGAGGGGCCTTGTTCAGATTGCCACTCTGGCGCAGTTGCAGGAGGCACAGGCAAGCGACTCCGCCTCCATGATTATGATTTGGGAGGATGACAACGAGGCATGCCGCATTCGCAAGGGTGAGTCAAATGTTCAGGACTTTGTCAACGCGGTCGCCAACGCTGTCTCGGCAGCCCAAGCGTTCGCCAGGGGCGATATCTTCCTCGGAACTATTTCTGCAGCAGGGCTCGGGAGCCGGCTGATCACACTTCTCGGGAGTCTCCAGAGCGATGATGTGGTGGGGATGGTGGTGCTCGCCCAAAAGGTTGGTTTGCAGTTCCCGGATGCGACCCACGTCCTGCTGAAGGAATCCGGGCAGGTCGAGGGAAGGGTGAATCTGGTCCTCAAGCCGGCACCGTGAAGGAGATGAAGGTGACAAACACAGGGCACGGGACACTCCCGAGGCGATGCCATGTGATCCTCCTGCTTCTCGGGATCATCGGGATGACTGGTTGCAGCCAGACGGTGGCCCGGTTCGGAGTGGCCACCGATCCCGGCGTGGTGCCGTCCAGGTCCGACGCCATCGTGGGCGATTCCGCGAAGGTCGAGGGAAAGAGCTGTCGAGTCGGCCTGCTGGTCATCCCCCTCAGTACTGACCGTATCGACAGGGCCCTGGCCGACGCAGAGCGGAAGAGTGGCGGGTTGCCCCTGTACCACATCACCGTCCGCCAGACGTCGTGGTTCACCATCCTGGTCAACAAGGTCTGTTTCGTGGTGGAGGGATACACGCGGACGCCGGTCTCATGAAAAGCCGCACGATGGTGATCGCTCTCCTCGCATTGACGGGCTGCGGCGTGACATTGGGAGAGTTCGGCGTGCTCACGGGACCCGGAGTGGTGCCCTCCAGCATCGAACCGCTTCGGGGAGATTCGGTGAGGGTGGAAGGCAAGAGCTGCGGAACATCGATCCTGCTCATTCCCTGGAGCTCGTCGCACATCGACGATGCGGTGGGGGAAGCCGTCCAGCGAAGTGGAGGACAACCACTCCATCACGTCACGATACGGCGGACCTTCACGAACACGCTCCTGGTCGATAGGGAGTGTGTGATCGTCGAGGGGTTCTTCCAGAAACCCCCAGGGGCATCAAGTAGAGTTTGCCCGCACCCGTACTCGTACACGATCACATGTCCTTGGTGTGACCAGATGTCGGCGTGTACGTGTACGTGTACGTGAACGTGTACGACCCCCTTCCACGGGACCCCCCGGGGGCCCCCGGGATGAAGATTACGCCCCGATCCCGTAGATTCCCTGCATGCTGAAGAACTCTGTCGCTCTGGTCACCGGGGCCACCGAGGGGATCGGACGGGCCATCGCCTTTGCTCTGGGGCGGGAAGATGTCGCCGTCGGGGTCTGCGCCCGCACCCCGGAGCGGGTCACCGCTCTCCTCTCCGAACTCGCCGCCGCCGGGATCCGCTCCGCGGGTCTCCCCACCGATGTCGGGGACCCCGATGCCGTGGCCGCCTGCGTGGCCGAGGTCGAGAAGACTCTCGGCCCGGTGGATGTCCTGGTGAACAACGCCGGCGTGGCCCGGCTCGCCCGGTTCGAGGAAATGAGCTTGGACCAGTGGGACGAGACGATGCGCACCAACGTGCGGAGCCTCTTCCTGGTCACCCGGCTCGTCTTGCCGGGAATGCGAGCCCGGAAGCGGGGCTCCATCATCAACGTGGCGAGCCTGGCCGGACGGAACGGTTTCGTGGGGGGCACCGCCTACGCCGCCTCGAAACACGCGGTGCTCGGCTTCAGCCGGTCCCTGATGCTGGAGACGCGCAAGGACGACATCCGGGTCATCGCCATCTGTCCCGGGTCAGTCGACACTCCGCTCATCCACCAGCAGGATATCTTTCCCGCCGATCCCGATCGAATCCTCAAGCCCGAGGACATCGCCGACGTGGTACTGAGCGCCCTTCGGCTTCCCTCCCGGGCACTGGTGAGTGAACTCGACATCCGGCCCACCAATCCGTGAGCCGGAGCCGATGATCACCGTCGACCGCTGCCTCTGCCGTGGCATGGCCTTCGTTGAAGTGCACCGCCGGGCGACGGCAGGGAGCTGGTCGCTGGAGACGCTCATGCGGGAAACCGGATGCGGCGAGCAGTGCGGTCTCTGCCGCCCCTACCTCGCGGAGATGTTGCGCACCGGCCGGACCATCTTTCACACCCTGCTCCCGGTTGTCGAGGGATGATCCCGGACGGCGAGCGAGAGCGGGGCGGGCGGCACAGGGTTCTGAGGCCGGTGCCCCTCACGGTGGCAGCCATCGTCTCGGGGTGGATCGGGGTCTGGTTCATCTGGCAGGGTCACGCCCTCGCCTTTCTGCTCCCCGCCGCCACCACCCTTTTCGCGTTGACCGCCCTCCAGCGGGGGAGAGCGCTGGGGCGCGTGCGGCAGCGTTCCCTCATGGATGCCCTGGCCGCCGTCGAGGCACACAATCGCGAGTTGGACGGGCTCCGGACACTCGCGGGAACCATGCTGGCCGTCCGGACCCGCGAGGAGCTCTTCAGCGAAGTGACCCGGGGAGCGCAGCGCCTCCTGCAGTGCGAGGGGAGTGCCTTGCTGCTGCTCGTGGAGGAAGGGAGGTTCCTCAAGGTGATGGCGGCGGAGGGGGACATGCAGCGGGTGACGGGGGCGTTGTTTCCCGTCGACCACAGCCTGACCGGATGGGTGGTCACCCATGATGAGCCGGTGATCTGCCCCGACCTCCAGGGTGATCCACGGCTGTACAAGGTCCCGGAGCTGGAGGGCCACCTGTACAACGGGGTGCTGGCGCCGCTCCGATCCACGGGGCTCGTGCTCGGAGTCCTCTCGGTGTACAACCGGGCGGAACCCGGGTTTACCCCACATGACCGGCAACTGCTGCAGACCCTCGCGGACCAGGTGGCCTTCGGCCTCGACCGGGTCACCGTGCTGGAGGAGAGTCGGAAGAGCGAACAAGCGCTCGCGGTCAAGAACCGGGAACTGGAGCGAGCCACCCATCTCAAGAGCGAATTCCTCGCCAACATGTCGCATGAGCTGCGTACCCCCCTGAATGCGATCATCGGGTTCAGTGATCTCCTCCTGACCGGGGAGATGAACGCCGACGAACAGACGGAATTCCTCACATCCATCTCCCGGAACGGAACCCACCTCCTCGGCCTCATCAACAACATTCTCGACCTGTCCAAGATCGAGGCGGGACGGATGACCCAGACCCTCGGCACCGTGGATCTCAAGGTGGCCCTCCAGTCCGCGACGACGGACACGGCCTCCCTCCGGTCCGCCCGACGGCAACGGAGCGTGATCGATCTGGACCAGGGGCCCCTGGAGATCCACGCGGATGGTCTCCGCATCCGGCAGATCCTGCTCAACCTCCTTGCCAACGCATCGAAGTTCACTCCAGACGAGGGGGAGATCACCCTCCGCGCCGTGATGACCGAGGCCCCGTTGCCGGTCCCCGCGGGACGCGCGGGGGACAAGCCGAGACTGGTGACCCGGAAAGCGGTCTGGGTGGCGGTGACCGACACCGGAATCGGAATCACTCCCGAGGATCAGGCCCGACTCTTCGAGCCGTTCAGCCAGGTCGACAGTTCCGCGAGTCGCCGGAACCAGGGAACCGGGCTCGGCCTCGCCCTCTGCAAGCAGTTCGTGGAGATGCACGGCGGGACCATCGGTGTCGAGTCACTACCGGGGAAGGGAAGCACCTTCTGGTTCCTGCTGCCGGTCGACGGCCCGATGCGACGGAGCGGGAGCGATGCGTGAGGAGGGAAGGAAGTCATAGGACATAGGACATAGGACATAGCACATGTAGGGAGTTGTAGGGAGTAGGGGCGAACGGCGTTCGCCCGGTCGGTCGGTGGAAACGACAGGCGAGGGCAGTAGGGGAAACCGGAACAACCACCGGAGTCATCCCGAGCCGCAGGCGAGGGATCTGTGGAGGCTGGATGGTGCGCTTCCCGTCGATCGCGTCCACTGCCGCTGGCTTGCGATGTCTGGCATCGGAATCCGGACGACGGGAAGGACACCCGCGGTCGCCACAGATTCCTCACTAACGTCCTATGCCCTACGTCCTACGTCCTGTTCCTGCCGCCACCGGAAAGGCTTCCCGCCGGAGCACCTCGAGATGGGGGGCCAGGAGGTCCGCACACTGCTGAGCCACGGCCACGGTTGACCGATCGCCGGCGCTCCGGATTCCACCGAGTCGCATCACGCCGATGGCCCGGCCGGCGATCCGAAGCGGCACGACCAGGGTGGTCCCCCATTCTCCGCTCTCCTCGAACCCGTGAGGCTGTGTTCCGCCCGCGACGGCTCCCCGCAGCGTGCCGTGCCCGGACAGGCGGGGGAGGTCGGCGAGGGGGCGAGTGTCACCCGGCTCCAGCAGGACCAGTTGTCCCTCCTCCTCTCCGGTGCGGAGGGCAAGATCCAGGTGGTCAAAGGGGAGAAGCAGGCGTACGGTGCCCGCAAACTCACGCAGGGCGTCTCCCCAGTGCGCCGTCGTGGCCAGCAGGTGGATCGCCTCGGCGATGCGAACGCCGGGATCGAGGCTGGTCGGCGCGCCCGGCTCCCGCGATCGACGGGCGATGTCCAGCTCGAACGCCAGGTGCAGCGCCTGGACCCGAGGGGCCACGCTCGTGGCGATGATCTCCGCGATGGGCTCGTCGGTTCCCTGGAACTGGTCCACCGACATGCCGCCCAGAAAGAGGTAGCCCACGGTGCGGTCCGCCACGTGAAGCCGCGCGCCGAGAAACGAGCGGATCCGCCGGCCCTCCCGGCTCTCCAGATAGGTGGGCCAGATCACCGATCCTCCCAGCTCGCGCAGATCGCGGATCGTCAGGGTGCGCACATCGCCGATCGTGTCGATCAGAGTCTCCATCATCCGACGGGTGGAACCGCTCTCACTCTGGGCGATCCCCCATCGACGCCGTCCCGCGGGAGCGCTCAGCAGATGCCACCCCCCGGGTTCTCCCGCCACCAGTTCCAACCGATCGTGAGGCAGCACGCCGTGTACGATGCCGGAGACGAGGCGAACGAGTTCACTCCCGGTCAACGCGCGCGTGGCTGCCACCCCCAGGCGCTCCGCGAGCGTTTCCAGAGTGACACCCTCGGCGAGGGGATCGCCCGAGAGGATGGGAGGTGATTCGGCCAGCCGGCGAAAGGTCTGCGCCAGCGCTCGGGCCATCTGTTGCAGACCAAACGCCTGGGGAGGGCCGTACCGTCCCCGCTGCAGGTCACCCAGAAGGAGAAGCCCGAGGTCGCGGGTGTCGTCGCCGATCGGGACGGCGATCGCCGATTCGTACCCCGAGGTGCGAAGGAGCTGCTCCAGATCATACAGCTGATCCTGGGACAGCCGGGGCGATGGGGGGGAGAGCAGGATGCGATCCTGCGACAGGGCCTCCGGGGCGAGGAGAACGCATCCCCCCTCATCCGGAAACAGCCAGAGTCCCATCAGGTCATGGGGGATCTCCACACCGACCAGATTGGAGAGAGCCAGATGCCACGTGGCAATGGCCCCGGGACTGGGTACACCCCCGTCTCCCTCCATTCGAGGCACGGGCACGAGAAAGGTCCCACCGGAGAAATCCGAAGCGGGGTGGTCTGGGTGAAAAGCCGACATGATCACCAACCGAGGGCAGGAGTCGTGCCGGGGGAAGTGTGTTTGTCAAAATGTTGTTGTACAATGACTTGGGGCACTGTGGCCCCCCGGAGACTGTGGGCGAGATGCTGGAAACGGGGCACAGAGCGGGTCGGATGGGGTCTTGCTATATACCCCCCTGGGGTATATAGTACGACACGGTATCTGATCCGAGGGAGCAACATGAGGCACCTGACACTCGAAGTGGATGGCATGAGCTGCGGGCACTGCATCAAAGCCGTGCATCGGGCGCTGGAGCGAGTCACGGGGCTCATCGTCCGATCGGTTGCGCTGGGGACAGTGGAAATTGACCTCGAGGTTCCCGGTCCCGCGCCCGACAGTGTGATCACCGCTCTTGCGGAGGCGGGATACCCGGCCAGGGTATCGACGACCCCATGACTCCGTCCCAGGTCATCGCCACCGGTACCGGAGCGATCCTCATCGGTGCCATTCAGTGGTGGTTCTTCCTGGCTGGTCGTCGCAGCGGAGGCGTGCGGGCCGCAACCCGGGACGGGGTGCAGGAGGTGGCCATTACCGTGGCGGGCGGGTACTCGCCCGATCCGGTCGTGGTCGAGGCGGGCCGGCCGGTGCGCCTCAACTTCCATCGCACCGACACCGATCCGTGCAGCGAGGAAGTGGTTCTGGGTGACTTTTCTGTCCGGCGGTTTCTCCCGACCGATGAGGTGACCCCCGTGGAGTTCACTCCGGAGCATCCGGGGCGATTCGTGTACACCTGTGGAATGGGGATGCTTCGGGGGACCATCGAGGTCATACCCGCTCACTCCGCCGGGCAGTCGGGGGGATCGGCCTGATGCCCGATGTCACGGCACACGATCCACCGGATGTCACCTGCACGATTGATGTCGAGGGGATGACCTGTGCCGCCTGCAGCGGACGGATTCAGCGCCAACTCGAGAAGACCCCCGGGGTGTCGGAAGCCAACGTCAACCTGATGACCAACTCCGCCACGGTGACCTTCGATCCGACGGCCACGGCTCCGGAGGGGTTGCTGAAGGTCATCCACGATGTCGGCTACGGGGCCACGTTGCCCGCTCCGGATCGGGGAATGGAAGAGGCCGTGACCGCGCAGGACGAGGCGCGCGCCGCGGAACTCACCACACTCGGTCGGAAGGTGCTCGTCTCCCTCGTGGTCGCCGCGCTGGCGATGGCCGCCTCGATGCCGCTTGCGGAGGTGACCCCCGGCGGGCATCTCGATCCCCTCATGCGGTTCATGATGCCGCTCACCGACCTGATGCGGAGCGTGGTGCCGGGCCTCGACACCGTCAGCGCCGACGCCTGGCGCTGGTCCCTCCTCCTGATGACAACGCCGATCGTATTCTGGGCCGGTCGGCACTTCTACACCCGGGCGTGGGCCGCGTTCACCCACCACGGCGCCGACATGAACACCCTCGTCGCGGTGGGCACCGGCGCCGCGTTCCTGTTCAGCCTGGCCATGACCGTGGCGCCCGGATGGTTCGAGAGCCATGGCGTCCCGCCGATGGTGTACTACGAGGCGGTGGTCTGGATCATCGCCCTAGTGCTGCTGGGCAACTGGCTCGAAGCCCGGGCCAAGCGCGCCACCAGCGGAGCGATCCGGCGCCTCATCGGGCTCCGGCCCGACACCGCGCGGGTGCTCCGCGAGGGCGTCGAGACCGACCGTCCGATCGACCAGGTCCGCGTGGGCGACGAGATCCTGGTCCGGCCGGGGGAGAGAGTTCCGGTGGATGGCACCGTGGTGGAGGGGAGCAGCACGGTGGACGAATCGATGCTGACCGGTGAGCCCCTCCCGGTGGCCAAGGCGATGGGGGATGACGTGACCGGTGGCACCATGAACCGGAGCGGCGCCTTTCGGTTTCGCGCAGTCAGGGTGGGGCGCGACATGGTGCTCTCCCGCATCGTACAGCTGGTGCAGGAGGCCCAGGGAAGCAAGGCCCCGATTCAGCGCCTCGCCGACCGGATCTCGGCGGTGTTCGTCCCCATCGTTCTCTCGCTCGCCGTGCTCACCTTCGTGCTCTGGGTGGACTTCGGCCCCTCCCCGGCCGGTCTCCGCGGACTCGTGGCCGCGGTGACGGTGCTCATCATCGCCTGCCCCTGTGCCATGGGTCTCGCCGTCCCCACGGCCGTGATGGTGTCGACCGGCCGCGGGGCGGAGATGGGGGTGCTGATCAAGGGTGGGGAACCGCTGCAGAGACTGCGCGATGTGGACACCGTGGTGCTGGACAAGACCGGCACCATCACCGAGGGGAATCCGCGCGTGACCGAGGTGGAGGTGCTGGCCGGTGATCTCTCCGAGAACGAGTTCCTCGCCCTGGTGGCCGGGGTGGAGGCGCGGAGTGAGCATCCCCTGGCCGAGGCGGTTGTGGCCGCGGCCGGAGACCGGGGGCTCTCACTTCCCTCGATTGCCTCCTTCGACTCGGTGGCAGGCCGGGGCGTTCGGGGGGAGGTCGGAGGACGACAAGTGCTCGTGGGGACCGTCGCCTTTCTGGAGGGGGAGGGTGTGGAGATGTCGGCGCTGCGGGAACGGGGACTGGCGCTCGCGGATCTCGGCCGGACACCGGTGTACGTGTCCGTGGATGGCCACCCCGCGGGATTGCTCGGAATTTCCGATCCGCCGCGGGCCACGAGCCGTCAGGCCGTGGCCGCGTTGAGCGCCCTGGGTCTCGAAGTCCTGATGCTCACCGGAGACCTGCGCCGGACGGCGGAGGCGATGGCGCGCGAGGTCGGCATCACGCGGGTGGAGGCGGAGGTGCTTCCCGCGGCCAAGCTGGAGGTGATCGAGGCCCTCCAGGCCGAGGGACGGGTGGTGGCAATGGTGGGTGACGGGATCAACGACGCGCCGGCCCTCGCCGCGGCGGATGTCGGCATCGCGATCGGGGGGGGCACCGATGTCGCCGTCGAGGCGGCCGATGTGACGCTGCTCGGCAGCGACCTGACCGGGGTGGTGCGGGCCATCGCCCTGGCCCGGCACACGATGCGGACCATGCGCCAGAATCTCTTCTGGGCCTTCCTCTACAACACGGCGGGCATTCCGATCGCGGCCGGTATTCTCTATCCGACCTTTGGCATTCTCCTCACCCCCACCATGGCCGCCGCCGCGATGGCTCTGAGCTCGGTGACGGTGGTGGGGAACAGCCTCCGTCTCCGCCACAGCACCTCCTCCCTCCCCGCTCCGGAGTCCGGACGATGACCCCCGACGCCCCCGAGACCACGACACCCGTCCTTCCGGCCTGTGGCTGTGGCACCGGCCACCCGGCCCGCCATGCCGTGGGAGTGGACCCGGAGATCAAGCGCCGCGTGACGGCACGGTTGCGGCGGATCGAGGGCCAGGTCCGGGGACTGCAGCGGATGGTGGAGGAGGAGCGCTACTGCGCCGACGTGATGACCCAGGTGAGTTCGGTACAGGAGGCGTTGTCGGCGGTGACCCGGGAACTCCTCCGGAACCATCTCCGCCACTGCGTCACCGATGCGCTGCGCTCGGGAGACGACGCCGCGGCGGAACAGGTGTGCGAGGAGGTGGTGGCGCTGGTGGTTCGCGCGGGCCGGGGTGGGGGGGTCAGGTCGTGACGCGTGCCATGTCCCGCCGGACCGTCCGCACGGCGGGCAGGAGGGCCAGACCCCCGATGATCCCGACGATCGGCAGGACGTAGATGGCCCGCTCCAGTCCGATCCGGTCGGAGAGAATCCCGATCAGCGGAAGCGCCACGGCGTCCCCCGCCACGTGGATGAACAGGAGGTAGGCTCCCACCACGGTGGTTCCGATCCGGGCGGGCACCACGTCGAACAGCACGGCGGCGAGCGGCCCGTTGTGCCAGGCGATGAAAAAGAACGCCGCCACGAACACCGGGACGAAGAGGTCGACGTCTCGTATCGTCAGCAACCAGATGATCAACGGTCCCCCCAGCAGATACCCGATGCTCGACACCACGATCCGGGCCGAGGGCATGACCCGCATGAGACTGTCGGCGAGGTAGCCTCCCACCACCGTTCCCGCGACGCCCGCGATGAGGCCCCACTTGCCGAGGAGCAGGGCACCCTCCGCCACGCTGAGCCCGAGTTCCCGGCCCAGGAAGGTGGGGGCCCATCCGATGATGCCGTTGATCCCGAAGGTGACCAGGGCCCCGCCGACGAAGATGTAGATCAGCGTCGGAGTGCGGAGCACCAGGGCGAAGGCCCCGACCAGCTCCCCCGCGGCCGAGCCCGGCTCCGGGGTGAACCGTTCCGCCACGCTCCGGGGCCCCCGGTCCACCACGGCGGAGGTGGCCCGAAACCAGCGAGGGAGGTTGAGCAGCAGGCCGATGCTCACCACCGTGGCAAAGGCGGCGACGTCCAGCGTGCTGTCGGACCCGAACGACTGGTCGAGCCACACCGCCGCGAGAAGACCGATCACCACGCTGGTCAGCAACGGATAGCACGAACTGACAATGGACGACAACCCGACCTCAAGCTCCCGCAGATAGTCCCGGAATCCGAGCGGTGGAGCGGGACGCAGGGGGTCCCGGAGACGGCCCGCCAGTAGCGCCAGGCCGAATCCCGGGAGACCGAGGGCCAGGAACGTCACCCGCCAGCCGTAGACCGCCTCCATCTGTCCCGCGAGCAGGATGCCGAGCACACCACCCGTGGTCACGCCCGCCGTGAAGATGGCCATGGCGGCGGCGCGCCGGGCTCCCGGGAAGTAATCGGCAACGAGCGAGGTGCTGGCCGCGTTGGCGGCGGCCCCTCCGATGCCGACCATGGCCCGGCTGAGCAGCAGGGAGGTGAACCCGCGGGCCAGTCCTCCCAGACTCCCGAACACGCTCCAGGCCGCGACCCCAGTGGCCACCATCGCGGTTCGGCTCCGCAGGTCGCTGATGAGTCCCACCGGCAGGGCGGCCAGCGAAAAGACCAGGACGTAGGCGCTGCCCAGCCATCCGAGATGAGTGTCGGTGAGGCCGAGATCCCGTTTGATCGGCTCGAACAGCGCGAAGATCGCGTTGCGCTCGATATAGTTGACGATGTTGATGACCGTCAGCAGGATGAGCGCGTAGAGCCGGTAGCGCCGCGTCGGAGCGGTCGGCGGATCAACGGGTACGGGTGTGGTCACCGGGAGGACTTCGCCTCCTCGGCCCGGGCGTCCCGGAAGGCGAGGGCCGCGCGGTACTCCTCGACCAGGCGGGTCATCATCGCCTCCCGGCGCTCGTACAGCCGCTTGCACGGCCGCGGGGCATGGCGGGCCAGCGCATAGGCCGCGAGGAGCGGCAGCGCCACGGTGTTGTCCAGGTAGCAGACCACCGTGTCGGGGAGCATGTCGGGATCGATCTTCCCCCAGGAGACGGCCTCACCCGGGGTGGCGCCCGAGAGCCCCCCGGTGTCGGGACGCGCATCGGTCATCTGCAGGAAGAAATCATGTCCCCGTTCATCGATGCCGAGCACCTCCTGGATCTGGGGCTCGGTCTGCAGGAGAAAGTTCTTGGGGCTCCCCCCGCCCACGATGAGGGCCGCGCTCTTCCCTCCGCCGCGCTTGGCCTCCAGCACGATGGCGGCGGTCTCGTTCACGTCGGCGCTCACGTCGAAACGGAGCGCGCTTCCCGCCAACGCCTGTTCGGCCACGTTCATGCCGATCGAGCTGTCGCCGGGGGAGCTGGTGTAGATCGGCACCGCCAGGTCGTGCGCCACGCCGAGCACCGACCGCCGGGTAACGCCGAGCGCCTGCTCCCGCTTCCGCAGGTACCCGCCGAGCAGATAATGATATTCCGCGCTCGACATCGGCCGCTGGAACTCCTCCCGCGCCGAGACCTCACGGATGAAGGCATCGGTGGAGAGGAGGACGGAGTAGTCGAAGAAGATGTCGTAGATGCGGACCACGCCCTCGTCCCGCAGGGTCACGTCGTCGATCTGGTGGGTGCCCTGATGGAGCGAGAGGTCGAGCCCGAAATGCGCATCGTGATAGAGATTGGCGCCGGTGGAGATGATCCAGTCGACGAACCCCGCCTCCAGCAGGGGAATGATGGTGCTCATCCCGAGACCCGCGGGGGTCAGGGCCCCGGTCAGGCTCATCCCGACCGTCACGTCCGGGTCGAGCATCCGGTCAGTGAAGAGACGGCACCCCGCCCGCAGCCGGCCGGCGTTGTAGGCCAGGAAGGCGCTGTCGATCAGGTCGGCGAGGGTCTCCCGGCCGGTGATCGAATCGGGGACGATGCGCGTACCGCGCAGGTGGCTGGAGGTCGGACGGGACATGGCCGGATTCCTGGGTCGACGGGGTGGGTCACGGCGGGGAATATAAGGCAGGGAGTCGGGAGTAGGCGGGAGGGAGTCGGGAGACCGGGACAGCCCGCGGAGCGTCATGTGTCCACGGGGCGTGACGTGTCCACGGAGCGACACCCCGGCGCACGCCGGGGTCCATGGTCGGGCGGGTAGGGACTCAACGCAAAGGCGCAAGGACGCAAGGACGCAGGGGGCCCGACGGTCCACGGAACGTCACATCCGCACGGAGCGTCACCCCGGCGGAGGGACATGGGGGTCGTCTATGTCCTACGTCCTCTGTCCTACGTCCCAGTCCTATCCTCCCGGCCTCACGGCTTCCGCGGTGGGGGCGGAGGGGGCAGCGCCAGCAGTCGGCGCCGGAACGATTGAAACTCCTTCGTGTCCACCGTCAGACCCCGCAGTTGACTCGAGGGATGGGCCGCGATCAGGGCCTCGGTGGTCGTGATGCGATCTTCTGCGAGGGGGTGGGTGGCAAAGAACGCGTCCAAGGCGCTCGGATTGTTCTTGCGCTCCCGGAGGAGGATGCGGAACATCCCCGGAATGCCCGACGGGTGGATGCCCGCCTTGATCGCCGTCTCCACACCCTCCTCATCGGCTTCCTGCTCGTCCGAGCGGCTGAACTTGGCGAAGAGGGCGCTCCCACCCACTCCGATGGCGGTCTGACCGGCCCCGCTTTCACACACCTTGGTGAGCGTGCAGGCCAGCACGACCCCCACGTTCGCTCCCTGGGCCTGCTGCATCTGCTGCACGGAGTGGCGCCGGGTGACATGCCCGATCTCGTGCCCGAGCACTCCGGCCAGCTGGCTCATGTTTTCCGCCTGCTCGATGAGACCGCGGTTGACATAGATCCAGCCGCCGGGGACGGCAAAGGCGTTGACGTCCCTGCTGTCCACCACGGTGAAGTGCCACGAGAGCCCCCGGGTATCGGTGACCCGTGCCAGGGAGTTGCCGAGGGTCGTGATGTATCTCACGACGGCGGGGTCGGTGACGAGGGGCAACTGCTCCGCGATCTGGCCGGCGAAGTCCGCGCCCATCTCCAACTCCTGTTGCTGGGAGATGGCGCAGGCCGCACTCGCCAGGAGCAGCACCAGGACCGGCCGGCGGGGGGTGCGACGCCGTTTGTTCGCCTTCCGTACCGGCTTGCCAGGTGCCGCCTCGGGGCGGAAGTCGGCACCAAGGGTGGTGGAACTGGCGCTGGCGGGGAGGCGAGGGCAACCGTACCTGTGGGCATCGCCCGATGGGGGCGTCGCATCGATGATGTGGGGTTGGTTCATTGGTCCGTGTCCTCGCGGGATGATGGATTGTACTTCCCCTCCGTGACGCCGCAGTCGACCCTGTCGCCCACGGTGATTTCGAAAGCTATGGGGGAGGACCGAGCGTCCCAATCGCTCATTCGGGTGGAGGAGGGACTAGTCCGGAGGAGTGAGCGGCAGCGGCGTGGGGCTCGAATCACATTCGCCCGTGCAACGGACCCGACGGACCACGGAACGTCATGTGTCCACGGGGCGTGACGTGTCCACGGAGCGTCACCCCGGCGAACGCCGGGGTCCATGGTCGGGCAGGCAATGTTCTATGTCCTCTGTCCTCTGTCCTCTGTCCCATGTTCTGGGTGTTGGGTCCTGGGGGGATCTATGACCCGGCTTACCCGGCGGTAGTAGCGTAGTCGCTTCTGTCCGGTGCGGGTTGCGGATGATGGTGAGGTGGCCGTGGGTTTCGCTGCGGCGCGAGGCGGGAGGGTCCTATATTGAAAGACGATGACCCCCGCGACAGGAACCCCCGATCCCGTGACCCGGTCCGCCTCGGCTCACCCGGATGCTCCACCGGATCCCCGATACGTCGGATCCTGGGGCCGCTTGGCCCTCTCCCTGGCGCTCCGGGGCACCCTGCGTCCCCGCCTCGGCATCGATCTGCTGCGGCTCGCCTGGGCCTTTCGCCGCCGCCACTGGTGGCGCCAGGCTCCGTTCCTGCCCGTCCCCGATCCGGCGTACCTGCGGTGGCGGATGTACACCGCGTATGGAGACCCGTCGGCGGTGCCGCCGGTCGAGGATGTCGCCTCCTTTGCCCGGTGGCGCCGGGAAACGATGGGACTGTAGCCGGTGCGGGTCGTGATCCTCGGCGCCGGCTTTGCCGGTCTCTACCTGGCGCAGGGGCTCCGAGGCGTCCCCGTGCAGGTCACGGTCGTGGACCGCCAGAATCACCATCTCTTCCAGCCGATGCTCTACCAGATCGCGATGGCCGCGTTGTCACCGGGCAACATCGCTTCCCCCATCCGGTCGATCCTCCGCCGCCAGCAGAACGTGGAGGTGATCCTCGACGAGGCCACCGGAATCGACCTCGAGGCGAAAACGGTGAGTCTCCGGAGTGGTCCGCCCCTCTCCTGGGACACCCTCGTGGTGGCCACCGGCGCCCGGCACTCCTACTTCGGGCACCCCGAATGGGAGGCGGTGGCCCCCGGGCTCAAGAGCATCGACGATGCACTCGAGGTGCGCCGTCGGGTGCTGCTCGCCTTCGAGCACGCGGAACGGGAGGAGGATCCGGCAACGCGCCGGGCGTTGCTGACCTTCGTGATCGTCGGGGCGGGACCGACGGGAGTGGAACTCGCCGGGGCACTGGCTGAAATGCGACGTCACGCCCTCCGGCGCGACTTTCGCCGGATCGATTCCCGCGATGCCACGGTCATGCTCCTGGAAGGTGGTCCCCGTCTCCTCCCCTCCTACCCCGAGCACCTGAGCCAGCGGGCGCGGGAGGATCTCCAGGCGCTCGGCGTGGAGGTACGGACCGGCACCTTCGTCACCAACATTACCTCAGATGCAGTGGAGGCGGGGGATCTCCGCATCCCGAGCCGGACCGTGGTGTGGGCCGCGGGGAACCAGGCGAGTCCCCTGCTGGAGAGCCTGCCGGGACCGCGGGACCCCCAAGGCCGGCTGCAGGTGACTCCCGAGTGCACCGTCCCCGGACATCCCGAGGTTTTTGTTCTGGGAGACGCCGCCGCCTTCACCCACCAGCAGGAACTGGGCGTCCTTCCCGGGGTCTGCCCCGTGGCGATCCAGATGGGCCGCTATGCCGCCGCAACCATCCGGCGCGACCTGGCCGGCAAGCCTCGGGTTCCGTTCCGCTACACCAACAAGGGACAGTTGGCCGTGATCGGCCGGGGCAACGCCGTGGCCGACGTGGCGGGCCGGTTTCGCTTCGCCGGGTTCCCGGCGTGGCTCGCCTGGGTGTTCGTGCACATCCTGTTCCTGATCGGATTCCGCAACCGCGTCCTGGTGCTGATCGAGTGGGCCTGGAGTTACCTCACCTTCCAGCGGGGAGCCCGGCTCATCACCGGCATGGTCGGAATGGTTCGCCGGGAATGAGCGCCTCCCATCGCATCAAGGCCGCCGCCGAGGCCCTCGGCTTCGTGGCGTGCGGCATCGCCCCGCTCGAGCCGAGTCGCCACGCCGAGGCGCTCGACACCTG
>JBGSKF010000027.1:0-23679 GCA_041741375.1 Gemmatimonadales bacterium | reverse complement strand
CCAACCTTCGCACCATCCGATCCTTGAAGGAACTACTGTACGCCGTCATCATTCGGTCACCTCGTCGCCCCCAGCGGTGAGCACCTCACCCCGTCACAGCAGGTGACGGGCGATGCGACAACTATCCTGACACAGGGGGCGTTGCTCCGTATCAGGGAAGCAGCGGCTCCGGGCTCCCGTCATGATGAACCAGGGATAGCGTTCCTGCTGTTGCGGGTGGGGTCGTCGATAGCTGACAGCGAATGGGTCCTGCCGTCAACCCGGGAGAGCCGCATACTCCTCACGATCGGATGGAAACAATGACGCCCCGCTGGGTCGCTGCGATTGTCGGATGTTCCCTTGTTGCGGCATGTCATGGACCACTGCAGAAGGAGAGCGGGGGGGGGAAGCAGGGAGCCACACTCATCGTTCTGGACAGCCTCGAGTTGCGAGAGTCAGACACGGTGATTGTCGCCAAGCCGGTCGCCTTCACGGTTGGCACCGATGGTCATTACTTCATGGGGGATATGACCCGCTCGAAGATCTATCGCTTCGACCGCGACGGCATATTCGTGCAGAGCTATGGACGTTTGGGCCGTGGCCCGGGCGAAATGATCTGGACCAACCATGCCTTCGTGATCCATGACACCATCCTGGCCGTAGCCGACAACAGCCAGCAAAGATTGAGCTACTTTCACCTTTCCACAGGAGTGTTCCTGCGGGCGGTTCCGGTGGCCGGGTCTCTCTACAGCGCTTCCGTTACGGAGGATTCACTCTATCTCGGAGTGTTGCGTGTGTTCGGAGAGAACCACCCCGCGGTGAAAGATGCGATCATGACCGGCGTCGTGCGCGGTGAGGTTCGTGGCGATTCCCTCCAATATTTCGTACGCGCTCCGACGCTGTTCGTCACGAGTTACATTTTCCGCGCCATGCACAATGCGGTCCATGTGGGTCGTTCCCGCTTCGGTCTGGCTGTGGCGTTCAGTGGTCTCAGTGATGTGCTGCTCGATGGTGGGGGCAGGACCTCAGTCGTGACAGTACCGGCCGTCCGGAGGCGGGGAGTGCCCGACAACCCGGAAGCTGCATGGTCCGAAGAGGTGTTGAACCGGCAGCCACGTTACGCAGGCCACCGGCTCGCGAGTGGCCTCAGGGGTCTCACTTGGTTCAGCACGGGGGAGGTCGGTCTCGTGTTCACTGATCTGGAGCCAGGGAACGGGAACTTCTCCCTGGGGGCCGCGTGGCTGGCAGTACTCTCCTCCGATCGGACGACCGCCTGCGTTGACGCTCCCATCTCCGTGTCCGGAACTGGTCTTCCCAGCTTCACGTTTCAGGGGGATACCCTGCTGGTTCTCGACCAGGTTCTGGATGCGAGGCACGTACGCCTTCGAGTGCGGCGTATGCGGGTCGATACGTCCAGCTGCGATTGGTTGCCTCTCCCGCGCGGAACGCCCACGTGGGATCCGGGACCGATTTAGTTAGGGAACCTTTGATCAATTGTCATGTCGGCACTGCAGAGGCAGGACTCGATGTAAACGAGGGCTTGAGGAGGACAATGGTCTCCCGCGCACGCGGGAATGATAGGTTGTGGTGGTTCCGTCACGTGATTGGAGTCCCTCCGGCGACCAGGGCCCCTCCGAGTCGCGTCACTGCCACCACCAATGCATCCAGGTCCGCCGCCGTGCTCCGGTGGTTCGTGATGCACACTCGGAGGGCGTACCGTCCGTCGAGAACCGTATGGGATGGTGCGGCGATTCCCTCCTCGTGCAACCGTACCAGGATCCTCCGGTTCAAATCGTCCAGGTCCGGTTCGGGCACCCCCTCCGGGCGATACCGGAAACAGACCACGTTGAGCACCGTCGGCGTGAGCAACTCGAGGGAGGGGTGCTCGGACACCACCACATCCAGGTGCCGGGCCAGGTTCACGTTCCCCCGGATGAGGGACCTGTAGGCTTCCGCACCGTGGGCCAGGAGCGACATCCAGACCTTGAGCGCCCGAAACCCCCGCGTGAGCTGCACGCCGCGCTCGGCGAACGCCGTGACGTCCACACCGATTCCGCCCCCCATCCAGGTCACGTAGTCACCCGCCACGCGGAAGGCCCGGCGGTGGGCCTCCCCATTGCGCACGAACACCGCACCGGCCTCGATCGGCACCACCATCCACTTGTGCAGATCGAACGCGAGGGAATCCGCGCGCTCCATGCCACGCACCAGGGGAGCGAGGCCGGGATCGACCGCGGCGAAGGCTCCGAACGCGCCGTCCACGTGGAACCAGAGTCCCTCGTCCGCGGCGAGGGTGGCCAGGGCGTCGAGGTCGTCGAAGGCCCCGGTGCCCACGGTGCCGGCGTTGCCCACCACCGCGACCGGGTGATGCCCGGCGTTCCGGTCCGCCGCGATCGTGGCCCGGAGGGCAGCGAGATCGATCTGGAACCGGTCAGTGACGGGGATTCGGCGGTGTCCTGCATCGCCCACGCCGAGCAACCGGAGGGCACGGTCCACAGAGAAGTGCGTTTCGGTGGACGCGTAGAGGACCGGTCGCTTCGGGGCGCTGATCATTCCCTGGCCCGGAAGGTCGAAACCGGCGCGATCCACCAGGGCCGCGGCGAGCCCCACGAAGTTGGCCATCGACCCGCCGCTCACCAGCAGGCCACTCGCCTCTCGTGGGTATCCGAGAAGCTCAGCGAGCCACACCAGGACCTGATCCTCCACGTACCGAGGGGAGCCCTGGTGCCCGGCCACGTTCGGGTTCATCGTGGCGGCAAGCATCTCGGCGAGAGCACCCAAGGGAGTTCCACTCCCGTTCACCCACCCCCAGAAGCGGGGATGAATGTTGCCCACCGGATAGGGGAAGACATCGCGGAGGAAAGTTGCGTAGGCCTGCTCCGCCCCGACGCCCTTCTCGGAGAGCGGTTGACTCAGACGTGCCACGACGTCTGTGGGGACCGGAGTCCAGACCGGCCGGTCGCCGATCTTCTCGAGGTGCCCCATCATGTCGTCCACCATGCGGTGCCCCAGCGAACGGAGAGCGTCCCAGTCCGCGGGATCGAATGGATGGGGAGGGAGGGCAGGCGACATGGCCACGCTGGCGGTAGGCTATGGGCTATAGGCGATAGGCGAGAGGTGGTAAGCGATAGATGGTTGCTGGTCTACCGCCCACCGTCTACCGTCTACCGCCTACCGCCTACCGCCTACCGCCTGTCGTTACTACTCGTCGTCGTCGGAGCGGATCGGCGTCTTCAGCACCTTGAGAAAGAACTTCGCGGTGAAGAAGATCACCACCGACCAGGTGATGCCGAGCATGATCCAGGCGTTCGTGGTCATGTCTGTGCCTCCTTTCGCTTCCAGGCGGTGCGAACCAGCAGGCCAAATCCGAGGAACACCAGCAGCAGCAGGGTCCGGACGCCATCCTGAACCAAGGCCTTGGTGGGCTGGCCATCCTTGAACCACACGTACTCCTCACCGACGTGCATCACCTTCCCGATCACGCTGGCGGAGGAGAACGGCCACCCGTCTCCCTGGAGCAGTCCGCTGATCGCGCCACCCCAGGTTCCCTCGGGTTGGACCATCGCACCCACGAAGATGACCGTGATGAAGGCCGGCGTGACGTACATGATGATGAACCGGAAGATCCGGGGCACCTTCATGTCCGCCCCGCGGGTGATCTCCTCCCACCCCTTTTCCATCCCGAAGATCCGGGTGAAGATGAAGGCTTCCAGCAGGGCGAACACCACCAGGGCGAAGGTGCCGGTCCAGAAGTCGAATTCATCGAACGCGCCGCCGGGATAGAGCCAGACACAGACGAACCCGAGCAGCAGCACCGCGGCGCCGAACAGGAGCGACGCCTTGGCGCGGGAGACCTTGTACTCGTCCTCCACGAAGGCCATCAGCGGCTGGCCCATCGCCATGCTCGAGGTGATGCCGGCAAAGAAGAGGAGGCCAAACCAGAGCGCCCCCGCCACCGGGGCCAGCACCCCCCAGTTGTTGAAGAGAGTCGGGAGCGTCATGAAGCCCAGGGAAAAACCGCTCCCGCCCGCGGTGGCCGCCTGGACTGCCGCGATACCGAGGTAGGCGGTGGCGATCGGGATGATCACCGAGCTGCCGAGGACGACCTCGACAAACTCGTTCATCCATCCCGCCGAGGCGCCGTTCAGGGCCACGTCCTGCTTGGCCGTGAGGTAGGAGGCGTAGCAGTGGATCGATCCCATGCCCACCGACAGGGTGAAGAAGATCTGTCCCGCGGCGGCGAGCCACGTCCCCGGGTTCAACAATCCGCCAATCTTGGGTTCCCACACGAAATTGAGGCCCGCGAGCGGGCTCTGGATCACCCCGGGATCATCGGGCCCGAGGGTCAGTCCCCGGATCGCCAGGGCGGCGGCAAAGAGGAGGAGCACCGGCATCCCGATCTTCGCCATCATCTCGATCCCCTTCACCAGCCCCCGGCTCAGGATCCAGACGTTGAGCGCCGCGGTGATCAGGAACCAGAAGAGAGCTTCATAGGGGACCGTGAAGATCGAGGCCGAGTTGGCACCGACGTAGGCGGGAAAGAAAGCGGTCGCGTCGGTCGTGGTGAAGGTGCCGGTGATCGAATGGAACACGTAGGCCAGGGTCCACGACTCGAGATACGTGTAGTAGGCGGCGATCGTCATGTTGGTGAAGAGACCGAACACGCCGACGTACTTGAGCCACCTCTGCTTGCCCAGGACATCGAACAGCCCCGGGGCCGAGTGGTGTCCGTACTGGCCTCCGTGCCGGCCGATCGCCCACTCCACCCAGAGGAGGGGGAGGCCCATCAGCACGAACGACACCAGGTACGGGATCAGGAACGCCCCGCCTCCGTTCTGGGCCGCCTGCGCGGGGAAGCGGAGGAAGTTACCGAGCCCGACCGCGTTCCCGGCCATGGCGAGGACCAGCCCGACCCGACTGCCCCAACTCTCGCGCGAAGTCATGGTGTGGCGCGCCTCCCGGCGCATGGTTCACACCTCACCCTCACCGGCGCGTACCGGCGAGGGAGAGGATGTGGCGTGGAACAGGAATTCAGCGCGCCCGTGGCAGGCCCGGCGACGACAGTGTGATGGTTCAGGGGCCGGGCTCGCAGTGAGTGGACATACCAATCTCCTGAAATCGGGTCGTGCTGTCAACCGCCGGCTCTGGCATGGTGGGTGCCGGGGACTGGGGGTTGGGTACTGGGGACTGGGTGTTGGGTGTTGGGTGTCGAGTGTTGGGTGCTGGGTACAATACCCAATATCCCAATGCCCGAAACCCAGTACCCGAAACCCAGTACCCGAAACCCAACACCCGAAACCCAACACCCAGAACCCAACATCCAGACCCCGTGCGACGGTTGACGCCTTTCCGGCATCCAGCCATGGGAGATCATTACTCTCCACATCGCGCAAACCCCATGGAGGCTCCGGTGCGCCTTTCTCCCTTGCTGCTGTCCGGTCTGTCCGCGCTTCCCCTTGCGGCGGGGGAGGGCGCCGCCCAGGCTCCCCGCGAGATCACCCTCTCCCGCCCCTCGGCGTCCTTCGCCGAGCCCTTCAGCTTCATTGCCGGGATCCGGGAGCTGCCCGGCGGAGTGATCCTGGTGTCGGACGGCATCGAGAATGTGCTCCTGCGGGTTGACCTCACCGGCGGAACCGCGGATACCGTGGGGCAATCGGGCCGGGGCCCGGGGGAGTACATGAGCCCCGACGGGATCTTTCCGTATACCGGCGGAGGGACCCTCCTCGTGGATCTGGGCAACGGGCGGCTGTCACACTACGCCGCGGACGGATCGTATCGCGAATCCTGGTCCATCGCCCGGGGGGAACCGGGCCGCGGAATGACCATGGTGGTGCCTCAGGGAACGGACCGGGCCGGCCGGATCTACTTCGAGGGTCGAGCAGGGGTCGGGCAAGGCTCGACACCCCCTGATTCCGGGAAGGTCCTCCGGTGGGATCCGGCCCGGGACGCCATCGACACGGTGGCGACGGTGAAGCTGCCGGAGACGAAGGTGACCACCTCGGGCAGCGCCAACAACCGCTCGGTCAGCATGAGGCGGACCCCCCTTTCGGGGCGCGACGCCTGGGCGGTGGCGCCCGACGGGCGGATTGCCCTGGTCAGCGTCAAGGACTATCACGTGGAGTGGCACGACGCGGGCGGCCGCCGGGTGGTGGGGAAGCCCGTCCCCTTCCGGCCGGTTCCGGTCCGGCAGGCCGACAAGGAGGAGTACCAGGCGGAGGTTGCTTCCAGCGGTCTGTCGATGTCGGTGGAGGTCAACAATGGCCAGAGATCCACGTCGTTCCGGCGGGGAGGGCCTCCGGGAGGGCAGCGGGGTGGCCCCGGAGGTGGGGCGGCCCAGCCGGAGCCCGAATGGCCGGCGGTCAAACCCCCGTTCAATCCCACGGGAGTGCGGGTGAGTCCCGAGGGGGATCTCTGGGTTGAGCGGTATGTGCCCGCGGGGGCTCCGCGTCAGTATGACGTGTTCGGCTCCGACGCGAACCTGAAGTTCCGGGTCACCCTCCCGGCCGGCCGACGTCTCGTGGCACTTGGTCAGGGAGTGGTCTACACCCGGCACCTCGACGACGACGATCTGCAGTATCTGGAGCGGTACGCGGTGGGGCAGAGGTAGGGAGCAGGGAGTAGGGAATAGGGAGTGGGACATAGGACGCAGGACATAGGACATAGGACATAGGACATAGTCGGGCCGGGAGTGCTGGGCGGGGTGGCTATTATAATGTCCGTCATTCCGACATCCGGACAAGATGGACCCCGGCGTTCGCCGGGGTGACGTCGTGAGGGGCTCGGGTTCCGAACCTGGGCGAACCCCGCGCGCCCCTACACCCTACACCCTACTCCCTACTCCCTACTCCCTAGATAGTCCACCACCAGCGCCGTCATCAGCCGGATGCCGAGCGGGATGGCGCGGTCGTCGGCGACGAACTCCGGGGTGTGGTGGTCACCCGATGTTCCTCCCGGGGGTGCGGTGCCGAGCCGGAAGTAGAATCCCGGGATGCGGTTGGCAAAGTACGAGAAGTCCTCCGCGGCCATCCATGGTTCCATCGCCGTCACCTGTTCCTTCCCGGCCACCCGCACCAGGGAGGGAACCATCCGGTCGGTGAGGGCGGGGTCGTTGATCGTGGCGGGGGTGAATCGGTCATACTGGAAGTCGAAGGTGGCACCCCAGGCGGCGGTGATCCCCTCGAGCATTCCGCGCATCCGGTGTTCGATCGTGTCCTGTACCGCGGTACTGTAGGCGCGGACCGTCCCCTGCAGCTCCACTGATCCGGGGATGATGTTGAACCGGGTACCCCCGCGGAACATGCCCACGGTGAGGACGGCGGGTTCGAGCGGTGGCAGGACACGCGAGGGGATCGTCTGCCAGGCGGTGACCAGCTGGGAGGCCACCACGATCGGATCGATGCTCAGATGGGGCGACGCCCCGTGGGCCTGTCGTCCATGAATCGTGGCGATGAAGCGATCCGCGGACGCGAGGGCCGGGCCACGAGTGTAGCCCACCCTTCCCGTTTCCATCCCGGCCCAAGTGTGGAACCCGAAGATCACCTCCGGTGCGTCGGGGCCGTCGAGCACACCCTGCTCCACCATGAGCTTCGCCCCTCCCTCCTCCCCCGGGGGAGCTCCCTCCTCGGCGGGCTGGAAGATGAACTTGACGATGCCGGGGAGCTGGTCCCGCATCCCGGCCAGCACGGTGGCCACGCCGAGCTGCACCGCCATGTGGATGTCGTGGCCGCAGGCATGTGCCACGCCGACCTCCTGGCCGAGGTACGTGGTGGTCACGGTGGAGGCGAAGGGGAGGATGCTTGCCTCGGTGACGGGGAGGGCATCCATGTCGGCGCGGACCGCGATGGTCGGGCCGGGTCGCCCGCCTCGCAGGATCCCGACGACTCCCGTGTGGGCGATGGCGGTATCCACCTCGAGGCCCAGGGTGCGGAGCTGATCGGCGATGAGCCGCGCGGTGGCAAATTCGCGGTTGCTGAGCTCGGGGTTCCGGTGCAGGTGATGCCGGATCTCCGTGATGCCGGGAGTGATCCGGGTGACGGCGGCATCCACGTCCTGGGCAAGGAGCACTCCCGGGAGGGGAAGGAGGAGGAGTGAGATGATGAGGTGCGATCGCATGGGGCTCCCGGGTGGTTCGGGTCGTCTGGTGAGGATCCGGAGCAAGGAAATGGAAACGAAGGAATTTCACCAGTAGGCGACAGACTTTTGCCCCGTACCTGATTGTCGGTCATCCAATGCCCGTCATTCCCGCGCACGCGGGAATCCATTGTCACTCCCGAGATTCAGCAAGATGGACCCCGGCGTTCGCCGGGGTGACGTTCCGAATCCATCCGTACTCCCCAGCCCCTGTTCCCAGGGCGAAAGTTTTGCCCCTACCGCCGACACCCCACTCCCTACTCCCTACTCCCTACTCCCTACTTACTCCCTACCATCTCCCCCACCTTCCTGCCGGCCACGAACCGGGCGAGATTACACCGGGCCGGCATCACGCATCCATCCGGCTCACCACCATCCCGGGGGCTCATGTTCCGACGCGGTATCCTCTGGTTGTCCGAGCAGCAGCGCATCCACGATTTCGTCCGGTCGCACGGGTTGGCGCGCCGGTTCGCCACCCGGTTCGTGGCGGGGGAAACGGCGGACGCCGCGATCGAAGCGGCCCGGACGCTCGCCTCCGCCGGGATCACCGCCTCACTCGACCTCCTCGGTGAGAGTGTGACCGATCGGGAGGCGGCCCGGGCGGCGCGGGACCAGATCCTGGCCTTGCTCGATCAGATGGAGGACGAGGCCACGATCGAGACCAACGTCTCCGTCAAACCCTCCCAGATGGGCCTCGATCTCGACGCCGACCTCTGTCGTGCGCACTTCAGGGATCTTCTCGACCGGGTGCGCTTGCTGAAGGGATTCCTCCGGCTCGACATGGAGGGGGCCACCCACACCCAGCGCACGCTCGATCTCTTCACCGGGCATCTCCAGCCGGAGTATGGTGATCACGTGGGGGTGGTCATCCAGTCGGCCCTGCGCCGCTCCACGGACGATGTGGACCGGCTCCTCGCGCTCGGGGCCCGGGTCCGGTTGTGCAAGGGGGCGTACCGGGAGGCGAGCGACATCGCGTTTCCCGACAAGCGCGACGTGGACCGGCAGTACGTGGCCCTGATGGAGCGACTCCTTCGGGAGGGGAACTCTCCCGCGATCGCCACCCATGACGAGGCCATCATCGCCCATGCCCAGCGATGTGTGGCACGGGACGGGATCGCCCCGGACCGCTTTGAGTTCCAGATGCTCCACGGAGTGCGGCGTGACCTGCAGAACCGCCTGCGCGCCAGCGGCTACCGGGTGCGCGTGTACATTCCCTTCGGAACCCATTGGTACCCCTATCTGATGCGGCGCCTGGCGGAACGTCCCGCCAACATCGCCTTCATTCTGGGGAACGTCATCCGGGAGGGACTATCCGCTCCGTAACCCCCGAGATCACCCTGGGTGGATACATCGCCACGCACGATCGGGCCCCGGCCTTCGGAGGCTCCGATGATCGCGCCTACTCGGTGGCGGTCTACGTGGAGGAGGAGCCGGACGTGCAGGGGCGCTACGCCGCGGCCCTCCTCTTCGTGCGATGGAACCGGGCCGGCACGGAGCCCGACGGTCACGCGGAGACTCCCACGCTGGCCTGGGGTCCCACGCCGGAGGACGCGGAGCGGAGGCTTCTGGCCTGGTCCCTCTACGACGTGAAGGCGGCGCTCGACGAGGCGATCGCGGTCCGGCCCGAGGGATGGTGACTCCGTCGGTGGACGAGGGGCTGGTCCTCGGTCGTGAGGGGGGACGACTCCGGGTGCTCACCCCGGCCGGTGTGGTCGTCGCGGCGCTGCGCGGCAAGGCAAAGCGAGGGCGCGACCAGGTGGTCGCTGGTGACCGGGTGACGCTCGACCGCAGCGAGGGGGGGGACCTGGTGGGGATCGCGGAGGTGGCACCGCGCCGCAACGAACTGGCCCGGGGGGCGCCCAACCAGAGGGGGCGCCGGGCCATCGCCGCCAATCTTGACCAGCTGTTCGTGCTCACCGCCACGACCGACCCCGAACCTCTTCCGGAGCTGCTGGACAGGCTCCTGGTTCTCGCCGAGGCCGACGGGATTCCCGCGTCCGTGATTGTCACCAAGGTCGACCTCGACCCCGGGGTGGAACTTCGGGCCCGCATGGAGCAGATCGGCTATCCGGTCCATGCCGTCTCCGCCGTGACGGGGGAGGGACTCGATGCGTTCTTTGCGAAACTGCACGGGGGAGTCTCGGTGGTCACCGGGCCCTCCGGGGCGGGGAAGTCCACCCTGCTCAATGCGCTGGAACCGGGCCTTGCCCTCCTCACCCGAACCACCAGCGCCCGTATCGGACGGGGCCGGAACACCACGGTGGCCGGCGTGATGGTTCCCCTCACGGGCGGTGGCTTTCTGGTCGACACTCCGGGGATCAGCGAAGCGGGACTCTGGGGACTGGACCCCGACGGGCTCATCCACTGCTTTCCCGACCTCTGCCCCCACGCCTCGGAGTGCCGGTTCTCCACCTGCCGGCACCTGGTGGAGCCGGGGTGCGCGGTGCGGATCGCGAGCGAGGAGGGAGGGGTGCTCCCGGAGCGGTATGCGCACTACCGGTTGTTTCGCGAGGAGCTGGAGGGTCTCCCCGAGGCGTGGGAGTGATCCGCCCCCGTCCCCACCCCCCGGGAGTAGGGAGTAGGGAGTAGGGAGGACGTAGGACGTAGGACATAGGACAGTTAGGACAACCTCCACAGATCTCCCGCCAGCGGCTCGGGATGACCGATGCCTCTATGTCCTGATGTCCTATGTCCTGATGTCCTATGTCCTATGTCCTATGTCCTATGTCCTATGTCCTATGTCCTATATCCTACGTCCGGAGTCCATGAAATCCTCCTCACGACACCGCACCCAGGGCTCGCCGCACCGTCGCCTCCAGCCGCCGGTACCAGCGGTCGAGTTCGTCCAGCCGCTCCAGGGCATCCCGCCCCAGTTCCTGGTCCGCGGCGGTCACCATCCGATAGAGATACGCGATCTGGTCGATGAGCATCGGCCGGGGATAGGTCTGGTCCGCGGTCTCGAGCTCCGCCAGGGACTCGCCCAGGGTGCGACCCGCATCGGAGGTGTCCCCGGCGCTGGTGCGTCCGGCGCGCGCACGGGCGGCCAGGGAGCGGGCGCTGGTGAGGAGGTCTCGCACCGTGAGGGCCACCTCGAGTTGCTCCTCCAGGTGAGCGCTGGTCACTCCCTCGTCCTCCACCCGCGGATCGATCTCCACGCGAAGCGGGACCGAGGCGGACCAGGCCCCTGCCGTGAGGCGGATCTGGTACTCCCCGGGGGTCACGAGCGGTCCCGAGCCCGCCGGTCTCCCCTGGCCATTCTCCGGACCGGGCCAGGTCAGATCCCACCGGAAGCGATTGTGTCCCCCCTCGGTGCCCAGAACGCCGGGGGCCGGTGCGCGTCCCGGGGGACCCCGCATCCCCTGTCCGGGGGTCGCCGGTTGTCCCGGACGATCCGCGCTGGTGAAGCGGCGGATCGGGGTCCCCCGGTCGTCGACGATCTCGAGCGTCACCGGATCGCGGAAGTCGCCGGGGGGGAGCACGTAATCGATGACCGCACCGGGAGGGGGGAACTCCGGATCGGTGGGATCGGACCGGCGGGCGGAGTACCGCATCCGCACCGCGGGGCGGGGTGTGAGAAGGGCGGGGGAGTCCAGAGCGCCGCCCGCCGCTTCGCGGATCGGGGTGAGGTCGTCGAGGATCCAGAAGCCGCGCCCCATGGTGCTCAGCACGAGGTCGCCCTGAACCACGGCAAGGTCGGTGACCGGCGTGACCGGGAGATTGTGCTGCAACGGATGCCACCGGCCCCCGTCGTCCAGGGACACGAACATCCCGAACTCGGTTCCGGCGTACAGCACGCCCTCGCGTTCCGGATCCTCCCGGACCACGCGCACCGGATAATCCCCCGGGAGGCCATTGGTGCCGGTGGTGAGACGGGTCCAGGTGGCCCCGTAGTCCTCGGTCCGGAACAGGTACGGCTCCCAATCGTCGAGCTGGTTCCGGAGAATCGCGGCGTAGGCCTTCCCCGCGCGATGGGGTGAGGGCTCCACCGTCTGCACCCGGCCTCCGGGAGGGAGCGCCGGGGGAGTCACCCGGGTCCAGGTCTGCCCGTCGTCCCGGGTCACGGAGATGGGCCCGTCGTTGGCACCCACCCAGATGACGCCCGGTTCCACCGCAGACTCCTTCACCGTGTAGATCGTGCTGTAGTACTCCTCCCCCGTGATGTCCCGCGTGATGGGGGCGCCGCTGATGACCTGACGCGCGGGGTCGAAGGCGGTGAGGTCGGGGGAGATCGTCTCCCAGGTCACGCCTTCGTCCCGCGTGCGATGCAGGAACTGCGAGGCGTGGTAGACGGTGTTGGGATCGTGGGGGGAAACATGGATCGGCACCACTCGCTGGAAACGGTAGGTGAGGTCCCGGGGGTTGGCGCCGTAGAGGTTGGCCGCGCCGACGTAATACTGCTGTTCCTGCCCGGTGCGCGCATTGTAGCGGCCGAAACGACCCTTGCAGTTGGCGTAGACGATGTCGGGATCCCCCGGTTTCGGCACGGCGGGACCGGTCTCGCATCCCCCGGTCTCCCGCCACCAGCCCTGCGGTCCCCCCGGTGAGGGGAAAGGGGGCAGGCTCGGCACGGCGATCGTGGTGTTGTCCTGCTGGCCGGCGTAGAGCCAGTAGGGGAAGCGATCGTCCACCGCCACCTGGTACAGTTCCGCGGTGGGCTGGTTGAGCTGAGTGCTCCAGGTGGCTCCCGCGTCCCGGGTGACATTCACCCCGCCGTCGTTGGCCTGAATCCAGACCCGGGGGTCGGTGGGGTCGATCCAGAGGTCGTGATTGTCGCCGTGGGGCGTGCTCCGGCGCCGCCAGGTCCGCCCCGCGTCGGTCGAGTGCCAGAACGCGGTGGCGCTGACGAAGAGCTCGTCGGCGTTGGCGGGGCTCACGTCCACATTGGTGTAGTAGAAGGGGCGATCGAGGAGTCCCGACTGGGTGGACACCAGCCGGAACGTGGTCCCTCGGTCATCGGATCGATAGAGCCCGCCCCCCGGTTCGGCTTCGATGAGCACCCAGAGCCGGTTCGGATCCGCGGGGGACACCGCGAGGTCACTCTTTCCCACCAGACCCTCGGGGAGGCCGCCCCTGAGCCGGGTCCAGGTCGTGCCTCCGTCGCTCGATTTGTAGACGCCGCCTTCCCGGGCGCCGCTGATGATGGTCCAGGGCTTCCGCTCCGTGCGCCAGAGGCTGGCGTAGATCTCCTCCGGATTGTCCGGGGCAAACTCCAGGTCCACCGCCCCGGTGCTGTCGGAGACGAAGAGAACCTGTTCCCAGGTGCCGCCGCCGTCGCGGGAGCGGTACACGCCCCGCTCCCGGTTCGGCCCGTGAGGCTGACCGATCGCGGCCACATACACCAGGTTGGGGTCTTTCGGGTGAACCAGAACGGCCCCGATCAGCCCCGCCCGCCGCAGGCCCACCGGGCGCCAGGTGGATCCCGCATCATCGGAGCGATAGACCCCCTTGCCCACGATGATGTTGCTCCGGATGCCATCGGATCCGGTGCCGACGTACAGGCGATCGGCGTCCGACGGGGCCACCGCGATGGCCCCGATGGAGGGCGACGCGAAGAACCGGTCGGAGAGGTTCCGCCAGGTGGTGCCGTAGTCGGGGGAGGTCCACACTCCGCCGCCGGTGGACCCGAAGTAGAAGGTCCCCGGCCGCGAGGCCACGCCGGTCACTGCCGTGACTCTGCCCCCTCGGGAGTGCCCCACCGATCGGTAGCGGAGATCCTGAAACCGGGCCGGATTCCCCTGGGCGAGGAGGACCTCGGAGGTCAGGCCTGATCCCGTGAGGAGGAGAATCGCGAGGAAGGGACGACGAAACGGAAGGCGCATGGTCACGATCCGGAATCTGGTGGTGAAACATCCCGACGCGGTGGCGAGGGGAACGCCGCTCCTGGTTGGTGCTGCTCCTCCTCCACAGCGCGGAGAGGAGAGGGCGGTCGTGGAGGCAGGGAGCGGAAGATGGACCGGCCCTGATGGCGCCGTGTATGAATAGCGCCGGACGGCGTGGTCAGGAAGCCCGGGCAGGGCGTGTCGGCGGTCAACCGGACCGTCCCTTCTCCCCGACCGGGGCCTCGCGGACTGAGCCCTCCCCATCGCCCCGCGCCGGTGCTGGCCGTGTCTCCGTGTCGGGAACCGTGTCCTCCGGCCTGTGCAGCTCCACAATGGCCGGTTCCCACGCCCGAATCATCTGGACAAACTGGGAGGCGATATCGACATCGAACTCGGTGCCGGCTCGGTCGTCGATGTAGGACAGGATCCGCTCCGCCTCCCAGGCATCGCGGTAGGGACGAACCGTCCGCAGGGCGTCGTACACGTCACACACATGAACGATGCGGCTCGCCTGATGTGCATCACGCGGGAAGCGGACGGTGGGATAGCCCCCTCCATCGATCATCCGGTGATGCTCGTAGGCCACGGTGGCCGCCAGATCCATGTTCACCTCCGTCGAGAGAATCAGGCGGGCGCCTTCGACGGGATGGTCATTCATGATCTCTCGTTCCTCCGTCGTGAGTTTCCCCGGTTTGGTCAGGATGTCGAGGGGGATTTTCACCTTCCCGAGATCGTGCAGCAGGCCGGCCACTCCCATGGTCCGAACATCCGCTCCTCCAAGCCCCGACCACTCTCCCATGGCCATCGCCAGGACCGCCACGTTCATGGAATGGGTGGTCGTGTACTCATCGAACTCGCGGAGGCGCAGGAGGGGAACGACCACCTGCTGGTCCCCGTGCATGGCCACGGCAAGAGCCCGAATGACCGTTTCGGCCTCGAGCAGGGGAAGGTGCTCGTGGTCCTGCACCTCGCGGTGGATCCAGCGGATGGCCTCGACTTCGTCCTCCAGGGTGAAGCCGCCCGCGACCTGGGCCACGGTCCGGTCCGCCGGAGGGGCATCCACACCGATTTCTCCGTAGCGGATGCCACCAGGGGACGTCGGGCGGACCTGCGAGGTTCCGGGGGATCCGGACCCCAGCTTGTGGATCACATCATCCAGAAAGTCTTCGAGAGCATCCCGCGTCACGGTGCGGTCGAGTTCGAGGCGCTGCACGCCGATCGAGGCGAGCCGGGCACTCCAGGGCCACCCCCGGAATTCGCGCAACGGGTGATCCGAATGGACAACCTCGTCGCCGAGAAAGCTGAAGATGGGGCGGGGATCGTGCTGAAGGAGGTCGTCGAGGCGGCCGAACACCTGGTCGAGGCTTCGTTCCCGGGTGGCATGTCCCTCGGGATAAAGCGACAGCATGGCCAGTGCCTGGGCGAGAGAGTGCAGGAACATCACGGCAGGGGTCACGGAAGCGGCTCCCTCCCGGACGTGTCCTGGGTGGCGCGGATGACCTCGGGGTCCCGGCTCCGGGCCGCGGCGGCGAGGGTGGCGACAGCGCGGGCATTGTGGGGGAAGCGCGCGAGGCCGGCAAGAGCGGCCAGATAGTCGGGAGTTTTGGGAGGGAGGCGACGCCAGAGCAGCCACCGTCTGGGTTCGGTGAGGCGAAGCAGCACGGGGAGCGCCCCCTCGAGGCGACTCCGGCCGAGGGCGCGGATCGCGGCGGTCCGGAGTTCGGGGTCGGTTGCAGTGGTGGCGAGGGAAGCCAGAACCGGCAAAGCTGACACCGGGCAGTGCCGGGTCGCCGCACGTATCGCCAGGTGCACCACCATCTCGTCGGGGTCCCGGAGTCCGGCGGTGACAGCCCGAGGGAACGCGTCGGGGTCGCGCAGGACCAACCGAAAGGCCTCACGCCGGATCCTGGCATCGCCATGCGTGGTCCAGCGCAGGGGGTCGAACCCGGGGGGGAGCTCGGGGAGCTTGTCCAGCAGGTGGAGCATGTTGCGCGTGACGTACCAGCGCTCATCCTCCAGGCGGGCGACGAGCAAGGGGCCGAGTGCGGGGCCCAAGGGGGCCAGGCGGGAAAGGAGAAGGGGACGGATGTTCGCTCCCTCCGCTTGCGCCAGGGCATCCAGCATCGGTGGTGCCGCCGCGAGCCCGAGCAGCTGGACCAGGTCGTCCAGCGCGGTCGTGTCGATGGGGTCGGTACTCAGGAGCCCCGCGACATGGGCGGCTGTGACATACCGGGAGTGCACCGCTCGGAACATCGGGGACGACGGCTCGTCCTTCACCAGGGTGAGGATCCAGGGAAGCCCCCCTTCGGACACCGCGCGATCCGCCGCCTCCTGGACCATGGCGCCCCACGCCCCGATCTCGACCGCCATCTGCACCAGGTGCCGGGGATCCCTGGCGAGGGCGTTTTCTGCCGGCGACGTCGTTGTGGGGACCGCATCGGATGCCAACCGCCTCAAGGCTTCGCCGTAGGCGCCCGGGTTGGGGTTCTTCAGGGACCATCCCGACACCAGCTTGGTGATTTGCTCGCGGATCTGCATGTCGGCCACCGATTGGCGTGCGCCCCCTGTCCCGGCGTGACGGGCGAGCTTCTTGAGCATGCGCAGCAGCGAGTGAGAGAGGGCGCCTTCCTCCCCCTCTGATGCGGCTCGGACCAGGTCGATCACGGCCTCAGCCGCGATCCCCTCGGTCGCGGTCAGCAGAAAACGACGACGCTGCGCGGTGTCCCCTCCCATCTGCAGCAGATCGCGAAGCGCATCGCCATCCATCGCGGAGATGAGGCGGGAGACGCGGGCACGCAGGCCGGCGGATTCCGGGGTCTGTTCACCTGAGAGCGTGTCCGCAATCTGCAGCATGAATCCGATGATGCTCTGGTCATAGCTTGCCTCCCGGGAATGATCACTGATGGCCCGCGCGAGGATCGCGGGATCGGTGTGGGCCGGGGTCAGCTCCGCCTCGGCGAGGATGTCGTCGCCCGAGGCGAGCGCGGCCCGGGCCAACCCCACCCAGAGCTCGGCCGCTCGGGTCCGCTGAGCCCGGTCAGCCTCCCCCTTCCCGACGGCATTCTCCGAACCCTCCGCCAGGCGGAGACGGGCATAGTTGACCGGGTGCAGCCGCACGTGGGGCCACGCCCGGCGCAGATCGGGATCCAGGGCGGCATGTTCTCCCGTCCGATCGGGATCCCGGGCAATGGCGCGGAAAAACTCCCGGCACTCCTCCCCGGTGAGACCCTCATGCAGCACCAGCGCGCCCACATGATGGCGGTGGAGTCGTGCGGCCAGGTCGGTGACGACAACGTTCCGGATGTCGGTGGCCACCCCCTCGATGATCAGCTGACCGCGGGCCACGCCGAGAGCAAGCGTTCCCCGTTCCGCAAGCAGGGGGGATACTCGGCCGAGAACGGCCTCCACGCTTGGCTCGAGCGATGGATGGCCATCGGGATAGATCCCGTGACGGTGGACGCCGATGGCAAACTGGACCAGAAAATCACGCACCTCCCTGGAGAATGCCTCCCCCGATGTCCCTTGGGCCCTCTGGTCGCGTGTCATCCTGCGTCTCCACCTGGACCCGCGGCGAAGCCGGGTCTCGTTGGTCCCGTTTCATCCGAGGTCCGCCCGCACGAGAGTCTGAGGGATGGTTCCGGATGGTCAGCAGCTTCTTCTTGTCCCGGTGGCTCGCAAGTTCGGCCCCCAACTCTCCGCAGTCAAGGTGGGTCCACCCCTCTGTGAAGCGCCGTGCCTCCGCTCCCCGTCCCGAGCGTCGAGGCGAGTTTAGCTCCAGCCCGAGCGGGAGGGATCAGTGCCGAGACGGCCCCGGGGGCTCTCTTTCCCCGGGGAAGTCGGAGGTGGGTGTACCCTTCCGGGTCCATCGGGTGGCATCCCGGCGTTCCACCTTGTCCATCATCGCGGTGAAGGCGTCGTCGAGATTGATCCCCTCCCGGTTCGCCATGCAGATGAGGACAAAGATGATGTCGGCCATCTCCATGCCCAGATCGCCCTCCGGTTCCTCGGGCTTCCGGGTCTTCTGGCCAAACCGGTGGTTGATCTCCCGGGCAAGTTCGCCGGTCTCCTCGGCCAGCCGGGCCATGTTGGTCAGGGGGTGAAAGTACCCCTCCTCAAACTGGCTGATCCAGGCATCCACTCGGTGCTGGGCATCGATCAGTGACATCGGCAATCGGGGAAGGAGGGGCGCTGAGGTCGTCTGTTATGGTAAGCTCACCGCCACCCACGCGAAAGGTGTCCTCGCGCCCTGATGCTCTCAAATCGGCGCTGGTGCCCTCCCTGACTTCCGGTTGCGTGCGGATTTACTCGCGGGCCCATGCTCACGCTCCGTGAGGGTGCCGCGGGCATATCGCATGACTCAGGACGCGTATGGTGGCCGGAAGCGGCGGGAAAGGTTCTCCGAATAAGGAGAATTGAAGTGAAGAGAGACTTGGCACGTGTATTGCACGCTGCCCGACGCTCACTGTCGGCCCCGGGACGATCGAGGTCCGGTCCGCAGTGAGGTGAACTGCTCGAATCCTTGACTACTACACACGGAGGAAGACAGTGCCAAGACGGAACACGCGTAGGGCAGGCTGGGAGGGGCGGGCACGGGGGGCAAGTGCCTGGTCGTGGGTCACACTCCTGGGAACCGTTCTCATGGCCCAGGCGTGTGGGGGCGGGGGAGGAGAGACCGTTATTCCAACACCTCCCGACCCGAGCGTCATCGGGACGGCTGGGGGGACTGTCAGCGCCCAGAACGGGACCGTTCGTCTGACGATTCCCGCCGGAGCACTCCCTTCCGCGACCCAGATCACGGTGGATCGTGTGACGAACCCCCCGGCCGACCCCAACCTGGCCGGTGGGACTTCCTTCGATTTCGGGCCCGACGGGACGCAGTTTGCGGTGCCGGTGACGATGCAGCTCACCTGGGACCCCGCCCTCATTCCGGGTGACGTGGCACCGGAGCAGTTCACCCTCGCCAAGCTGGTGTCGGGCGTGTGGGAACCTCTCGCGTCCGCACCGGTGGTGAATGCGGCGGCTCGTACCGTGGCGGCGCCTGTGTCGAGCTTTTCGTCCTATTCTATCGTGGCCGATCCCTGTTTGCCGAAAGCGTTGGCGGCGGGTAGTTCCGTGAGCGGCCAGTGGCGGGACGGGGACTGCGTCTTCACGGAAACGAACGGGGCGGAGACCCGGGAGGACTTCTACACGGTCACCACCACCGGGGGTAGCTTCGAGGTGTCTCTCACGGCGACTGACCTGCCCACGATCGCCGGGTTCGAGCGCAACGGGGACGCCCTCGCCTTCGGCACCGGCCCGGACGTTGGGGGAACTGCCAGGTTCTCCGTCGCCCTTCCTGCCGGATCTCACCGGCTGTTTGCGGGGAGCCGTGGCATGCTCGGTATCGGAAGCTACCAGCTCTCGGTGCTCCCGGAACCTGACCTGCAGTCGCTCGGTTGTGGGCGGGTCCGGTACGTCATTCCGCCGTTCTCCTCCTCGCAAACCCTGACCCGGGGTGTGGACTGCACGGTGCAGATCGCCTTCCCGCCCCCGGGCTCTGAATCCGCACTGGGCAAACCGGTCCTGGAGGAATATTTCCGGGTGAAGCTCACGGCGGGCCAAACGCTCTCCATCACCGTCACCCAGGGCAGCGGGGAGGCGGCCTTCGGTTCCCTGCCGACCCTGTTCCTGGGGGATGGCGTGGTGTCCGGGGATCCCAGAGCAACCACCAATGCCCTGTCCTGGACTTCACCCGATACCCGCTGGGTGACCGTCGGCGTGTCGGGGGGATTCTCTGAGGACGCTCAGGGAACTGCCACGCCAGCTGAGGGATCCTATGGCATCCAGATCAGTGTGACCTGAGGTCCATTCCGAGAGCGGGGGCCGTGCTGCGGCCCTCCGCCCTCGTGTCACGACCCCCAAAAGTCCCGCCGCAATTCATGATTGTCCCACGCTGTCGCGGGATCGGCGTATTGGTGGGTGGTCCCGGCCGTACACCAGACCACCGCGTCGGCGAGCGTCCGGAGGATGGGCATTTCGTGACCGGTCATCAGGACGGCGCGCCCCTCGTCCACCATCTGCCGAAACACGCCGCCCAGGAGCTCCGCATCGATCGGTGAGAGGCCGCGGAACGGCTCATCCACAACCAGGCAGCGGGGATTCCGGGCCAGGGCCATCGCAACTGAGGCCCGTCGGGTCTCTCCGCCCGAGAGGCGCGCGGGAGCGGTGTGCCAGTGGGTCTCGATCCGGAGTGCCGCAGCCACGCGTTCCACGTCGGTGGTCCCGAAGTGCTCGGCGACGGCCTTCAGTTGTCGCCCCAGCGGGAGGAAGGGGTCGAGAATCGGTTCATCCGGAAGCCAGAAGAGCCCCTCCCGCGCCAGGCGATGGAGCCGGGGAGGGTAGTGGGTGGTTCCCTGGAATCGGACGATCCCGTGAAGCAGGGGCCCCGCCCCGACACAGGCGCGGAGGAGGGAGCTCTTGCCCGCCCCGTTCCGGCCCACCAGCAAGGTGATCTGTCCCGGCCGGGCCCGGAGAGATGCCGCGCTCAGCACCTGACGCCCACCGTATCGCACCCCGATGCTGTCGGCCTCGAGCATCAGGAGAGGACCGACCGGAGGGTGACGGCGTACAGGATCTCGAGGAGAAATGCCCCCACCGCCACCGTGGCGAGAAGTCCCGGAAAGGAGATGCCGAGGGTGGGAAGGAGGCGATGCAGGTGACGTCGGCGGAGGTCGAGCCCGGTGACCATCGAGGTGAGGAGCGAGATGGGGACCATGGCGGCCACGTCGACGTCGAAGGGATTCCCCAGGTTGCCGATGACGGTGAGGGCGATGGCGGCCGAGTGCAGGAGGATCCAGGCCAGGACCGACCGGCGGACGACGACTCCGGCGTAGAGAGGGGGGATGCGCAATCATACACTCCGTCGGTGGATGGTCGGGAGTCGCGCGGAGGAGTCCGGGAGAGGAGTGAGCGTGTCCATGGGTCAGGCGAATGGTAGGCGTCGGGGGTCAGTCAGGGAACCCCCGGGGCGGGAGGCCCTATCGCCTACTCCCTGCTCCCTACCGCCTATCGCCCAGGACTATAGGACGTAGGACATAGCTAGTAGGACAGACGGGTCTTTCGCGACGGCCCTACAACCCGTCGGTTGCGTCCACCGCGCCATTGGTGCCAACGACCGGTCTCAGTGTCCGGACCACGGGAAGTACACCGGGAACCTCCTCAGATCCCTCGCTTCACTCGGGATGACATCGGGTGGCTCCCTACTCCCTATTCCCTATTCCCTACTCCCTACTCCCTACTCCCTACTCCCTACTCCCTCCAGCAGCCGTCGCGGCACCGGGCGAAGATCCCACAGCACGCCGAGCCACGACAGCAGCTTGAGTCCGTAGTACGTCAGGTCGAGCTCCCACCAGAAGAAGCCCTGCCGGGCGGCGCCTGGGTACTTGTGGTGGTTGTTGTGCCACCCCTCGCCCAACGTGATCACCGCCAGGATGAAGCTGTTGCGGCTGTCGTCACCGGTGACATAGCGCCGACGCCCCATCACGTGGGCCAGCGAGTTGATGAACGAGGTGCCGTGAAAGAGGAAGACCGTGCTGATGAAGAACCCCCAGACCAGCAGCTGCCCCCCGCCCACCAGGAAGAGGGTGACCGCGAGCAGGACCGGGACCAGGATGTCGAACCGGTCCAGGAACCGGAGCTCGGGGTACTTGGCGAGATCGGGGACCGCCTCGAGATCGGTGGCGAAGTTGGAGGGGGAGGTGATCCACCCCATGTGGGCCCACCAGAACCCGTGGTGCCGGGGGGAGTGCGCGTCGAGCTCGGTGTCCGAATGGCGATGGTGCTTCCGGTGATGCGCCGCCCACCAGAGCGGACCCCGCTGCACCGCACTCGCGCCGATCAGGGCGAAAATGAACTGCCCCGCCCGGGTGGTCGTGAAGGTCCGGTGAGAAAAGTACCGGTGATAGAAGCCGGTGACGGCGAACATGCGCACCACATAGAGACCGAAGGCGACCGAAACGGCGGTGACACTCCACCCCACCCAGAACACCGCGAGGCAGGCGAGGTGCATTCCAATGAACGGGATGACCCGGACCCAGTCCACCCGGCGGTCGCCGGGGGACACCTCGACGGCGCTGGTGTCGAACCAGAGGGCGATCCGGGTCAGCAGGGACTTGGGAGTGCGGGCGAGGGGTGCAGACAAGGGAAATCCTCTCCTGAAGCGATCGGCATCGCCCGGGGCGACATCGGATGGACAGCGCGAGCGGCTTGAAATCTACCGGAATGAACCCGTGAATGACAGGCCGGGCCGGGAGTGGTCTGGTGCAACATGGTGCAAGGTGACATGCGACCACCCCGGGACACCGTATGATCCGGGATTGGCGACGACGGTCCCCCGTCGGCTCAGGGCTGGCGCGGGCGACTCGAGGGGGGGACGATGCCGCGGATCCGCAGATAGGTCACCAGGTTGCCGTAATGCTCCCCGTTGTGGGTGGCGTTCATCGCCAGGGCGTAGAAACGGGGCCCCGTCTGGCCAAAAACCTCCGTCTCCGCATGGAGAGCCGAATCCGACTGGGCATAGGCACCGGCACAATAGGCTGTGGACGCCGTGAGCGCCTCGAGGAGAGCGGCGCGGGTCGTGGCATTCCTCTCTACGTCATCCTCGTCACGGGGCGGATCGCCCAGGGCCGCGGCACAGATGAGATACTGCGCTCCCGCGATATGGCCGATCATCTCACCGATGCTCCGCACCCCCTCGGTGGGCCGCCAGCCATAATCGGCCTCGTCGGTTTCCTCGGCGATCGTGGTGACATGACGGATGGTCTCGCTCCAGAGTCTTTCCAGCGCGGCCGCCACTGGACGGTCGGGATCGGCACCGGGGGTCGGGGGAGCCCCGGCACACGCTGCGCTCAGGGTGAGCAGGCAGAGAAGGAGAGAGGGGGCGCTGCGCCTGGACATGATGGCCTCCGAGGGCGGGGGTTGGGTATTGGGGGTTGGGTATTGAGCAGGGGTCTCGGGTACTCCCGTCCCGGGTGTGGGATCCGGGAACCGGTACGCACCGATCCCGCCTGCCCTATATTGAACCGACGCCAATAATACCCCAATGACCCAATGCCCAACACCCAATACCCAACACCCAAAACCCGGTACCCAATAACATCCAACACCCATTTCCTGATACCGACATCCGCCCCCCATCCACCCCAAGGCCTCATGCGCTCCCGAGAACGGATTCTGACCAACCTGGAGACCATCTACCGCGAAACCTTCGACCGGGCGAAGGAGACGGAGGACCAGGTCCGCATGGCCGACCTGGACAACGCCTACATGCGGGATCAGTTGATGCTGGAGATCCTGCTCGACATCCGGGATCTCTTTGCCGTGGCCCCCGCCGCCACCAAGTCGGGATCCAGCGCCCTGGAAAAGCTCCAGGCGCTGCGGCGGCTTACCGGGAAGGGATGAGGACTACGGGGAATAGGGAGTAGGGAGTAGGGTGTAGGGTGAACAACATGGGGCCAGGCCTTCCGCGACGATGACGATATGGGTCCATCCCATGGATCCGCTCCCAGGTCGGCCGTCGAAGTCTGTGCGTCATCCGGAGTATCCCGCCCACCAGAACCAGCCTCTCCCTAACTCCCTATTCCCTATTCCCTATTCCCTGTTTTGTACGTACTGCCACCCAAACCGTCCCTTGATGCAGAGATTGCCCGACGTCACATCGTGGTCCAGCGGCGAGGTCACCTTCACGATCTCGTTGTTCTGCACGTGCAGCTCC
>JBGSKF010000026.1:0-7466 GCA_041741375.1 Gemmatimonadales bacterium | reverse complement strand
GTGGCCGGGCCCGCCGTCAGCGTGAGGGTGCCGGTGGAAACGTCGGTGAGGCCCGCGGCGCTGAACGTGAGCACGTGCGGTCCCGCGGTTCCGGTGAGCCGGAGGTCGGTCCAGGTGGCGGTGCCCGTGGCGTCCGTGGTGGCGGGGAGGGTACCGGAGAGAGTGGCCGTCCCGGACGTGCGGGCGGCGGTGACTACGACGCCGGCCTGCGCGACGAGGTTGCCCGTCAGGTCGGCGAGGCGCACCACCGGTTGGGTCGGGAACGGCACACCACTCTGCGGCGACGCCGTGGGGGAGGTGGTCAGCAGCATCTGGGTGGCCGCCCCCGGGCCGAGCGTGATGGTTCCGGACGTGACACCCGTCACACCGGGGGAGGTGAACGTGAGCTGATAGCTCCCCACGACACCGGTGAGTTGGAGATCGGTGAAGGTGGCCCGTCCCGCGGCATTGGTGGACAGAGTAGTGGTTCCGCCCAGGATGGCGCCGGGTCCCGTGGCGGTCACGGTGATCGGCACCATCGAGGACACCGGGTTGTTGCCGGCGTCGACCAGTTGCACCACCGGCTGGGCGGTGAAGGGGATTCCGTTGGTCGCGTTCGGGGACGGAGCGGCATCGAGCCGCAAACGGGATCCGGTGCCCGCGCCGAGATTGATGGGCGTGGAACTCACCGGGGGCAGAACGCCCGAGGAGAACTGCAGGGTGTAGGTCCCGGCGGGCCCGGTGATCACGAGGTTGGTGAACACCGCGAGCCCCGTGCCGTTCGTGCTCACCGTTGTGGCCCCTCCGAGTGTGGCGCCGGCCGGCCCTGTCAGGCTGGCGCTCACCGGGATCCCGCCCTGGCTCACCGGGTTCCCGGCCACATCCCGGATCTGCACCGCCGGTTGCACGGCCAGCACAATGCCGCTGGATGCGGATCCGGACGGAGCCTGGGAGATGGTCATCTGGGCTGGAGCGCCCGGTCCAAGAAGAAGGGGATTGGTCGAGGTCCCCTGCAGTCCCGTGGCGCTGAAGCTCACGGTGTAGGTGCCCGCGGGGCCGAGAATCCGAAGGTCGGAGAACGGGGCGCGCCCGGTGGCGTTGGTGGATACCGTCAGGGTTCCGAGGAGCGTCGCTCCGGCGGGCCCGGCGGTGATCGCGGCGGTGATGTTCACCCCGGCTGTGGCCACCGGGTTCTGGAGATTGTCCACCACCTGGATCTGGGGAGGGGTGGGCCACACCGCGTTGATGGTGAACGGTCCTTGCGGAGGCACGGCGAGACGGAGCGCCCCCGCGCTGCCGGCCAGGACATCGAAGAGAATGCTCTGCACGGCGGGGAGGCCGGGGGTGCTGGCACTCAGGGAATAGTTGGTCCCCGCCCGGTCGATGCGAAGCCCCGGGAAGGTGGCCGCGCCATTGACGGCACTCACGGTCTGTTGACCAGACAGCGCGCCCCCGGAAGGGTTGGCACCGAGGGCCACGGTGATGCTGTGCGTGGCGCCGGGAACCGTGCCGCCGATGTCGTCGAGGACGGCCACCTGGAGGGGAGGAGTGATCGCCGCTCCCGCAGGCGTGGCCCCCGGCTGCACCAGGAACCCGAGCCGCGACGCGGGCCGGGCCTGCACCGTGACCGCGGCGGAGCCGCTCTGGCCTCCGGCCGAGGCGGTGATGGTGGCGTTCCCCGGCGTGAGACCTGTCACCAGTCCCGTCGTGCCCACGCTGGCCACGGCGGGGGCGGTGCTGGCCCAGAGAAGGGTCCGGGAGAGGGGGGCGTTGGAAGCGTCGAATGCCTGGGCCTGCAACTGCACACTTTCGCCGGTGCGGATGCTGGCGGTCGGCGGCGTCACCGTGACGCTCGCCACCGGGGCCTCGGCGATCTGGATCGAGACCGATCCGGTCACCCCATCCGCCCTCGCCGAGATCACCACCGGCGTGGCGGACGGCGCCACTGCGGTCACCAGGCCGGTGGTGGAGACGGTCGCGGAGGCGGGGGTGCTGCTGCTCC
Organism: Gemmatimonadales bacterium; assembly: GCA_041741375.1. Classification (GTDB taxonomy): domain Bacteria; phylum Gemmatimonadota; class Gemmatimonadetes; order Gemmatimonadales; family GWC2-71-9; genus OFTM291. The sequence continues at coordinate 5,485 of JBGSKF010000026.1, read as the reverse complement.
AGGTGATGGTCCGGTTCGGAACCACGATGCCACTTGACGTCCGCGGGGTGGCGGTGAGCTGCACTGTCTGGCCCACGGTCAGCGACCCCGGCGCGGGAGCCACGTCCACCCGGGCCACGATCAGGATGTCGGCGACACCTCCGGTGCCTCCGGAGCATCCCGCGAGGAACAGCAGTGCCGTCAGGCCGGCAGAAACGCGTGCTCTCAGCATCATCGCCCCGATCCTCAGTGATGCCGCGCCGGTCAGAGCCCGATGCTCAGACCCGCGCGGGCCATGCCATAACTCGAACTCCGCTGGTCATCCACCTGGAACCACTGCCCCCCCAGGTCGAGGGAGAACCGCGACGTCAGCTTGACCAGGAATCCGCCTCCCCCGCCCACCGTGATCTTGGAGGTCTCGGCGTTGCATTGCTCGGAACAGACAAAGTCCCCAAAACCGACCCGGCCCGCCAGGTAGAAGGCCACCGTGCTCCCGGCGACCAGCACGTACCGCGGTTCCAGAAAAACGAGAGAGAGGGTGAGGTCGAAGTCCGGGTTGGTGGCCGTGAACACTCGGCTCCGCTGATAGCCGCCCCCAAGGGAGAACCGGGAAAAAGTGTAGCGCAGCTGAGCCTCCCACCCGAGCCGGGTATCCGACTCGAAGGTCGGGTCCTCGGTCGTGGGGAAGAGAACGGCCCCGGAGCCCTGGAGCGAGACCCGTTGGCGCGCCTGGGCCTGGAGGGGAATGGCCGCCAGGACGAGGGCCAGAGCGAGGCAGAGAGTGGACGGGTGTCGGGACATCAGTACCCTCCCCGGTGTCGGGGCTGTGAGGAGCATCACGGGAAGCGGTCCGTGAGGTGGATGCCCTCCACGGTCCAGGAGTCTCCCGACCGCCGCAGGGCGAGGACGAAGGTGGCGGTGGCGGTCCGGGTCACTCCGAAGTCCCCCCGCCAGGTCATCGCAATGGTGCCTCTCGATTGGGCCACATCCCCAAGTATAGCAGGAGACTCGATCTGTCCGGGGACAGCCTCCGGCCGGAAGTCGTCCACAAAGTCCAGGAACCGGTCCCGGAAACTCCGGGAACCCAGGTCCGGGGGCCAGAGGAGGGCAAGTTCGGCCCGGTCCCCCCGGGTGATCGCTCCGTGAAGACGGGTGAACAAGGCGCGTGCCGCCGTCTCCGCGGAGAGTTTTCGTTGCTCTTCCCGGAGTGCCCTGGCCCCGGCGGAATCCACCACCGAGGGTGGAGGTGGGGGCGGGGGAAGGGGGAGTACTCTGGCCGGGGGAAGAACCGGGATCGGGACGACCCTGGGTGTGTCGATGGAGACGGGTGGCGGCACGGGAGTCGAAGCCCCGGGAGGGCCGCCGGGCCGTTCGCGAGGGATGGACCCCGTTGGTGATGGCTGGCGGCGCCCCGGGGGTGGAAGGGGAGCGGGAGGGGGTGTCACCACCAGAACCGTGGGAGCGGAGTCGGATGGGGAGGGGGAGGGGGAAACCGGGAGCGGGGACGGGTCTGCCATCCCCTGGTCGGCCGCACTGAAGCCGGAGGGCTGCCAGAAGACCGTCCGCGAACTCGCCGACATCTCCGCCCAGGCAACCCACCCGGCGCTGGACGAGGTCGCGATGGCCATCGCCCCGGCCGCCACAAGTAGCTGGCGTTTCCGGCGCCCCAGCCGCGATGCGATGGCAAGGTCCGCCCGGTCCCGGGCGGGGTCCATCCGCATGGCGCTCCCACCCGCGGGGGAGGGGGTGGCCGTGGGGAGAAGCCAGAGAGGTGACCCCAGGAGGTGCTGCCGCTCGGCGCGGCGGGTGCGGAAGAACAGGAAAAGGAGGAGGAGGGTGAGAAGCGCCGACCCGCCCGCCACCGTCACGAGAAGCGGGCTCGATCCGATTCGCGTACGGTCCGTTTCCACCAGGACCAGAGCCCCTTCGCCCCGCTCCCCCCGGCGGAGGAGGCCTCTGACCTCGAATCGGGCCCCCTCCGACGGGATGGCTCCGGTCTGGACCCGGATCCCCGCCGCGTCGCTCGCATCCACCAGGAAGTAGGACCCGCCCTTCCCATCCACTCCCGCCCTCCCCCCCGCCACGAATCCCTCGACCGTCACCTCCTGGCCGAGATAGGTATCGGGCGAGGACTTGAGGTCGTGGATCCATCCCTGGGCCGCCAGGGGGAGGGTGCCGGGGACAGGGAGGAGCACGCACGCGAGGAGGAAGGAACGCATCAGGGACACAGTGGGATAATACTACCCTGTCGGCCCGATTCCGGAAGAGGATTGACCAATGAACAATGACCAATGAACAATGACCAATGACCGGTGACGCACAGGGAATCCCGCTCTCTCACGGAGCGTCACCCCGGCGAAGGCCGGGGTCCATTCCCGCCCGCGCATGGATTCCGGCGGGCGCCGGAATGACGTCCCGTGCGCACCTCGGGTCCCGCCTCCCGGGCACTAGTTCGATCGCATCGCCGTGAGGGGATCGATCCGCACCGCCCGGCGCGAGGGGAGGAACGACGCCAGGAAGCCCGTCGCCGTGATCGCCACGACGATGATGGCGTAGACCAGAGGATCCCCGGGTTCCACCCCGAAGAGAACCACGGTCAGGGACTTGGCCAGCAGTGCCGAGAGCACCAGACCGATCACCATGCCGAGCGCCAGTTGCCGGAGTCCCTGGCCGAGGATGAGCCGCACGACGTCACGGGATTGGGCCCCGAGGGCCATGCGCACTCCGATTTCCTGATGCCGCTGATGCACCCCGAAGGCCATGACCCCGTAGAGACCCAGGGCCGCCATGAAGAGACCGACCGCGCCGAAGACGATGAACAGGGTTCCGAAGGTGCTGTAGAACCAGCTGTCGAGGGCGATGACCTCCGGCATGGTGCGCACGTTGTAGATCGGGAGGTTGGGGTCCACCGTGAGATAGGTCTCCCGGATCGATGCCACGAGAGAGCCGGGGGTGCCGGCGCCCCGGACCACGAGGCTCAGGAACCGGGCGTCCGACTGCGCCAGCGGCAGGTAGAACCCGTCCGGCTCCTCGTTCTGAACCCCCATCATGTGCAGGTCGGGGACCACGCCCACCACCTCCCGCCACAGCTCGGTGCTGCGCGAGGTTCCGAGGCGGATCCGGGCTCCGAGCGGCTCCCGTCCCGCCAGATGGCGCGCCACGAAGCTCTCGTTGACCACCGCCACCGGGACGGCACCCGCGAGGTCCCGCTCGTCCAGCAAACGTCCGCGGACCACCCCGACCCCGAAGGTGCGGAAGAACCCGGGGCTCACGACCGCGCGGGCCGCCGCCGGGTAGCTCCGGTCGTCGGGATACGACTCTCCGTCCAGGGCAAAGTCCCAGCGCCCGGAATAGGTGGCGGGAAGGGCGGAGGTGTAGGCCACGTCCTGCACGCCGGGCACGGCGGCCATCCGGCGGAGGGACTCGTCGAAGAACCGTTGCCGGCTCGCCGTGTCGGGATAATCCCCCTCGAAGAGACCCACTCGGCTGGTCACGATTCCCTCGGTCTCGAACCCGAAGGGCACATCCCGAAGCTGCACCACGCTCTTGACCATCAGGCCGGCGGCCACCAGCAGCGCGCACGACATCGCCACCTCGAACACCACCAGTCCCCGGCTGAACCGTCCCATCCGGAAGCCCGAGGTGCCCCGCGATTCATCCTTCAGGATCGCGTTCACGTCCACCCCCGAGGCCTGGAGGGCGGGAACCAATCCCGAGGCGACCGCGGCGAGGATGATGATTCCCGCCATGAAGACCACGACGACCGGGTCCACCCGGACATCGATCCAGAACGGAGGGGTGTCACCCTGTGCCAACATCCGGTTGAACCACCCGACGCCGATGTGCGCGAGGCCGAATCCCAGCACGCCGCCCGCCGCGGCGAGCGCCAGCGACTCTCCCAGGAGCCCGATCACCACCCGGAAGCGGCTCGCCCCCAGGGCGGTCCGGATGGCCACTTCGCGACCTCGGGCCGCGGTCCGGGCCAGGAGCAGGTTGGCCACATTGGCGCAGGCGATGAGCAGCACTCCCACGACGGCACCCAGCATGGTCCAGAGCATCGCGATCACTTCGGGACCCACGTACTCCTCGGTGAACGGCTTCATGATCGGGATCACGCCGGCATTGGCCTCGGGCCACGCCGCTTCCAGCCGCCGGGCGATAGTGGTGAACTCCGTCATCGCCTGGTCCATCGAGCGGTCGTCCCGCAGGCGACCGACCACTTCAAGGCTCCGGCCCTGCCGCCGGGGCGCCGCCGCGGGATCGTCCCGGAGGGGGAGCCACACCTGTTCGTTCTGGGGAAAGAGGTATCCCTCCGGCATCACCCCGATCACGGTGAACAGCTCGCCGTTGGCCCTCACCTGGGCTCCCAGCACCGCCGAATCGGAGCCGAAACGATCCCGCCAGACGCCGTACCCCAGGATGATCACCGGGGGCGAGGCCGGACCGGTCTCGTCCGGGGTGAAGACCCGGCCGAGGATGGGCTGCACCCGGGCCACCGCAAAGAGTTCGGGCGTGGTGAAGGCCCCGGAATAGCGCTCCGGTCTCCCATCCTCCCCGGTGATGTTCACCGTCCCCTGGTAGTATCCTGCCAGCGCACTGAAGGAGGTCTGGGACGATTGCCAGTCCCGGAAGTCATCGAGCGGTACCTCGGTGCTCTCGATATTCCGGACCGGGATCGCCTCCTCCACATGGAGGATCTGGTCCGGCCGTTCGAAGGGGAGCCCGCGCAGGATGCCGCCGTAGACGATGGAGAAGGTGGTGGCCGTGAGGCCGGTGCCGAGCGCGAGGGCCAGGATGGCCACGAGGGAAAGGATCGGGTCACCGACGAGCTTGCGCGTGGTGCGGCGGATCCAGAGGAGGACGGGCATGGTGGCTCCAGAGGTGCGGGTCCGGTGACGTTACGAGGTGGAACGTATATATGTTTCACAATGCATTGTAGGGTGTTCGCGAACGGCCCGGCGCACTGCCCTCTTTCCATCGCCCACTGGCGCCTGCTTTGGCCCTCACCCTCGACCCCTCTCCCGCAGGGCGGGAGAGGGGAGCAGGATCTTGGCCAGGCCGTACTCGTGCCCGTGGACGCGAGGATCAAATGGCCTCACGGCGCTCCCTCCTCCCAATTCCCCTGTTCCCTGAGCCGGCAGAGCCGGAACCAAAGAGGCGCGTCGGGGTCGCGCGTGGGTTTCTTCGGCATGGGTTCCTGTCCCTCCGGAGCCCTCTCCCCACCCCCAGAGCCAACCAAAAGGCACAGAAACCTCTCTCGCCCCTGGTGGGCCCCCATGCGCCCCGAGGTGTGCCTCTTGTGACTTCTGTGCTTTTTGTGGCCATCTCCCTCGCACGGCGCGGCCGTTGCGATCGACGTGTCTGACGGGGGGGGGCGGGAGTTGCCCAAGGATTGCTGCCGTTTTGTGTTCAATCTTGTCCGTAAGGTCCCTACTCCCTATTCCCTACTCCCTATTTCCTACTCCCTGCTCTTACGGTCTCCACGCGTAACCCAGCTTCACAAAGA
>JBGSKF010000025.1:0-6662 GCA_041741375.1 Gemmatimonadales bacterium | reverse complement strand
CCGCGCCCTCGCCGACGCCGCACTGCGCGGCGACACGGTGACCAACGGCGAGCTCCCCCTCGACGACCGCACCCTGCTGGCCAGCGCCCGTCCCCTGCCGGGGGGAGGAACCGTCCTCGTGCTGCACGAGGTCACCGAGTTGCGCCGGCTCGAGACCGTCCGGCGGGACTTCGTGGCCAATGTCTCCCACGAATTGAAGACCCCGCTGACGTCGATCACCGGGTACGTGGAGACCCTCCTCCACGACACGACCGACCCAGCCACGACTCACCAGTTCCTCACCACCATCCGGAACAATGCCCGGCGGATGCAGGACCTGATCGACGACCAGCTCGACCTGGCACGCATCGAATCGGGGCACTACACCCCGGTTCCCCGCCCCCTCGACTCCGGCGCCGCGATCCGCGACGCCTGGGCGCCGTTCGCCGAGGGGGCGGCGCGGCGGGGACTCACCTGGCGCCTCGAGACCGACACGCCGCCTCCCACCCTGTTCGCTGATCCCAACGCCCTCCGGCAGATCCTCTCCAACCTCTTCTCCAACGCGATCCGGTACACCGGCGAGGATGGCTCCATCACCTGCCAGGTCCGCCATCGGGAGGGCGGAGTGGACCTCGCCATCAGCGACACCGGGATCGGAATCGCGGGGGACCATCTTCCCCGCATCTTCGAACGGTTCTATCGGGTGGACCCGTCCCGCTCCCGTGACGAGGGAGGAACCGGCCTTGGTCTGGCCATTGTGAAGCACCTGGTGGAGTCCCATGGGGGACAGGTGACGGCGGAGAGCACCCTGGGGAGAGGAACCACCGTTCACTGCTGGTTTCCTGCGGAACCCCCACCCCGGGGAGATTGAGCCGGTCCCGTTACCTCCATTTCCCACTCTCGTGACGAAGTGACCCGATGTTCGGGGCATGACCGCTTCCTACAGACACGCGCTCCCCCCCCTGCTCGACGGCGCGGCCGTCAACCAGCTCCCTCCCCTGACCACACCACGTTCCGGGGACTCCCCGCTCCTCCTCGACGCATCGGCGGTCCAGGAGGTCGATCCGGTGGGAGCGGCCAGACTCTGGCTCTGGTGCCGGAGACGGCTCGCCTCGGGGTCGAGCGACATCCGGCTCGTGGGACTCGATCCTGTTCTCACTCAGCGGATCAGGCACCATCCCCTGGCATCCCTCCAGCGGGAGGACGAGGATCATCTCTTCGCCGATTGCTCCAGCAACGGCTGGCCATCCAGCCGGTGACAGGGTCATCGGCCAGGCGCATGTTACCAATTCGTTACAATGTGACCACTCATTCGTGACCGAAAAAGTGGTTTCTTCGTCCGCGCGTGTAGACGTAACCTTTCGATCACGAATCATCGAGGAGTTCCTGCCATGCAGATGCTGACCCGTGGTGCTCTGGGCACGCTGTCCCTGGGGATCCTGCTGAGCGCCTGCGGAGGAGGAGGCGGGACGGGGGCAGCCACCCGCCTGACCGGCGCGGGAGCCACCTTTCCCAACCCGATCTATGCCGCCTGGTTCGACTCGTACGCCCGAGCCACCGGAATCCAGATCAACTATCAGTCGATCGGGTCGGGAGGAGGGATCCGTCAGTTCACCGAGGGCACGGTTCATTTCGGGGCCACCGACGGACCGATGACCGAGGAGCAGATCGCGGCGGTGGGCGGCAACGTGGTTCACGTGCCGACGGTGCTCGGCGCCGTGGTGCTGACCTACAACCTCCCGGACCTCGGAGCTACGACCCTCGCCCTCGACGCCGCAGCCATCGCCGACATCTTCCTCGGCACCATCACCCGGTGGAACGATCCCCGCCTGGTGGCCCTGAACCCCGGGGTCACCCTCCCCGACCGTGACATCACGGTGGTGCACCGCAGCGACGGATCCGGCACCACGTACGTGTTCGTGGATTACCTCTCCAAGGTGTCGCCCGCGTGGAGCGAGAGCGTGGGCCGGGCCACGGCCGTGAGCTGGCCCCTGGGAATCGGCGGCAAGGGCAACGAGGGGGTGACCCAGCAGGTCCGTCAGCTCGAGGGTGCGATCGGGTATGTGGAGTTCGTGTATGCCGTGAGCAATGGCCTTCCGGCAGCCCAGGTGGTCAATCAGGCCGGAGTGCCGGTGTCCCCCTCGCTGGAGTCGGTGACGGCCGCGGCGGCGAGCGCCGATTTCCCGCCCGACACCGACTTCCGGGTCTCCATCACCAATCCCCCGGGTGCCGACGCCTATCCCATCGCCTCCTTCACCTGGCTTCTTGTGAAGCGCGACAATCCGGATCCGGCCGTTGCGGCCACGCTCCGGGACTTCCTGTCCTGGATGATCACCCCGGGGGCCCAGGCGATGGCCACGAAGCTGCAGTACTCGCCCCTGCCGGATCATGTGGTGGCCCTGGTCCGGGAGCGGATCGGAGCCCTCCAGGCCAACGGGGCGCCCATTGGCTGATCCGGAGGCACCCGAGTCCCCCGTCCCCCCGACCCTGGCCGGTCACAGCCGGGGGGATCTCCTCTTCACCGGGGTCCTGACCGCCGCGGCCCTCGCCGTGCCGCTGCTGCTCGTGTTCCTGGTCTGGGAGCTCTACACCGGCGCCCGGCCCGCCATCAGCGAGTACGGGCTGGGTTTCATCACCGGATCCGTGTGGGACCCGGTGGCGGAACGATTCGGCGCTCTTCCTCTGATCTTCGGTACCCTGCTCAGCTCCCTTCTCGCGTTGCTGATGGCCGTGCCCCTGTCCCTCGGAGTGGCGATCTGGCTCACGGAGTTTGCCCCGGCCCGCCTCCGGGCCCCGGTGGCGTTCCTCACGGAGCTTCTGGCCGCCATCCCCAGCGTGGTGTATGGTCTCTGGGGCATCTTCGTCCTCATCCCCTTCCTGCGGGGGATCGTCTTCCCGTGGTTGCAGGCCACCTTCGGGGTTCTCCCCTTCTTTCAGGGGCAGATCTACGGACAGAGCATGCTCGCCGCGAGTGTCATTCTCGCCATCATGATCATGCCCTACATCATGTCGGTGGCCCGGGAGGTCCTCACCGCCGTCCCGGGAAGCCAGCGGGAAGCGGCTCTCGCCCTCGGCGCCACTCGCTGGGAAGCCGTCATCGGGGCGGTGGTGCCCTACGCCCGGTCCGGCCTGATCGGGGCGATCGTGCTCGGTCTCGGCCGGGCCCTGGGCGAGACCATGGCGGTGACGATGCTCATCGGCAACCGCCATGAGATCAGCAGCTCGCTTCTGGCGCCCGGGTACACCATGGCCGCGGTGATCGCCAATGAGTTCGCGGAGGCCGCCACCACGCTCCACATCGCGGCCCTCGCCTACGTGGCCTTCGTGCTCTTTCTGGTGACGGTGGTGGTCAACGCCCTGGCCCGGTTGCTGGTGTGGCGAGTCAGCCGGCAGACGGGGCCCACCTGAGATGACCCGGCGACTCTGGCGGCGATGGCTGAGCACGGCCATGGTGGGGGTGATGGGCCTCACCGTGGTGGCGGCGGTGCTTCCGCTTGCCCTCATTCTGGGCACCCTGCTGGTGAAGGGATTTGGCAGCCTCAACGTCGCGTTCTTTCTGGAGATGCCGGCTCCGCCCGGAGTGACGGGGGGGGGGGTGGCCCATGCGATCGTGGGGACCCTGCTGATCGTGGGGGCGGCCTGTCTCATCGGCCTTCCGATCGGGATCGGGGCCGGCATCTTCGCGGCCGAATTCCCCGGCTCCCGCCTGGCCACCACCACCCGGTTCGTGGCCGATGTGTTGAACGGAACCCCGTCCATCGTGGTGGGCGTGTTCGCCTGGGCCTGGATCGTAATGAAGATGGGGCGGTTTTCGGGGCTGGCCGGGAGCGTGGCCCTCGCCATTCTCATGATCCCCATGGTCATGCGCACCACGGAGGAGATGATCCGGCTGGTGCCCGGGTCACTCCGGGAGGCGGCGCTGGCCCTGGGCTACTCCCGGTGGCGCACCAGTCTCCTGATCGTGGTCCGGACCACCTTGCCGGGGATTGTCACCGGCAGCCTTCTCGCCCTGGCGCGAATCGCCGGGGAAACCGCCCCCCTCCTCTTCACCGCGCTGGGGAGCCAGTTCATGGGCGCCGACCTGCGGCAGCCGATGGCGGCACTCCCCCTGGTGGTCTTCACCTACGCCACGGGACCGTACACCGAATGGCACCGGCTCGCCTGGGCCACCGCCCTCGTCCTGATCCTGGTGGTGCTCATCCTGAGTCTGGCCACCCGGCTCGCCACCCGGAGGCGGGAGCTCAAGTGATCACCCCACCCCGGCTGGCCATCAGCGATCTCACCGCGTTCTACGGATCCAACCCCGCCATCAGCGGGGTCTCGGTGACGTTGCACCGCAACCGGGTCCACGCTCTCATCGGCCCGTCGGGGTGTGGCAAGTCCACCTTCCTCCGCACCCTCAACCGCATGCATGAGCTGATCCCGGGCACGCGGGTCACGGGGGAGATCCTCCTCGATGGGCACGACATCTACTCGCCCCGCGTGAACGTGATGCAGCTGCGACGCCGGGTGGGCATGGTGTTCCAGAAGCCCACCGCCTTCCCCACGATGTCGATCTACGACAACGTCGCCGCCGGTCTCCGGATCATCCGCGGGATGTCCCGCCGCGAGCGGGACGACCGGGTGGAGTCGGCGCTCCGCGGAGCCGGCCTCTGGACCGAAGTGCGCGATCGCCTGCGGGGAAGTGCCCTCTCCCTCTCGGGAGGGCAGCAGCAACGGCTCTGCATCGCACGCACCCTGGCGCCCGAGCCCGACATGATCCTGCTCGACGAACCCACCAGCGCCCTGGACCCTCAGGCCACGCAGCGGATCGAGGAGCTGCTGCACGACCTGAAGGAACGCGTCACCATCGTGATCGTCACCCACAACCTGCAGCAGGCGGCCCGCGTCAGCGATACCACCTCCTTCTTTTACCTCGGGCGCCTGGTGGAACACGGGGCCACGGCACAGATCTTCACCCGGCCGGTGGAGAGTGAGACCGAGGCGTATGTGACGGGACGGTTCGGATGACCGGGACACCCGCCGTCGAGGCCAGGGACTTCTCCTTCGCCTACGGGGCGAGGACCATCCTCCACGACATCACCCTCACCGTGCCACCCTGCGCGGTGACGGCCATCATCGGTCCCTCGGGATCGGGCAAGTCCACCTTTCTCCGCTCGATCAACCGGATGAATGACATCACCCCCGGCGCCACCTACCGGGGAGAGTTGGACGCCCTCGGGGCCTCGGTCCTGGAGTCGGGGGTCGACCTCGTGGCCCTGCGGCAGCGGGTCGGCATGGTGTTCCAGCGACCCAATCCCTTCCCCACCAAGTCGATCTTCGACAACGTGGCCTACGGCCCGCGGATCAACCGACTGGCCGCACGACGCGACCTCCCCAATCTCGTGGAGGATGCACTCCGGCGGGCCGCGCTCTGGGGCGAGGTCCGGGACCGGCTCGACACCCCCGCCACCTCCCTGTCCGGGGGCCAGCAGCAGCGGCTCTGCATCGCCCGGGCCCTCGGGAACACGCCCGAGATTCTTCTCCTCGACGAGCCCTGCTCCGCGCTCGACCCAATCGCCACGCAGCATATCGAGGAGCTCCTGGTGGAGTTGAAGCGCGAGGTGACCATCCTCATCGTCACCCACAATCTGCAACAGGCCGCCCGGGTGTCGGACACCACGGCATTCTTCGAGGGGGGCCGGCTGGTCGAGGCGGGGCCGACCGATCGGATCTTCACGGCTCCCGCCCACGAGCGGACCGAAGCATATATTACGGGGAGGTTCGGATGACCGATCAGACACATCGCCACTTTCACGACCAGCTCGACCAGGTCAAGGTCCGCCTGCTCGCCATGTCGGCCGAGGCCGAATCGGCGGTGGGCCTGGCCATCGAGGCCGTCCTCGAGCGCAACGCCGTCAAGGCCCAGGAGGTCATTCAGGGAGACTGGGTGGTCGACCGGATGGAAATGGAGATCGAGGACGCCTGCATCGGCCTCATCGCCCTCCAGCAACCGATGGCGCGCGACCTCCGCATTCTCATCGCGGCGCTCAAGATCGCCAACGACCTGGAGCGGGTCGGGGACCACGCCGTCAACATCGCCCAGTCGGCGGCCCGGCTCACCGAGACCAGGGCCATCACCCCCGAACCCGAACTGGTGGAGATGGCCCGCATCGCCCGGACCATGCTCTCCGATGCTCTCGAAGCCTACGTGCGGGGAGACGCCAACGCCGGCCGCGAGGTCTGCACCCGCGACGATCAGGTCGACGCCCTGCACCGGTCGGTCTTCCGCATCCTCCTGACCCACATGATGGAGGACCAGAAGATGATCAGCGCCGCCCTCGAGCTGCAACTGGTGAGCCGGAACCTGGAACGGATCGCCGACCTGGCCACCAACGTGGCGGAGGGCGTCGTGTTCCTCGTGGAAGGCAAGTCGATCAAGCATCGCGTGGAGTCCCGGCCGGACGCTCCCCCCTCTCCCCCGGTCTCACCGCCCCCCTCCGGGGCATGACGGTGACCCCTCCCCCGGGCGCACCCGCGCGCCTGGGTGCCATCGATGTCGGATCGAACTCCGTCCGGCTCCTGGTGGCCGAGTTCACGGCAGAGGGGGGGCTCCGCGTCATTGACGAGCTGAAGGACCAGCCCCGGCTCGCCGGCGGGCTGGCCCAGACCGGCCGGCTCGATCCCGCGGCGATGGACCGCGC
>JBGSKF010000024.1:0-16760 GCA_041741375.1 Gemmatimonadales bacterium | reverse complement strand
TCCCTTTCAGCGCGCCGCGCGCGGCGCGCCTGCCAGAGGTGTCCCCGACGGTCGGAGGGTCCCGGGCCTGATCGGTCGCCGCGTGCGGCTTCGGAAGCAGCCTTCGGATTCGGGATGGGGAACCGGGTGGGTGCGCCCTGGGCGCGCCTGCCAGAGGTGTCCCCGACGGTGGGAAGGGCGTGGCCTGATCCGGCGCTCATCGGCTCCAGGTTTGCGGTTGAGCGGCTACCTGGTCGGACAGTGGTCGTGCGACAATATTCCGATGGGCCTCACCCGACTTCCGAAATGTCGCTATGGTGCCGGATCTCGGTACTTCGTCACCTTCTGCACCCATGAACGACGAAAGGTGCTTTCCAGCATTCGTTCAGGTCTCGTGATCCTGACTCCACTCGGAGAGCTGCTGGCCTCCGAGTGGGCGGCTCTCCCCCACCAGTACCCCGGGGTAAGGCCCGATGAGTTGGTGGTCATGCCGGATCATGTCCATGCATTGCTTGTGTTCGGACCGGAGGCAACCCCGACCCTGTTTCGGATCATCGGGCGGCTCAAAGGAGTGACGACCACCCTGGCGAGGAGGGCTGGCATCTGGGGTTGCGAACCGCTGTGGCAGCGAAGTTTTCACGACCGGGTGGTACGCAGTGACGGGGAAATGCACCGGATCCGTGATTATATCCGGAAGAACCCGATCCGATACAACTGGCCTGACAACGACCCGTGAATTCCGGCAAATCATGGCCTCGGAGGCCGTAGGTGCGCCGTGTGCGGCGCACCCCAGGCTCAGTAGCCGCCGCCCCGCGGCCCTTCGCGGGCGCTCCCCAGCGAAAAGCGCAGTCCGCCCCCGATGGTGTGCGAGGAGGAGGTGAACAGCTTGCTGTCCGAGGGGCTCGTGGTGATCTGATACTGAACGAATCCGCGCACTCCGCGGGTGAGCCAGAACTGCAGTCCCGCCACGCCGGTGCCGAACCCGGTGCTCCCCCGGTCTTCCGCCTCGTCAACCGCATCCGCGGCCTCGGTGGGAGATGCGAAAACTCCGGGGACGTCGGGACGGACCACATGCATCAGGCCGACGCCCACACCCAGGTATGGCTCCACCTTCCCGGTGATGGGAAAGGCCATGAGCACCGCCGAGAAGCGGCGAATGTCGTTGAACACCACGGAGCGGGTGCCGGTGGCGGACGTGGGGTCGGAGAAGACCGAGGTCTCGTTGGAGCCGAGCCCCTCCTCGGCCGAGATCAGGAGGCCGGTCCGCTTGGCGATGATCAGGGCCTGGATGCCGGCCGAGGGAATGGCCGTGCTGGTCTGGGACGGCGTTTCAAAGATGAAGACGCCACCCTGCGCGCCAAGGTACCACCGGAACGAGTCTTCCCTCTGTGCGTGGGCGATGCTCCCACCCGCCAGCATCGCGAGGGCAACAGTGGACAGGACACGGGTGCTCAGGGCCATCGGGGAAACCTCCGCTGGAGAAAAACGCCATCTGGGCGGCGCGGTATGATCGAGCGTTGGTCCGGCGCGAGCCGGTGGGACGGGAGCAAGTACGGCAAGCCCCGTGCTATGACGCAAAGCCTCGCATTGCCTTACGGGGCTGGGCTGTAATACGTTGTCTTGAAAAGACTTGAGCTGCTATTGATGGTTGCGCCACACTCCCGGTTGCTCCGGCGCTGTCCCAAAATAGGACGATGCCTCGTAAAACGCGAGACTGATAGGAGCGGGTATTGGGCATTAGCTGTTGGGTATTGGGTGTTGGGGGTTCCCAATCCCCAGTCCCCAATACCCAATCCCCCAGCCCCCAGCCCCCAACACCCAATACCCGGTGGCGGGGCTCTGGGAGGAAGGCCGGCTATCCCGGTCCGGAACACCATTCGCTCACGGGATCGCCACGGCGGCGTGCGCCGCCTCGCGATGACAGCCCCGATGTCGTTATTGCGAGGGCCCGCAGGGCCCGTGGCAATCTCGTGAACCGGGGCATGACATCCCCAATACCCAAGACCCAACACCCAACACCCGCTTTTCAAATCAGCCCCAGCTTCCTTCCCACCCTCGCGAAGGCCGCCAGTGCCTCCCCGAGGTCCTCGCGGGTGTGCGCCGCCGAGACCTGGCACCGCACTCGGGCGGTGCCCTGGGGCACCACCGGATAGCCGAACCCGGTGACGAACACTCCTTCGTCCAGCAGAAGTTCACTCATCCGGATCGCCGCGCTGGTTTCTCCGAGGATCACCGGGACGATCGGGGTCTCGCCGGGCAGGGGAGTGAAGCCGAGCTCCGTCAGGCTGTGACGGAACCAGGTGGCGTTCTCGCGGAGGCGCGTAACCCGTTCCGGGTGGGCCTCCAGGAAGTGGATGCTGGCGAGGGCGCTGGCGGCCACGGTGGGGGGGAGGGCATTGGAGAAGAGCTGGGGACGGGCGCGCTGGGTGAGGAAGTCACACGCCACGGCGGACCCGGCGACGAACCCTCCTGCCGCTCCTCCCAGGGCCTTGCCGAGGGTGGAGGTGATGATGTCCACCTCACCGAGAAGGCCGAAGTGCTCGGCGGTGCCGCGACCGGTGGGCCCGAGGACACCGGTGGCGTGGGAGTCGTCGAGCATGAGGGTGGCGCCATGCCGGCGGCAGACCTCGAGCAGGCCGGGAAGGTCGGCGATCGCCCCCTCCATGGAGAACACGCCGTCGCTGATCACGAGCTTGACCGGTGCGCGGGGATGCGCCGCGAGCTTGGCGTCGAGGTCGGCCAGGTCGGCGTGCTGGTACACGCCGGTCGTGCATTTCGTGATGGACTTGGCGAGCCGGATGGCGTCGATGATCGAGGCGTGATTCAACTGGTCGCTGAGAACCAGATCCCCTTCCGTGAGCAGCGTGGCGGGAACGGCTTCGTTGGCGTTCCAGCAGCTCACAAAGGAGAGCGACGCCTCGGTGCCCACCAGGCCGGCCGCGGCGGCCTCCAGATCGCGATGGATCCCCCAGGTGCCACAGATGAAGCGGACCGAGGCGGTTCCGGCTCCCCAGGCATCGAGGCCCGCCTTCCCCGCCGCCACCACCTCGGGTTCGTTGGAGAGCCCGAGATAATTGTTGGACGACAGGATGATCACCTCTCCCCGGCCCTCCATCTGGACGCGGGCGGCCTGGGGCGAGAGGATGTGATTGAGCCGCTTGTAGACACCGTCGGCCCGGAACCGGTTGAGCTCGGTCTCCAGCCGCTGGTCGAGAGGGGACGTCATGGGTCGATCTCCAGGATGACCTTGCCGGCTTCACCGCCCTTGATCACCTCGATCGCATCGGCGATGCCGGACAGGGGGAATCGGTGGGTCAGGACGGGGCGGGGGTCGAGCTGGCCCGCGCGGAGGAAGCGCTGCATCTGGTGCCAGGTGGAGTACATCTTCCGCCCGGTGACGCCATAGAGGGTGAGACCCTTGAAGATGATCTCGCGAGCGAAGTCGACCTCTGTGACCTGGCTCGGAGTTCCGAGCAGGTTGACCCGCCCGCCGAGCCGGGCCGCGGCGAAGGCCTGGGCGTGCCCTGCGGGGTGCCCGCTCATCTCGCACACGAGGTCCGCACCGTCTCCCCCCGTCAGTTCCCGGATCCGGGTCACGACGTCGTCGGTGAGCGGGTTGAGGGTGACGTGCGCTCCCATGGCTCGGGCCAGTTCCAGGCGGCGGGGATTGAGATCGCTGGCGATGACCAGGGCGGCACCGGCAGCCCGGGCCACGCCCACCGCGAAACAGCCGATCGGACCGCACCCCAGGACGAACACGACCTCTCCGGGGACGTCTCCCCCCTCCAGCACCGTGTGAACGGCGTTGCCCATCGGGTCCATGATGGCCCCGATCTCCGGCGAGATCCCGTCAAGACGCATCACGTTCGACGCGGGCATGGCGATGTACTCGGCAAAGGCGCCGTCCCGGTCCACGCCGATGATCTGGGTCCGCTGGCAGAGATGCCCATGCCCGATGCGGCACTGGCGGCAGTGGCCGCAGATGATGTGTCCTTCGGCTGTCACCACATCGCCGACGGCGAGAAGACCGGCCGCCTCGGCCTCCGGGCCGAGTTCCGCGATGACTCCGGCGAACTCATGGCCGACGATGACGGGAGGATGCATCCGGGCGGAGGCCCAGCGATCCCACTCCCAGATGTGCAGATCTGTGCCACAGACTCCCGCAAATTGCACGTGGATGAGCACGTCACTGGGTCCGACGACGGGACGCGGGACCTCCTGAAGCTCCATCCCGACACCGGGGCCCGACTTGACCAGCGCGCGCATGAAGCTCCGTCAGTGAGTGGAGGGCATCAATATAATCGGATGGGGTGTGCGTCTCTCCCACCGCGCGGCACGCTCGGGGAAGCGTTCGGCGTCAGGCACAGCGCAACCACCCCTGTCCGGTCGAGACGCCGGGGAAGAAGGTCGGGCGGGACGACGGTCGGCGACCTCGGAATCACCACGAAGGGATCCGCGCGCCACCGGGGCCATCTCCCCGCAAGTCCAGGGATGGCGCGGGTTGTGGCGCGTTTTGCGTGCGATTCTGCTTCGCCATGCGCGACGGTTGGATTCCCGAAGACGAGGGGAGGGGAGGGAGGATCGAGGTGTGAGGGTGGTCAGCGCGGAAGGGGCTTCGAGTGTCAGTCACCCGGGCATCATCCGACGTCGCCGATCCTGATTTCCGGATTCCGCCGGCCGGCCATGAGGGGTCATCCCGTGCTCGGCGAGCCACTCGAGGGGGAGAGTTCCCGTGGTGCACCGGGTCGTGGTGGAGAGCGTCTGGCACGATTCTGGAAAAAAACTATTGCGCGATTTCGCAAATTTATGATTTTGTATGTGGGGAAACGCACTAGAGGAATCGCGTGACGTTTCTCCAACCGGCGGATCGAGCGATCCGATCGGACCACACTTCATCGGAGGTTTGTTATGGCCGCGAAGAAGAAGGCAACGAAGAAGAAGGCAACCAAGAAGGCTGCCCCGAAGAAGAAGGCGACCAAGAAGGCTGCCAAGAAGAAGTAGTCAGGTGCAGGATCCTGCAAAGGATCGCAGGAAGTGCAAAGGGGCCGGCCAGCTGCCGGCCCTGTGCTTTTCCCCCCCTACCGTCTCCCGCCCCGCACCGGCCGTTCGCGGGCGACTCCTTCCGTCCCGGAGGGCGCGGAGAGGAGGAGTGCGTGCCCCTCATTCCCCAGGCGGGCGTCGGCGATCGGGATGCGCTCCCATTGGGCATAGTGAGAGAGGTACCCCTCCGGGGCGGTGCCCTGCTTTCCCGGAACGATCAGGTGCAGTCCGCCCGGCAGGGTGACCTCCTGCAGGGCATGGAGGAGACGGCGGCGCTGTCCCGCCTGCAACTCCCCCAGGGTGGTGGCGTCCACCACGATGAGGCAGGCGGGTTCGAGCAGGGGCAGCCATTCGCCCAGTTGAGCCACGAAGGCCTGGAACTGGGCGCCGAGGGATTCCCCGGCGATGCGGTTCTCGACCTGCTCGACGGCGGAGAGGGTGCCGGCCAGGAAGGTTACCGGCACTTCCCAGGCTGCCAGGAGGCAGGCGCTCGCCTCGGTGCCACTCCCCACGGTGATCACCTGATCCCCGGCCTCGAGGCGGGGAACCAGCTGAGCCACGGGGTGCCGCGAGGGGAGGCTCCAGTGAGTCGGCTCCCGCTGGGCGGCACGCAGTGTGATCAGGCGGCCCTTCCACCGCCGATAGGAGCCGAGCCCCAGCCGCTGAATGATGAGCTGGTCCACCGTCTCCAGCATGAGCACTTCCGTCAACGGGAACTGGCCCTCGGTGGCGGCCTGCAGTTCTGTGGCTGCCTCGTCCCCCAGACGGAGCAACTCCTCCCGGGGGAGGGAGTTTTTGTAGGCCTCGATGCGCTGCATGAGGTATTCCTGGTACTGCTGGCGGAGTGAGGGCTGGGGGCGGACGGCACGACGACCGGTCATCAGGTCGGTCTGGGTCAGCATGCGGAGCGCCCCCTCACCGGGTGCCGAGGGGGGAGCACCGCGGGACGATGACCCAGGGGGGTGCCGACAGACAGCATGGACACAAAGTAAGACATTCCTCCGTTCCGGAGTAGACTTTGTTGCGCAGATCCCGCGAAGAGCCTCAGCGATTCCCTCAGTCCACCCGAAGGATCAGACCCTTCAGGTATCCCGTCTCGGGGATGGTGAGGCACTCGGGATGGTCCACCCCTTGACCGAGATATTCCAGCACGGTGACCCGTCGGCCACTGTCGGACGCGGCGGCCGCGACAACATCCCAGAACGCGGGGCGGTGCACGTGATAGCTGCAGGACGCCGTGACCAGCACCCCGCCCGGCGTGAGGAGCCGCATGGCCCGCAGGTTGACCTCCCGATACCCCCGGAGTGCGTCGCCCACGGCTCCCCGGTGTTTGGCGAAGGCCGGGGGATCGACCACGATCGCCTCGAACCGGGCACCGGTGTGCTCGAAGGCCCGGAGTTTTTCGAACACGTCTCCCAGTTCCCACCGGATGGTGGAGATGCCATTGAGGCGCGCGTTCCTCTCCGCGCGGTCCAGCGCGTCGGCGCTCGAGTCGATGGCGGTGACCTCCCCGGCCACCGAGGCCAGGTGGAGGGCGAAGGAACCGTGATAGGTGAAGCAGTCGAGCGCCCGTCCTCCCGGCGGGCACCACGCCGCCGCCCGAATCCGGTTGGGCCGCTGATCGAGAAAGGCGCCGGTCTTCTGTCCGGTCCAGGGCGCGGCCAGGCACCGAACGGTTCCCTCCCGCACTTCGATCTGATCCGGAACGGTTCCCCGCGCCACGGTCACCTCCTCGGCGAGTCCCTCCCGCCGCCGAACCGGGGCATCGTTCCGGAGCAGGATCCCGTCCGGAGCCACCACCTCCTCGAGGACATCGAGAACAACGGTGGACACGGTGTCGAGCCCGGCCGAGAGGATCTGGACCACCAGCCATCGATCATACCGGTCGACCACCAGGGAAGGGAGTCCGTCCCCCTCGCCATGCACGATCCGGAAGGCCGTGGCGTCGATACCGCGGCGCCGGTGGAAAGCGGTGGTGATCCGGTCGTGCCACCAAGCCCGGTCGATCGTGACTCCCGGGCCATCGAGGCGGCGCAGCCGGATCTCGGAGCGGGGGGAGTGCAGCGCGGTTCCGAGGAGGCGGTCGCGCGGATCACGCACGTCGGCAAGACCGGCGGCGCCGGCCTCCTCGATGACATCGGATCGGAAGATCCAGGGGTGACCCCGGGCCCAGCGCGCTGCCCCGCGATCGGACACTCGAATCGTCGTCAGGGTCATCGCGTTCTCCTCGGGGGGACTGCTATCATTGGGATCATGACGGGAAATCTAGCCGAGTCGCTCCGCCTCCTTCTGGTGACCGACCTCCAGCGGGCCGGTGATCTGCCCGATCTGGTGGCACGATGTGTGGCCGGAGTGGCCGGTGGTGTGACAGCGGTGCAGCTCCGGTGGAAGGGTGCCGGAGGCCAGGATCTGCTCGCGGCGCTCGCGGTTCTGCGGGAGGCGGTGCCGGTTCCGGTGTTTGTGAATGACCGGGCCGACGTGGCCCTGGCGGGCGGCGCGGCCGGAGTGCACCTGGGAGAGGACGACGCTCCGGTGGAGGTGATCCGCCGGGTGGCACCGGTGGGCTTCGTGATCGGTGCCTCGGTCGGGAATGCCGCGGAGGCCCGTGCATCCATGGCCGCCGATTACTGGGGGATCGGCCCGGTGCGGCACACCACGACCAAGCCCGATGCCGGCGATGCGCTCGGGCTGGCCGGCATTCAGGATCTCGCCGCCCGGGCCGGTGACCGTCCGGTGGTGCTCATCGGAGGAGTGCGCCCCGAAGAGGCTCGGTGGGCCCGGGAAACGCTCGGCGCCGGAGTGGCGGTGAGCTCGGGGATTCTCGGCGGGTCGGACCCGGAGGCGGCGGCGCGAAGCTATCGAGGGTGAGCCTTCACCCGGGAAGGTGCTTCTTGATCCCGGCAGGAAGGCCGGCCCGGCGTCTCGTGGAGCCGGCGGTTGGTTCACGAGATTGCCACGGGCCCTGCGGGCCCTCGCAATGACGACCCTCCCAACACCCGACACCCGACACCCAACACCCGACACCCGACACCCAACACCCGACACCCAACACCCAACACCCAACACCCAACCCCTACCGCCTACCCATCCCCCCCAGCTGCGGTTCGATTCCCTCTTGCACCGACTCCCAGGTGTGTCCCTCCAGGATCTCCGCCACCACCAAACCGGACGGCGTCACATCAAGAACACACCGTTCGGTGATGATCCGGTGCACCACGCCCGCTCCGGTGAGGGGCAGGGTACACTCCCGGAGGATCTTGGGGGACCCGTCCCGGGCCACATGCTCCATGATGACCACGATGCGCGGGGTTCCCGCCACAAGATCCATCGCCCCACCCATCCCCTTCACCATGCGGCCCGGAATCATCCAGTTGGCCAGGTCTCCCGTCTCGGACACCTGCAATGCCCCAAGGATGGTCATCGCCACATGTCCCCCGCGGATCATGGCAAAGCTCTGGGCGCTGTCGAAGTAGGCCGTTCCCGGAAGTTCCCCGACTGTTTCCTTGCCCGCATTGATGAGGTCCGCGTCCTCCTCGCCCTCGAGGGGCCAGGGGCCCACCCCGAGCATGCCGTTCTCCGAGTGGAGGACGACGGGCACGCCGTCGGGGACATGGTTGGCCACCAGGGTCGGCAGACCGATGCCGAGGTTTACCGTGTACCCGGTTTCCGGGGTCAGGGTGAGCAACTCCGCCGATGCCCGGCGGACGATCCGGTCACGGATGTCGGATGTCATCGGGGACGGACCGTGCGCCGCTCGATGTAGCGGGGTGGGTTGGGCACGTGGACGATTCGTTGGACGTAGATCGCCGGGGTGTGGATCAGGTCGGGATCGATCGTGCCCGGGGGCACGAGTTCCTCGACTTCGGCCACGGTGATCCGGCCCGCGGTGGCCATGACCGGGTTGAAGTTCCGGGCGGTTTTGCGATAGACCAGGTTCCCCAGGGTGTCCCCCTTCCAGGCATGAACGAGGGCGAAGTCGCCGGTGATGCCTCGTTCCAGGATGCAGGTGCGGCCCTCGAACTCCGCATGGGGCTTCCCCTCGGCCACCAGGGTGCCAACCCCGGTGGCGGTGTAGAAAGCAGGGATACCCGCTCCTCCCGCCCGGATCCGCTCGGCGAGAGTGCCCTGGGGCACGAGCTCGACCTCGAGTTCGCCGGAGAGCATGAGCCGTTCGAAGACCGCATTCTCTCCCACGTAACTGCTCACCATCTTCCGAATCTGCCCCGACCAGAGGAGGTGGACCAGGCCATGGGTGGTGGTGCCCGCATTGTTGCTGACCACCGTGAGGTCACCGGGTCCCAGCTCCCGGAGCGCCAGGATGCACGCCTCGGGAATGCCGCAGAGTCCGAACCCGCCCACCAGCAGAGTCGCGTGATCGGGGACGTCGGCGAGTGCCTCGCGGGCGGAGGAAAAGACCTTGTTCATCGGGTCACCTCCCGGTGTCGCCGGCCCGCCGGATCTGCCGGATCGACCGGATGTGCTCCGCGTAGGTCCGGCTGAAGGCATGGGTTCCATCGGCCCGGGCGACGAAGTAGAGCCAGGGGACATCGGCGGGGGCGAGGACCGCGGCGAGACTGGCGCGACCCGGAGAATTGACGGGGCCCGGAGGGAGCCCTGTCGTCAGATAGGTGTTGTAGGGAGAGGCGAACCGGTAGTCCTTCTCGTAGAGACGCGTCTTCCGCTCGCCGGTCGCCCGTTCAATGGCATACTGGATGGTGGGGTCCGCCTGCAGGGGCATGCCGAGACGGAGCCGGTTGAGGTACACGGCCGCGATCACGGGACGTTCCTCCTCCACGCGGGCTTCGCCCTCGACGATGGAGGCGAGCGTCACGACCTCATGCCGGGTCAGGTTCAGGGAGTCGAGTACCGGGTCCCAGGCGGGGTCCCAGTCCTCGGCAAAACCGGTGAGCATGAGTCGCACGAGGTCCCGGGGCGTTTCGGTGCTGTCCAAGGTGTAGGTCTCGGGCCAGAGGTAGCCTTCGGCGCTGGTCGCGGGGATGCCAAAGGTGGCGAGGATCGAGGAGTCACGGGCGGCAACCAGGATGGAATCCACGGTGATGCCGAGCCGGTTCTCGGCGAGGCGGGCGATCTGGGTGAGGGTGGCGCCCTCCGGGACCGTGAAGCGGATCCGGAGTCGTCTCCCCAGGCGAAGGGCATCGAGCACGGTCCGGGTGGGGGAGGGTGCGCTGAACTCGTATCGGCCGGCCTGCAGGCTCCGGTCGATCCGGCGGAGCCGGGCGAGGAGGCGGAACCAGCCGGGACGGGTGATGACGCCGCGGGAATGGAGAGTGTCGGTGATGGCGGCAAGGGTGGCTCCCTCGGGAATGGTGACCCGCACCGGGGGGCCGCCGGAGGACGGCGCGGGTGTGCACCCGGCGAGCAGGACTACCAGGGCGCCGGTGATTCCGAGGCGGGTTCGGGTCACTGGCCGGTTCCCCCCGGTCCACACCGCCGTGCCTCGAGCCAGTGCTGCAGGAGGAGGGAGGCGGCGAGGCTGTCCACGTCCTCCCTGCGGCCGCGGGGCGATCCCCCCTGGTCGCGGATGGACCGGAGGGCACGGGCGGTGGAGAATCGCTCGTCCCAGAGTTCCATCGGGAGGCCGGTGCGCCGGGTGAGGGCCTCGGCCAGGGCGCGGGCCGCGAGGGCGGACTCCCCCTCGGTGCCCTCCGGCGTGAGGGGCCATCCGATCACGACGCCGACCGGGCCATGGCGGTCGACCAGCTCCTGGAAGGCCGGCATCGGGAACCGCTTGCCCGGGCGCCGGGTGAGGGTGGTCACCGGGGAGGCGATGGTCTGGGTCTCGTCGGTCATCGCGATCCCGAACCGGATGGTGCCCCAGTCCACTCCCAGGATCCGTCCGGTGGCGGGAAGGGCCATGGCCTACTGTGCCATGGTGGCGAAGAACTCCTTGTTGGTCTTCGTTCGCTTCATCCGTTCGAGCAGGAACTCCAGCGCCTCCACCGGGGGCATGTCGGCCAGGAAGTTGCGCAGCAGGTAGACGCGGTTGAGCTCCTCCTTGTCCATGAGGAGCTCCTCCTTCCGTGTGCTGGTCTTCTGGATGTCGATGGCGGGGTAGATCCGGCGGTCCGCGAGGCGGCGGTCGAGCACGAGTTCCATGTTGCCGGTGCCCTTGAACTCTTCGAAGATCACCTCGTCCATGCGGCTCCCGGTGTCGATGAGCGCGGTGGCGATGATCGTGAGGCTCCCGCCCCCGTCGATGTTCCGGGCCGCGCCGAAGAACCGCTTTGGCTTCTGGAGCGCGTTGGCATCGACACCCCCGCTCAGAATCTTGCCGGAGTGGGGTACCACCACGTTGTGAGCCCGGGCCAGCCGGGTGATGGAGTCGAGCAGGATCACCACGTCCCGGCCATGCTCCACCAGGCGCTTGGATTTTTCGATCACCATGTCCGCCACCTGCACGTGACGGTCCGCCGGCTCGTCGAAGGTGGAGGCGATCACCTCGGCCCGCACGTTCTCCTGCATGTCGGTGACTTCCTCGGGCCGTTCGTCGATGAGGAGCACGATGAGGACGACGTCCGGGTTGTTCTCCGTGATCGCGTTGGCCAGCTTCTGCAGGAGGATCGTCTTGCCCGCCTTGGGCGGGGCCACGATGAGTCCCCGCTGGCCCCGGCCGATCGGGGAGAGGAGATCCACCACCCGCATCGAGAGGTCCCCATCGCTCCGTTCCAGCCGGAGACGACTGTCGGGATACCGGGGCTTCAGGTTGTCGAAGGCGATCCGTTGCTTGGTCTTTTCCGGGGCCTCGTAGTTGATGCTCTCCACCTTGAGGAGGGCCAGATACCGCTCCCCCTCCTTGGGCGGGCGCACCTGCCCCAGGATGGTGTCCCCGGTGCGCAGATCGAATCGCTTGATCTGGCTCGGACTCACGTAGATGTCGTCCGGACCGTAGAGGTAGTTCCAGTCCTGGCTCCGGAGGAAACCGTATCCCTCGGGCAGGATTTCCAGGACACCCTCCCCCCGGATCGGGGTGTCGGTGTCGAGCAGCGATTGCTCGATCTTGAAGATCAGATCCTGCTTGCGGAGGCCGGAATAGTTGGTGATGTTCAATTCCTGGGCAATCGTATTGAGCTCGGCGACGGATTTCTGCTTCAGTTCAGCGATGTCCACGGATGCCTCGTTGTCGACCGGATGCGGAAGGCGTCCGGTGGTCCCTGTGTGGGGGGTGGGGGATGGTGACGACCCTGGTGAATTGGCGGCACCCCGGCGGGGTGCGAACACTCGAGTTTCAGGGGGAGATGGTGGTGCTCACAGAAGTACTCAATTCTATCGCCGGGCCCCGGTCTCGTCAAGAGGATTCATGAACCCGCCTCTTCCCCATCTCCTGGCCTGGCGGACTCTCCGCCTCGGACCCAACCGGGAAGTCATCGATGCCCTGGTCCAGCCCGGCGCATCCGGGACCGACCTCGACGCGGCGCTCGCCGGCTTTCCCGGTGTCCATTACTGGGTAGACGACGCGCGCACCCGTCTGGTTCTCGTCCGGGTGATCGGACGGGACGCTCGGGCCGCCTGGGGGTTGGCCCTCGCCCTGATGTCGGCCACGCTGTTGTGCACTCTCGGCGCCGGTGCTGCGCTCGCCGGATCGTGGGCGCCCGCGAGTGGAGGGGTGTTTGCCGGTGCCATCGGCTTTTTCGTCGACGTGGTTCGGCGCGATTGGACCGTTTTCCTGCAGGGCTGGCCGTTTGCGCTCTCCCTGCTGGGCATCCTCCTCATCCATGAGCTGGGTCACTTCACCGCCGCTCGGCGCTACGCCATCGACGCGTCCCTCCCCTACTTCCTGCCGATCCCCCCCACCGTGAGTCCGATCGGGAGTCTCGGGGCTTTCATCCGGCTCCGCACTCCGGTTCTGGACCGCCGCCAGCTTCTTGATGTCGGTGCCTCCGGCCCGATCGCCGGCTTCGTGGTCACCCTGGGAGTGCTCGTCTGGGGGTACCTCACCTCGGAACGCATGCCCATTCTGGGCAGCGCCGATCCCAGCTACGTCCTCTTCGCCAGCCAGGCGATCTACCTGGGTGAGTCTCTTCTCACCTGGATGATGCGAGAGTGGCTCATTCCCGGAACCGGAGCGGTTCACCTGAGTCTCCCCGCCTTCGCAGGGTGGGTCGGTGCCCTGATCACCGGGTTGAATCTCCTCCCCCTCAGCCAGCTCGATGGAGGACATGTGCTCTACGGACTGTTCGGACCCCGCCAGGCCACGATCGGCATCCTGACGGTTGTCGGACTGCTGGTGTTGGCCCAATTCTCGCCCATGTGGTACCTCTGGGTGGTTCTCACCCTTTTTTTGGGAGGAGGGAGGTGGAGTCACCCGTCTGTCGTCATGCCCGATCGCCCCCTTCCGGCCAGCCGCCGGTGGATAGGATGGATCTGCATAGTGGTCTTCGTTTTGACGTTCATGCCGATCCCCTTCGTGCCGGGGCAATGATACCCCTGCGGCACTCTCCGCAGGACCGGTCAGGTGCGCCCGGCGACGCCGGAGAGTACCTGATGGACGTGCAGGTGTTGGATGGTCGCAACATCGAGATCATTGTGCGGATGCGTCAGAAGGGGGACGGGAGGTGGTACGGCGGGATCACCTTCAGCGATCCCGCCAGTGGGGAGACGCGCCGCACGGCGGAGATCCTCCGCGGAGCGTCGGAAGGGGACATCTGGCTGGCGGTGCGGGGTCTCCGGACTCACCATTTTCGCGACCTCTATCGGTCGCTTGCCTGATAATGACCGAGAATGACCGCACCATCCGGCAACTCCGCCACGACCTCGCCAACCCTCTCGGTGCCATCCTGGCCGAGGCCCAGGTGCTCCTCCGCCAGGAGCATCTGGCGCCCGAGGTGAGGGAGGCGGTGACCGCCATCGAAGCGCAAGCGCTTCGCGCCAGGGACATCCTGCTTCAGCTGGGCTGACTCTGTTCTTCCCCGCGGAGAGGAGCTACTCCTCCTCCTTCTCCTTCCGCTGGGGTCCGGCCACCAGCTCATCCAGCCCCGATTCGTCCACGGACTGACTGTGGGTACCCTCCCGGTTGGCGACCCACCCGAGCCAGGGGGGGGCCATCAGGGTGGTGCCGATCACCATCAGCATCACGGCGCTGAAGAGGTCCGGTGAAAGCGCTCCCGACGTGATCCCCAGTTGGGCCACGATGAGTCCCACCTCACCCCGGGGAACCATCGCCACCCCGATCAGGAGCTTGTTGCCCCGGAACCAGAAGGGGGCGTACCCCGCCAGGATCTTGCCGAAGACGCCGACGCCAATCAGGATCGAGCCGACCAGGAGCGCTTCGGGATGGAGCAGGCTCCTCACATCCACCGCCGCTCCGATCATGGCAAAGAAGACGGGGACGAGGAGGTGCCCGAGATACGTCGTTGCGTATTCGACCTTCTTCCGCTCGGGAGTGGAATGGAGAACCAGGCCCGCGGTGAACGCTCCGATGATCATGGCGGACCCCGCAGCGGCGGCGGCCGCCGCCATCGCGAGCGCAAAGCCGAAGGCCAGGGCGCCCAGGGGGCCCGACTCCTTCCGCTTCGCGGCCGCGATGCGCACCAGGGTGGGCGCAACCCGTCCTCCTACCACGACCGCCACCAGCAAGAAGCCGATCGCCACGGCTGCGGTGATCACGACCCCGCGCGGCGTGACCTCCCCCCCCAGGGCGAGATCGGCCACGACGGACAGGATGATGAGACCGATGACGTCATCGAGGACGGCGGCACCGATCACCACCTGTCCCTCGGGCCGGTCGAGCACGCCCAGGTCGGAGAGGATCCGCGCGGAGATGCCGAGGGAGGTCGCCGTCAGGGCCGCTCCGGCCACGATGGCCGAGAGACCGGTGAATCCCATCGCGTTGAGCACCACGATGCCCAGGACGAAGGGTACCGTGAGGCCCACGAGGCCCACAGCGGCCGCAGGCGCCCCGACCCGGAGAATGGATTTGAGATCGGTGTGCAGCCCGATCTGGAAGAGGAGCAGCAGGACGCCGAGTTCCCCCAGTACCACCATCACCGGCTCCGTCGGGTCCAGGATGCCGAGCAGGGAAGGGCCGAGCAGAATTCCGGCGATGAGCTCTCCGAGCACCGCCGGCTGGCCGATCCGGCAGGCCAGGTCCCCACCGATCCGGGTGGCCACCAGGACGGCGGCGAGCGCGATGAGCACGGCGGTGATGTGCGCGTCGCCGGCCTCGGCGGGTGCGGGAAGGTTCAGGGCCAACATCCACAGGGGCACGTGAGCGGAACTCCTTCAATCATGGGTCACAGGTCGCCGCGGCGGGCGTCGAAGCGTGCAAGGTAGCCACTCCATGACGCTTCGGACCAGCGTGCGGTTTCGCTCGCGAGAACCTGGCTTGCTGAAAGTCTGCCTTCTGACCAGCTTTTCTCATCTCGTCTTCCTTCACCCAGGTCTCCCGATGCCCGAACTCGGACCGCTCCATCCCCAGGTGGTGCATTTCGTCGTGGCCCTTCTTCTCCTCGGCGTCTTTCTCCGCTGGCTTTCTCTCACCGGTCACCTCCGGTGGACCCATCCCGCTGCCGCCTTCCTTCTGATTCTCGGAACGGTGGCCTCGGTGGTGGCCGTGAGTTCGGGCGACGATGCGCACGGCCCCGCCGAGCGAGTTCCCGGGGCACGGCAGGCCGTGGTGGAGCACGAGGAGTGGGGTGAGCGCACCCGCAATGTCTTTCTCGGGATAGCCCTTCTGGAGGTCGTGATCCTCGCCGCCGGTGCCTCCCGGGCCGGGCGGGTCCTTCGGGTGGTCTCGGCGGTGGCGGGTGCGGCGGGGGCCGTGGTGCTCTACGAGGCCGCCGAGCATGGGGGACAGCTCGTCTACGAGTACGCGGGCGGGGTGGGAACGAGAAAGGGGAACCCGGAGGACGTGGAGCGGCTTCTCGTGGCGGGGCTCTATCACCAGGCCCAGGCCGACCGGGCGGCGGGACGGTCGGATGAGGCGGCGCGGCTCTTCGAGGAGTTGGTGCGACGGATGCCGGACGATCCGGGAGTGCGGCTGCTGGGAATCGAGTCCCTCCTGCGGGACCGGGATGATGCCGCCGCTGCCCGCGCCCGTCTCGCCTCTCTGAGTGTCCCGGAGGACAACGCCCGGGCCCGGATCCAGGCCGGTCTCCTGCTGGTTGATGCATACGCCGAGCTCGGCCACGCTGATTCCGCACAGAGCGCCGTCGCGGAGTTGCAGCGGGAGTTCCCCACCAACGGCCGGGTGCGCACCCGGGCCACGGAGCTCGGGGTGGGGGGTGGGGAGGAGGAGTAGGGAGTAGGGTGTTGGGGATTGGGAACTGGGTGTTGGGGACTGGGTGATGGGGACTGGGTGATGGGAACTGGGTGTTAGGAGCTGGGGATTGGGGACTGGGTGTTGGGGACTGTGTGCCGGGGACTGGGGACTGGGGACCCAACCCCCAATACCCAACCCCCAATACCCAACCCCCAACACCTGTTTCCGTCCCATGGGCCCGGCACGATTCCAACGCGCGACTTCTCGGGCCCAAGGGCCCTTGGTGTCGATCCCATTGGCGACCATGACGTTGGCCATATACCTGTACTGGTCTCTTTAGATGGCCAACGTCAATGGTTTATGGCCATTGTCGTGACCACATGCCCCCTGTGTCAGGATAGTTGTCGCATCGCCCGTCACCTGCTGTGACGGGGTGAGGTGCTCACCGCTGGGGGCGACGAGGTGACCGAATGATGACGGCGTACAGTAGTTCCTTCAAGGATCGGATGGTGCGAAGGTTGGC
>JBGSKF010000023.1:0-57750 GCA_041741375.1 Gemmatimonadales bacterium | reverse complement strand
GGAGGGGGAGTCGCGCCGGGCCGGGTCCACGCCCACGATCCGGTTTCCCGGCATCAGGAGCAGGTCGCCGCCGGTCCGGGCGGCGTCGGTCAGAAGGGCCGTCACATGCTCCCGGGCCAGGGAGTTGCGGGGCTCCAGGGCGATCGCCCGCTCGAATGCCCGGAGAGAGGCGGTCATCGCCTCGGCGGGGGTGGTGTCGGAACCGTGATGGAACCAGGCGTCCCCCAGACCGTACCAGGCGCTGGCGTCGGAGGAGTCCGCGGCCACCAGACGGGCGTACAGGTCACGGGCCCGGGCCGGTTCGTTGTCGGTCATGGCGCGATAGGCCTCGACCGCCTGACGCTCCCGGCTGGAGAGACGGTCTCCGAAACGCCCCGCCCGGACGATCGCCTCCCGGCCCGCCGGGTCCTCGGGCCCGGCCCGCCACCCGCGGGTCACGGCGAGTTGGTAGTAGGCCAGCCCGAAGGTGGAGTCGGTCTCGACCGCCTCACGAAAGGCCAGCTCCGCTTCGTTCAGGCGCCACTGATTGAGGGCTTCGGTGCCGCGAAGGTACTGACGGTAGGCCGAAAGCGACGCCGTGGTCCGGGCGGCCAGCGAGATGCCCGGACCACGATCATCGGTGGCCACCGTCAGGTCGAGGAGCCGCGCCGCGAGGTCGTCAAAGAGAACTCGGATGTCACCGGTGACCGGACCGTCGACCCGGGCCTGCTCCTGGCGTTGTCCGCTCTCGACGTCCCACGCCCGGGCCACGAGCTGGACTGAATCGCCGAGCCGGGTGAAATCGCCGAGCACCACGGTCCGGACTCCGATGTCACGGGCGATGCGCCGGGCTTCCGACAGGCCGAGGACGCCCTCGGGTGGAAGATTGTGACGGGAGAGGAGGTCGTGGAGACGGTCGTGGTCGACAACCGCGATTTCGCGCCATTGGCCGAGGGCGAGCGCGAGCATGCTCACGCTCCCGTGGCGGAGCCAGTCCGACTCTCCATCCCTCCGGATGTTGGCGAAGGGGAGGATCAGAACGGAGTTCCGGTTGCCCTCCGGGGGAAGCTCACCGGGGCCGGGGGTCCGGGCCAGGAGCGCGAACAGCGCCGCTGCCGCCACTGCAAGGGAGACCGCCGCGCGCCGGAGCCGGGACGACACCCGGATCGATCCGGTGGCCGAAGGGGGATTCAGCAGGGCCGACCGGAACTCTTCCGGACACTGCCACCGGGCGTCCGGGATCTTCTCGAGAGCACGCGCGATGGTCGGGACGAGATCCGCAGGGAGTCCGGGCCGCCATGCGGTGACCGGGGGGAGCGGATCGACGATCTGCCGGGACAGGACCACCCGCCGCGTCCCGAGAAAGGGAGGCCGGCCGGCGAGCATTTCGTAGAGCACGATGCCCAATGAATAGAGATCGCTGCGGACGTCGACCGGGTCGCCCGCCGCCTGCTCCGGACTCATGTAGGCCGGGGTGCCCATGGTGAGTTTGGGTGTTGGGTGTTGGGTGTTGGGTATTGGGTGCTGGGTATTGGGAACTGCGGGACTGGGCCCACTACCCAATACCCAAACCCCAGTACCTGGGGAGGTGGGTGCTGGGACCTGAGGGGGGGCCGCCATGCAGGCGATGCCGAAGTCGACCAGCAACGCATGTCCCGTCCCCTCCTCCAGCAGGATGTTCTCCGGCTTCACGTCGCGATGAACGATCCCGGCCTTCCCCGCCGCCGCGAGGGCGAGGGCGATGTCGCCTGCGATTCGGCGGGCCCGGTCGGCGGGGAGGGGGCCGGTGCGGACCAGCTCCTCCCGCAGGGTGCACCCCTCGATGATCTCCATGGCGTAGTACACGAGCCCGTCGGCCTCGCCGACGGCGTGGATTCGGACGATGTTCGGGTGTCTGAGCCGGGCAATGACCCGGGCCTCCTCCAGGAACCTCTGGACGGTGGCGGGGTTCGCCGAGAGCTCCGGGTGGACCACCTTGATCGCGACCGGTCGCAGGAGGGCTTCGTCCACCGCCTCGTAGACCACCCCCATCCCGCCCCGCCCCAGCTCCCGGACCAGCCTGTAATGGCCTTCCAGGGCTCGCTCCAGACGTGCGGCGAGATCGTTTCGGGGATCGGTCACCGGGCCACCAATCGACAGGGTTTGTACCGGGCGTGTCAGGAAGGACGTTTTTCACCGCCGGGACTTGCACGCCACGACGGAGAAGAAGCACGACCGGCCGTTCTCATTGGATGCCTGAACGGTCCGAATGGTTCCCCCGTCCCTTCTTCCCCGGGGTGTTGGGTGCTGGGTGTTGGGAACTGGGTGTTGGGAACTGGGTGTCGGGAACTGCGGGTTGGCCCAATCCCCAATCCCCAAGACCCAAGACCCAGAACCCCGGGGGGGGAGGGAGGCGTGGTGTTGGGTATTGGGTAGGGGGAAGGTTCAAGGCTGGTTCAGGGTGCCATGGTAGCGTCTATGCCTTCTCGCTCCCAGGAGACTCGGTCCATGTCCCCCGCTCCGCGCACCACCATTGCCGCTGTGCTGCTTCCGGCCGAACGCTCAGCGGTGGACGCCGCCAGTGCAGGCCATTTCGAGGTCCTCCACCGCGACTCGATCCCCGACGCCCTTCGCGTTGTCCGGGAGCGCCGGGTCGATGCCGTGATCCTCTCCGTGCATCGTGCGGCCACCGAGCAGATCGGGCCCCTTCACCACCTGGTCCGGGGCTTTCCCGGACTGCCCACTGTCGCCGTGGTGACCGGTTCCGAACCCGTGGCGCCCGGAACCCTCCTCCGCCTTGGCGCCTCCGGTGTCAGGGAAGTCGTGGATGTATCGACTCCGAACGGGTGGGGACGACTGCGAAGCGTGGTGACACCGCCCACGGGGAAGGCCGCCGCCCGGATCCTGGCCGGCGTTCTGGATGCTCTCCCCGCCCTCCCCGGCGATGCACGGCAATTCATGGAAACCCTGGTGCGCCGGAGCCCGTCGGTACCCGTGGTCCGGGCCCTGGCTCGGGAGTTCGGGCTTCCTCCCAGCACCCTCATGTCGCGATTCGCCCGGGCCGGACTCCCCTCCCCCAAGGCCTATCTGGCCAGCGTCCGTCTCCTGCACGCCGCCTGGTACTTTGGAAACGATGGACTCTCCATTGCGGACGTGTCGTACCGCCTCGAATACTCCAGTCCCCAGAGTTTTGGTCGCCACCTCCGCTCGATGCTGGGCCTTACCTGTTCCGAGTTTCGCCGCCGATTTCCGTTCACCGTGGCACTCGACCGATTCATCCGGTTGATGATCGCCCCCCATGCTGACCGATGGGCCCAGTTCCACCCGCTCACCGCCGCGGGTGACCGGCATACTCCCCCGCTCGCCGACGCGAAAACGCAGTGGCGGGGTGGGTCGGCTCGTCTGAGCCGGACCGCGATCCTAAGTGAGGGAAACAAGGTGGTCCGGTAGGACGAATCGACCCGGCCGGTCGTACTGCGGGTCGTGAACTACGGAAGCGGCAGGTTCTCTGGGGGTGACGAAAACCGACGGGCGGCGGCGACCACGGGCCCGGCGGTCACCAGCGAAACGAAGGGAACCCCGGCGCCGGCGATCTTCTCCGACCCGCCCTGCTCCCGGTCCACCACCGCGAGGACGCCCACCACGGTCCCCCCCGCCTCCCGGAGCGCTTCGATGGCCTGGAGCGCCGAGCCCCCGGTGGTGATCACGTCCTCGACCACCACGACTGCGGACCCGGGGGCAAAGTTGCCCTCGATCCGGCGACCGGTGCCGTGACCCTTGGCGGCCTTCCGCACCGAAAAGGCATCGAGAATCGGGGGTGAAAAGGCGCTGGCCAGGGCAATGGCATACGCGACCGGATCGGCACCCATGGTGAGTCCTCCGATGCCGGAGGCGTTCCAGCCGGACCGGCGGATGGCGTGGAGTCCGAGGTTCCCGATGAGGCGGAGTCCCTCGGCGCTCATGGTGGTCATCCGGGCGTCGATGTACCAGGAGGACCGCTCCCCCGAGGCGAGGGTGAACTCCCCGAAGGCGACCGACCGCCTCGCCAGGAGGTCGATCAACGCCTCGGGGTGTTGTGGGTCAGTCACTGCCCCGACGGAAGATCGAAGAGAGGAACCCTCCCCGCGGCTTCGGTTCCGGAGACCCTTCGCCCCGGGCGGCGAGACAGAAGGCGTTGGCGAATTCGTGGATGGTTTTCCAGCGCGCCGAGAGGTCCCGCTCGAGCCCTTTCATCACCGCCGTTTCCAAGGGCTTGGGAAACCGCAGCCCGGGAACGGCCTCGTTGAGCGGAATCGGGGGCTGGGAGAGTAGTTGCTGGAACAACTCCCTGGGGCTCTTGCCCAGGTAGGGCAGGGTGTCGGTCAGGAGGTTGTAGGCGATGGTGGCCAGGCTGAACACGTCGGCCTGCTCACCCACCAACTCTCCGCTCAGCGCCTCGGGGGCCACGTATTGGAGCGTCCCCACGAAGAAACCGGCTCGGGTCAGCCGTTCCTCCGGTTCATCCTCGGCGTCCCGAGCGATCCCGAAATCGAGCAGCCGGGCCGTCTGAGTGGCGGGGTCGTACATGATGTTGGCCGGCTTGAGGTCGCGGTGAATGATGCCGGCCTGATGGGACACGGTCAGGGCCTCGCCCAGCTGCTCAATGATGCGGGCGGCCAGGGGAGGGGCCAGGCGGCCCGAACTGAGGAGGAAGTCGGCCAGCGG
The DNA here is from genome assembly GCA_041741375.1 of Gemmatimonadales bacterium. Lineage (GTDB taxonomy): Bacteria > Gemmatimonadota > Gemmatimonadetes > Gemmatimonadales > GWC2-71-9 > OFTM291. The sequence goes on along the minus strand of JBGSKF010000023.1, from coordinate 53,088 downwards.
CTCCCCGGGGGCCCATTCCAGGGCGAGGTAGTAGAGTCCGTCCACCTCGCCGAAGTCGTAGGTCTGGATGATGTTGGGGTGGTTGACCCGGGAACCGAATTCCGCCTCGCGGAGGAACCGCTTGACGGCAATGGGGTCCTTGGAGGTCCGGTCCCGAAGAACCTTGACTGCGGCACGCCCGCGTTCGGGATGCTCCGCCTGGTAGACCGTGGCGGTGCCACCCTCGCCGATGTAGTCGAGGAGCCGGTATCCGGCCACGGTGCGGCCGACGAGATTATCTTTGCTCATGGGAACAGTCCAAGGTACAGCGTTACCGGTGGACCGGCAAGATAACGACATTCCTCGCGTGCAGGTGGTGCCGTTGGCATCGTCTCCCGGGTAGGTTCCCCTTCCGCTCCTCACGCCGTCCCGGACAGATACTCATGAGCCATACGCCGGTGTCGTCCTCAATCCTCCCCCTCCCCCTCGTCCTCGTGGTCCTCACGGCAGGTCTGGTGGGTTGCGGCGGTTCTCGTACCGGCCCCGATGGCGTGCGCCCCGCCGGGGTGGATCAGACCCTGGAGGAGCTCTTCAATCTTCAGGCTGTTTACAGCCGGATTGGCCGCCTGACCAGCGGACCGCCGGTCTCCTTCGTGGGCAGCGTGGTGTATCTCGGGGGTCGGAACGACTCCACCATCGCCCAGGTGGGAATCTCCCTGGCCAACCGCACCTTCTCCTTCCAGCGAGCCGGGGTGGTCTTCCAGGCTCTGTATCGGGTCACCATGACATTCGAGCAGCCCGGCTCCCCTCCCCTGACCTACTCCCAGGATGGGACCATCGCGGTCGGGTCCTTCGCCGAAGCGCAGCGTTCGGATGAATCGGTGGTGATGCAGCAGGCCTTCCTGCTCCAGCCGGGGCGATACACGGTGACCGTGGTGGTGGAGGATCTGCAGGCGGTGACCCAGGGGCGGGCTCAGCAGGCGCTCACCGTCCCCCCCTTCGATCCGGGAAGCATCACCGCCCCGATACTCGCCTATCAGGCGTCGTCCCGGACGACCCGGACCGAAGAGGTTCCACTCCTGCTCAACCCGCGGGGGTCCGTGTCGCAGGGAGGGGATTCGCTTCTGGTCTATTTCGAGGCCTACCATCTGGAGGGCCCCCGCGAGTTCCCGCTCACGCTCCGTGACGACCAGGGCAGAGTGACGCTCCGGGCGTCGGTGCTGTTCGACGGCGGCCATGACGTGGAGAGCCGCACCCTGCGGCTGCCGCCGGAGGCCCCCCCGCTGGGGCAACTCACCATCACTGTGGGGGAGGGGACCACCGTCGTCGACCCGACCGCGCTGGCGGTGGCCACCAGCGCCGGGAAACAGACCACGGCGCTCGTCTCCTTTTCCCGGTCCTGGGTGGTGACCAACTACGACAATCTCCTCAGCCTCCTGCGCTACTTCCCCGCGTCGACAAAACTCGACGAGCTGCGCAACTCCACTCCGGAGGACCGCCCGCGACTCTGGCGGGAGTTCTGGGTGGAGAGTGACCCCAATCCGGTCACCACCGACAACGAAGCACTCGACCAGTACTTCACCCGCGTGGCCATCGCCAACGAACGGTTCCGCGAGGAGGGAGTGAACTCGGGCTGGCGGAGCGATCGGGGCGAGGTGTACATCACGCTGGGCGAGCCGGACCAGACGGCGGAAACGTCTCCCGGCGCGGACAACCGCATCATCCAGTGGTTCTACAGCTCCTATAATTCCACCCTGACCTTCACCGGCCAACTGGCCACGTTCCGCATGCGGCTCACCCCGCAATCCCGAGCCGAGTTCAGCCGGCTCCGGTCGCTGGTTCAGCGCACCGGAATCAACTGATCCGGATGGCATCCTCCCCGGCCCGTCTCTTCCTGGTGGACGGCTACGCGCTGATCTACCGGGCGTTCTTCGCCATGATCAGCCGCCCGCTGCGCACCAGTCGCGGGGAGAACACGTCGGCGGCGTGGGGCGTGGTGAACTTCCTGCTCCGGTTGAGGGCTTCCCGGCATCCGGAGTATGTGGCCTGGGTCCACGACGCCGGCGACTCCTTCCGCACGGCCCGGTATCCCGCATACAAGTCGACCCGGAAGAAGCTCGACGAAGAGCTGCAGGCAGACTTCGACCGGGCGATCGACCACGTCGAGGCCCTCCTCGCGGCGTTCCGCATCCCGGTGGTGGCGGTACCCGGCTACGAGGCGGACGACGTGATCGGCACCCTGGCCACCCGGTTTGCCGGAGCCGATCTCCAGGTGGTGATCGTGTCGGGGGACAAGGACTTCTACCAGCTCATCCGTCCCGGGGTCGCCCTTCTCAATCCCGGACGCGGCGGGCCGGCCGGAGTGGAGGAACTGTGGGTGGACGAGTCGAACGCCGCGGAGCGCCTGGGTGTCCCCCCGGAGCAGGTGGTGGATTACCTCGCCCTGGTGGGGGACAGCTCCGACAATGTTCCCGGCGTGCATGGCATCGGGGACAAGGGAGCCCGCGGCCTGCTCGGGAGCTATGGATCCCTCGAAGCCATTCTCGCGCATGCGGAGGAGGTCACCGCCAAGCGGACCCGCGAGGCATTGCAGCAGCATGCCGCGAACGCGCTGCTCTCACGCGACCTTGTCACCATTCAATGCGAGGTACCGGTGGACGTGTCGCTGGAGACGCTGGCCGCGCAGGACCCCGATCCCGCGGCCCTGATCCAGGTGTTGACCGACCTGGAGTTCCACTCGCTCCTCCGGCGCCTCGATCTCGACGAATCCGAACCACCGGCTCCGGTGTCTCTCGAACCCACCGGGGAGGCACCCTCCCCGGCCGTGGTGGATGATCCGGATCTCCTCCCCGGTGTCGTGGAACAGGTTCGTTCCCACGGAAGGGTCACCCTGGAGACCTGGAGCGCGCCCGGGGATGCCCGCAGCACCCGTCTTCTCGGCCTGGCCCTCGGCGCCGGGGATCAGGCGTGGTATCTCCCCTTTGGCCACCGGCCCGCCGAGGGCGATCTCGCCGCACCGGAGCCGGTTCCGGTCCTCCCCCCGCTCGCCGATTCCCGCTGTGCCTCGCTGCGCGCCCTCCTGACGGACGCCACGGTGCCGAAACGGGGTCACGACGTGAAGCGGGATTGGGAAGTGCTGCGCAGCGCCGGAGTGGAACTGGAGGGGGTTCGGTCCGACCTGCTTCTGGAGAGCTTCCTTCTGGAACCGGGTCGGCGGTCGCACACCTTGGACACCCTCGCCCTCGATCACCTGGGGCACACGGTTCCCCTGCGATCCGACCTCACGGGGAAGGGACGGAACGAAGTGCCCTTCGCGGAAGTTCCTCCCCCTCGCGTGGCGGAGGCGGCCGCCCTCCGCCTGCGTGCGATCCACGCGCTGGGGGAGATGTTTGCACCCGGACTCCGCGAGGCGGAGTTGACACCTCTCCTCGACGAGATCGAGCTCCCGCTGATCCCGGTCCTGGTCGACATGGAATGGACCGGCATCGCGATCGACGCCGCCGTCTTTCGACAGTTGCAGCGGGAAACGAAAGAGGATCTCGACCGGCTGGCCGCGTCGATCGCGGAAAGTGCCGGCGCCCCCTTCAACCTGAACAGCCCGAAGCAGCTCGCCACCGTGCTCTTCGACACCCTCGGGCTCCCGGTGATCAAGCGGACCAAGACCGGCCCCTCGACCGATGCCGAAGTCCTCGAGCAGCTGGCCGATCAGCATGACGTGCCCCGCCTCCTGCTCGAGTACCGCGAACTCGAGAAGCTCCGGTCCACCTATCTGGATGTGCTCCCGTCCTGCGTAAACCGGACAACGGGCCGCATTCACACGACGTTCAATCAGACCGGTGCCGCCACCGGACGTCTCTCCTCCTCCGACCCGAATCTCCAGAACATTCCCATCCGGACCGCGCGCGGCGAGGCGATCCGGCGCGGCTTCGTCCCCGCTCCGGGGAATCTTTTCGTGGTGGCGGACTACTCCCAGATCGAGCTTCGGCTCATGGCCCATCTCTCCGGCGACCCCGCGTTCACCGAGGCGTTCCGGCGGGGCGGCGACATCCACCGGGAAACGGCCGCGGTGATCTTCGGGGTGGAGACGGAGGGGGTGACGCCGGAGATGCGGGCCCGGGCCAAGACGATCAATTTCGCCACAATCTACGGTCAGGGACCCTTTGCCCTCGCCCGGCAACTCGGCATCTCACAGGAGGAGGCCAAGGCGTTCATCTCCCAGTATTTCGAGCGCTTCGCCGGGGTCCGCGCCTGGCTCGATGGCCAGGTGGAACGGGGGCGCACCGAGGGATATGTCGAGACGCTCTTCAAGCGGCGCCGCTACGTTCCCGAGCTCAAGGATCGGAACTTCAACGTGCGCGCCTTCGGAGAGCGCCTCTGCCAGAACAGCCCCTTGCAGGGTTCGGCGGCGGATCTCATCAAGATCGCGATGATCCGGATCCATGCGGCGCTTCGGAAGTCCCACCTCAAATCCCGCCTCCTCCTCCAGGTCCATGACGAACTGGTGCTGGAAGCCCCCGAGGGGGAAGCGGACCGGGTAGCGGCGATGGTGCGCGAGAAGATGGAGTCGGCAACCGTTCTCGATGTGCCTCTGGTGGTGGATGTCGGGACCGGCCCCAACTGGCTCGACGCCAAGGGCTGAACGGGCGAACCATTCCGCGACGCAGGGGCCTGAAGGCTCTGCACCGAAGTGGACTGATATTGCTGGGTAGTGGAAAACGTCGTACTCTACCATCCGGGCAACCGGACGAGGGATCGTGGGATAGTGTTGATCAACCTCCGACGGGAGGCGGGCATGGGGAGTGGGGGCAGTCTGCGGGAGCTGGAACGGACCAACCGCGAGCTGGTCCTGCGGGCGTGGAGCGACCCGCCGTGCCCCCAGGCCCCATCGGCACCCGGGCGGGGAGTCAATGCTGGTCGTGGACGACGATGCCGGGGTGAGGGAGCTGTCGCGACGGGTGCTGGAGCGTGCGGGCTACACCGTGCACACGGCGGCCGACGGACGGGAGGCCCTGGCGTGGCTGGATGATTCCCCGGACGTGGTCCACCTCGTGCTGACCGACGTTGTGATGCCCGGGATGAGCGGACCGGAATTGGCTGGGGAGATCCGGGGGCGGGGTTCTCCCGTGCGGGTTCTCTTCACCTCGGGGTATGCCGACGACACCATGCTGCGCCATGGTGTCCCCCCGGCTGATCTGCACCTGCTCCACAAGCCGTTCTCCGCGGGGCGCCCTGATGACCAAGGTGCGCGAAGTCCTCGATTCATGAGTATCGCGATGTCCCCGGGTGTGGACCCGGTCTCTTCCGCCAAAGGACGTTCCATGGCCCCCTTCCGCACACTGGCCGTCACCTTGCTCGCGGCGATTCCTCTCGCGGCCCAGCCGGCACCCCCGGGACACTTCCACAAGCTTGCCCACACCTACAGCATCGTCGCCTGGGATTCCGTCACCGGCGACCTGGGTGTGGTGGTGCAGTCGAAGTTTCCCAATGTCGGAGGCCTGGTTCCGTGGGCCCGGGCCGGGGTCGGAGCCGTGGCCACCCAGAGCCTCGCCAACACGGCCTATGGGGAACAGGGCCTGACCCTGCTCGCCCAGGGCGCGAGCGCGGAGGAGGCGTTGCACATCATCATGCGGAGCGACACCCTGCTGGGAGACCGGCAGGTCGGTCTCGTGGACGCTCGCGGGAACGCGGCGAGCTTCACCGGCGAGCGGACGTTCGACTGGGCCGGGGGTCGCGTGGGCAAACCGGGAGGCGGATCAACGGTGGGTGGGAAGGGAGAGGTGATCGCGGGTCGGGGATTCGCCGCCCAGGCGAACATCATGGTGTCCGACCAGACCGTGGCCAACATGGCCGAGACCTTCGAGCGCACACCCGGGGCTCTCGCCGACCGACTCATGGCGGCCTTGGCAGCGGGTCAGGCGGGGGGGGGAGACAAGCGGGGAATGCAGTCGGCGGCCCTGCTCGTGGTGCGTGCGGGGGCGGGATACCTGGGCGCCACTGACCGGTTCATCGACATCCGGGTGTACGACGCCCCCGATCCGATCGCGGAGCTGGCCCGCCTCCTCGCCCTGCACAAGTTGCACTTCTTCCCCAGTGTACCCGAGGATCTCGTCCGCCTGACGCCGGGACGGGTCGCGCTTCTGGAGCCGATCCTGCTCCGTGAACCAGTCGGACAGCCAACGACGTGGCTCCGTCAGCCCGAGGGGAGCGCCACCCCGCAGTTCCTGGAGGCGCTGCGCGATTTCATGTACTGGGAGAATTACGATGTTCGGGTCCGGATGGATGGCTTGATCGACCGGGTGGTGCTGGAGGACATCCTGGCGAAGCGGCGGGAGGACTGAACGGACCCACCATGGCCGGAGTGAGGTGACCTCATCCGGCCTCCGGCCGGTCCCCCGATTCGGGCTTCACCACCCGCCGGCCCCCGGGCCACCAGTTCCAGCGCCCCATCATCTGCATGAAGGCCGGCACCAGCACCATCCGCACGATCGTGGCGTCCAGCAGCACCGCCACCGCGAGGCCGAAGCCGAGGAACTGCATCACCAGAACCCCGGCGAAGGCAACGGGCCCCGAACCCCGGCGGCTATCCCTCGAGGTGCCGCTGGTGGCGGATGCCTTGACCTGGACGCGGGCCCCGCTGCCGGGGCGAGGCAGCCGACCCTCGGAGAGTGGCCCGAGGATCGGCTGCGGAGTGTCCGGCTACCGAATGGTGAGGCGGACACCACCGTTGATCTGGAAGGGAGCGCCGCGCCGGGGAGCGCCCCCCAACGCGGTCGCGGTGTAGTCCTCATCGAGGAGGTTCTCGATCTCCACGAATGCCTTCACCCCGTTCGGTAGCCGATACGAAGCGAAGGCATCGACCACGGTGTGGGCCCCGAGGCGGGTCTCGTTACTGATGTCCTGGAATTGTGAGCCCAGCGAGCGGAGGCGGAAGGTGAGGGAGAGACCGTTGGGGTCGCTGTACCCGCCACTTCCGGTGAAGACATGGCGCGGTGCGCCCTCGATCCGGTTTCCCACGAGGTCGGGGTCGTCCTCGTTGTCCGTCACTTCGGTGTCAGTGAAGGTGTATCCGGCCGTGAGGAAGATCCGTGGGGTCACGGCCACCTGTCCGAGAAGTTCCAGCCCCTTGGACTCGGCGGTGCCGATGTTCTCGTTCCGCAGGGTGAAGGGACTGAACCCGGCCACGACACCTCCGACCTGATTCTCGATCTCCATGTAGAATCCGTTGATCTGGGCGGAGAAGGGTCCGACCTGCACATCGAAGCCGCCGTCCACTCCGGTCAGCGTTTCGGCTTCCAATGCGGGGTTGGCCAATCCGATGAAGGTCGCGGTGCCAAAAGAGCGGTAGAGCTCGGACAGGGTCGGAGCACGGAAAGCCCGGTACGCGGAGGCTCGCACCCCCACCTGCTCCGTGGGTTGAACCCGGAGACCGATCCGGGGATTGAACTCAGTGATGTCCCGGGATGAGAACGTCGTGGTTATGCCATTCTCGCGGGTCTCCCCGTCGAAATTCCGGAAGTTGTCCAGGCGGGCACTGGCCACGATCTCGACATCCGGCATCGGAGCCAGGGTCACCTCGGCGAAGGCTCCGAGCACACGCTGCTTTCCCTTCCCGAGACGCGTGAGCGCGAGGGTCCCGTTGGCCAGGAAGATGTCGGCGTCGTCCGAACCCTTGAGATACCGGCCATCCACACCCACCGTCGCGGAGCGGACCGGCCCCGGGAAGAAGGCGTTCCACACGAGGGACCCGCCAAGGTCGGTGGTAGGAGTGACATGGGCGTTGGAGACGAACTCGCCGTCACGGGTCCCGAAGGGGGTCGTGCTCACACCGTCATTGGAGAAGTCCTCGTCTGCCGCGAAGAACGAGGCCGTGAGGAACCCGGATCCCCCGAGCATGCGCCGAACGCGGGCATTCATGTCGACGATCTGGGTGTGTGTCACGCTCAGGCGGGAGTCGGACTCCTGATTCTGATCGTAGACGTTGCCGGTCAGCCCGAGGGACCATCCCCCGTCAAGGTCCGCCTCTCCTTTCACCTGAACACTCACCTGCTCCACGTTGGGACGACGGTCAATCGGACCACGGTCCTCCGGGGCCACCCGAAAGTATCCGTCATTACGGAAGTAGTTGCCCGAGATCCCCACACGCACCGGACCAATTCCCGTTCCGGCCGAGCCGTCGGCCTGGAACAAACCGTGCTTTCCGCCTTTGATCTCCGTGGTCGCGCGGGGTTTGTCGTCGATCGACCGGGTCAGGATGTTGATCACGCCGCCCATCGCGTAGGACCCGAACAGGCTCGATCCCCCACCTCCGCGGACGACTTCGATCCTCTCGACGTTTTGGCGGGGGACACGATTCCAGAACACGTTGCCGAAGAAAGCGCCGTTGGCGGGGAGCCCGTCCACCAGAACGAGCGTCCGGGTACCATTGTCTCCCAGACCGACGCCCCGAATAGCCACGCTCGGATTTGCCGGAAAGTTCACCGTACTGTTGACAAGGGGTAGTTGAACACCGGGGATGGAGCGGAGAAGCTCATCGGTGGTCCCCGACGGGGTGGCCGCGATCTCATCCGCCCCAAGAACGGAAATGCTGCTCGTCGCTTCCCGCCCGCTCGTCGCGCGGCCCCGTGAGGTGGTCACGGTCACCGGTGTGAGTTCCACAGCCGAGGGCTCCAGGCGGATCTCCACGACGTCACCACCGGGGGCGGGCACGGGCACCCGTCGGCTCAGCGAGGCGAACCCGATGGCCTGAGCGGAGATGAGCCAGCGGCCGTTGGGAATGTTCTCGAAGGTGAACTCCCCGCGGTCATTGGTCGTGACGCGCCGGAGGACCTCCGGGAGGGTGACGATGGCGCCTTCGATCATTCGTCCGTCTCTCACCGATCGGACAGTTCCTCTCACGGTCGTTCCAGGCGGTGCCTGAGATTGCAGTGTGAGAGGTGGCATGCCCGCCGACAGGGCGAAACACAGGACAAGAATGGTTCTCAGGGCCCGCGCACGGGTCCCTGAATGACGATAGAACATGAAAACACTCCTCCGAAGTGCCCGTGAGACAGCCGCATCGAGTAGAAGCGGCGCGGAACGGGCGGTGGTCTCGAGTCAAAAACCAGGTTTCAGGCCTGACCTCGATCCACGGGAGGGGGGCGGGCGTAAGGGAGAAGAGAAGGGTGCTCACCAGGGAACGGAGGGTTGCAGACCAACTCGCGGAGGGGGCTCGCGGGGGATGTACCGGGAGCGGACACGGGGGCGGTCGAGGGACTGAAACGGACTTGGCATGATCCCTGGCACCGGAGGCAGCACCCCCCGGTGCATGAGTGCCGGGGTGAGTCCTTGGAGTCCCGGTTCCCCCCGGGGTGATGATGGGATTCCGGAGCGGCCTCGTGGTGGGTCCCATGCCTCTGTCCCGCGGGATGGACCTCCAGTGGGGCCACTGCGGCCAACAGGAGCGCGCTCCCGGCCAGGAATGACATCATACGATGCCATCGCGATCCCTTCCCCTCGGCCGGGGGCGACCCCTCCTCCAGTGACCTCACTCCGCCTCGGCTCGGTCCGCCGGTTCCGCCTTCACCACCCGGCCACCCGGCCACCAGTTCCAGCGCCCCATCAACTGCATGAAGGCCGGCACCAGCACCATCCGCACGATCGTGGCGTCCAGCAGCACCGCCACGGCAAGCCCGAACCCGAGGAACTGCATCACCAGGACCCCGGCAAAGGCGAAGGCGCCGAACACCATGATCATGATGAGGGCGGCGGAGGTGATCACCGAGGCCGTGGCGCTCAGGCCCTCCATGGTGGCCTCGGTGTTGCGCCCGGTGCGATCATAGGCCTCCTTGATGCGGCTCAGGAGGAAGACCTCGTAGTCCATGCTGAGACCGAACACCACGGCGAACACCAGAACCGGCACCGCCACGAAGATCGCTTCGGTCGGTCCGTCCAGGCCGATGAGTTGGCTTCCGATGCCATGTTGGAACACCAGCACGATCAGTCCGAACGTGGCCATGACCGACAGGCTGTTCATGATGATTGCCTTGATCGGCACCAGGATCGACCGGAAGGCGATGGCCAGCATCACCCCGGTGGCCGTGAGCGTCAGGATCACGAGGAGGGGGAACCGGGCGAGAAGATCGTCCTGGAAGTCCACGCTCGCGGCCACATATCCCCCGACGGAGATCTCGGTGTCCCGCAACTGCCGGATCGATCCCGAGGCCAGGAAGTCGCGGGTCTCCGTCACCACCTCCATCGCCGAAGTGAGACTCGTGGTGTCCGCAAGAATCACGTCCACCAGCGTGACCCGGGCATCCGTGCTCAGATAGGCGTCGAGAAAGGCCCCGTGGCGCGCCCGGGCCGAGTCGAGATCGGAGTAGAGAAGTGAGTAGCCGAGGATGGATGTCCCCGAGGAGAGATCCACAAGGCTCCGGACGTCCCGCACGCGAGGGTCGGCCCGGAGGGTGTCGGAGAGGGCCCGAAGTCCTCGCAGCGTGGTGGCCGATGCCGCCCGGACTCCCTCCGGAACCTCGATCACGATCCGCACCGGCAGCAGGTAGCCCGAGACGCCCATCCGGTTGAGGGCTTCCACCCCGGCCCCCGCCTCGGTCTGCACCGGCCACCAGTGCCGGGCCGGGAGCCCCACGCGGATGAACACGAGGGGTGCGGTGAGGATGCCGATGCCCAGGAGGCCCAGCACAAGGGCGCGCCGGGGATGCCGGCTGAGCGACCGGGCCCATTTTTCCCAGATCTGTGGCGAATAGTACCACGACAGTTTGCGGGCCAGCCACCGCGGCTGGTCGATTGAACGGCCCGCGATGGCGAGAAGCGCGGGCAGGAAGGTGATGGAAAGGAGAACAGCCACCGCCACCACGACCAGCCCGCCGATCCCCACGCTGCGCGTCTCCACCAATGGTGTGAGAAGGAGGGCGGAGAACCCGACCACCACCGTGAGCCCCGACGTGACCACCGCCACCCCGGCGGTGCACATGGTCCGGATGGCGGCCTCCTGTCGCCGGTACCCGCGGTTCAACTCCTCCCGGAACCGGGTGATCACCAGGAGGGAATAGTCGATCCCCACGCCGAGGCCGATCATGGTCGTCATGTTGAGGACAAAGACCGACATCGGCGTAATGGCCGTGAGGTAGCCGACGATCGTCAGGGAGACGGCGATGGCCATGGTGCCGATCAGCAACGGAATGAACGCCGCCACCAGCGCCCCGAATGCCAGCACCAGTATCATCAGATTGATCGGGAGGAGCCGTGCCTCGAGCCGCTTGCTGTCCGCCCAGCTCACCGTCCGCACGTCGAGGTCGAGGGGGGCCCGTCCCGTCACCCGGAGGGTGTACTCCCCGGCTCCCGGCATGCGGGCCAGGGTCCGGCGCATCACCTCTCGAAACGGTTCGACATACGCGCCGGCGCTGTCCCCCGGCACGTCCAGGGCGAGCAGAAAGAAGGTGGATCGCTCGTCGGCGCTCAGGAAGGTCGAGTCGCCGCTGGTCGCGTAGCTGATCAGGGTGCGGACGTACGGCTCCGCGGCCGCGGCTGCCGTGAGGGAGTCGAGGACCTGCGCGGCACGCCCGTTGCGGAACGAGCTCGTGCCCTCGATACTGATGGCGAAGAACTCGCTGAACGGGCGTCCGAACCGATCGTGCAGGAGCAGATCCGCGCGGTGGGCCTCGGTGATCCGATCGCTCCCGCCGCGGAGGTTCAGTTTGTTCGGTGTCTCTGGCGCGCGGAGGAACGCAATGCCCCCCAGGATGACCCAGATCCCGATGATCAGAAAACGGAATCGGACCAGCCCGCGAGCCAGGTATCGCATGACCACAGGCGACCTTTCCTCGTCGGACAGCCCGCACGTGGTGTGCGGCCGGCCCAATGTTAAGAGGAGGGGGGCGCTCTTCGCCAGTTGCCGCGCGGATTCGGGGGACGAATCATGGGTCGGGTAATGCTCGGGTTTGTGCTGGTCCTGGGCCTGCTCCTGATCGGGGGGAGGGTGTGGTCTCCCGGCATTTCCGAATCGATGGGTCCGGAGCCGGGGGTGGACACGGCGGTGGTCGGACCGGAACTCGGGGAGAACTCCGGCCAGGACCGGGAGGCGCTCCGGAGCGCGGTGGCGACTGTGGGCTCGTCAGGGTATCTCGACTCGGTGTTCAGCCGGGACTCGCTCCTGCGCCGCTGGGTTGGCCGGGACCGGGATCCGGTCCGGGTGGCCCTCCTCCCCGGATCCCTGGCGGGCCCGGCGCAGAGGGGCTTTCTGCGGGAAGCGCTGGCGATCTGGGAGAGCATTGGGCTCGGCCTGCGTTTCCGCGAGGTTGCGCCGGACGACACCTCGGCCGAGATCAGAGTGGAATGGGTGGACACCCTCAGTGGTCCCGAAGCGGGTGTCACCCGGGTCCGGGCCACGTCCCACGGATCGATCCTCGCCGCCACCGTTACCCTCGCGGTGAGACTGCCCTCCGGGGAGCACCTCCCCGACGAGGGACAACGTGCGGTGGCCGTTCACGAGGTGGGCCATGCGATCGGGCTCCCTCACTCGGGTGACCCGAACGATGTGATGTTCCCGGTCACACGATCTCACTCGCTGACCGTGCGAGACCGGAACACGGCCACTCTCCTCTACCGGATCCCCCCCGGATCTCTTCGCCGGTAGCTACCGCTCCACCAGAGTCTGGAGGAAGGTGCGTACCCGGGGATGTTCAGACCGGGAAAGCCGGGACACGAGCCGCCGCTGGAGACGAGTGTCGGTCTCACTGGAGACGAGCGAAAGAGCGGCATCGATGGCCCCGTCACTCCCGATCTGCAGCAGTTCGGTCACGACCGTCTCGCGAATCGGAGAATTCCCCTCCCCCGCCAACCGGCCAATCTCCTCGGGCCGGGCCCCCGCCCGGACGGCGGCCCGGAGAGCCCGGGTGCGAAGTGTGTGCCTGTCATACAGTTCCCGTCCCGCAACGCGATCCCCCAGGCGGGCACGTGAAATGAGCTCAGCTTCGTCCACGCAGTCTCTCAGGCCGGGGTTCCGGAACAGGCCCTCCTGGATCCATGCTTATAGACACGGTCTGCCGGAATTTCGTTCACCCCCTCCCTCCCTCCCACCCACCCACCCACCCACCCCCCACCAGGGAGTAGGGAGTAGGGAGTAGGGAATAGTCCCCTCCCGGACAAAATTGAACACAAAACGGCAACACAATGTTGGGCGACGCCCGGAAACCAGCGCCGGCAGTGCGTTTGACGGCGCCCGGGAGGGCATCCAACTGTGAGGCGTCTGGTGTATTCGCGTCGCCGAGCGCCGTGACCAAGCGATTGGTGTTTCCCGGGGCTGACACCCCTTGCTCGACCGGGGGAGGTGGGAAGGGCGGTTCACGAACCGTCCCTGCGCGCCACCGAGAATCCAGACGAACACCCGGCCGTGTGAACGGGCTCTCTCCGCCGAGCCCGGGGCGAAAGCCCCGGGGAACCCACGCGAAACCTCGGAAGCGAGCCCCTTTGGTTCCGGCTCTGCCGGCTTAGGGAATGGGGAACGGCTCCCCCTACTCCCTACTCCCTGTTCCCTACTCCCTGTTTTGTCCCTATTCCCTATTCCCTGCTCCCCTGTTTCCTTCCACAGATCACTTCACGCGGGAGGGTCTCTCATGATCACCGTCGAAACCGCCCGGAAGGCCTTGCGCCAGGTCAAGGATCCCGAGCTGGGGCTCAATATCATGGATATCGGCCTGGTCTACGATGTCGCGGTCAACGAGGAAGGGGCGGTCCACGTCAAGATGACGCTGACCTCGCCCGGATGCCCCTCGGGTCCCGAGATCATGGGCGACGCGAAGATGGTGTTGGAGCAGTTGGAGGACGTGAACTCGGCGGAAATCGAGCTGGTGTGGGAACCCTACTGGACCCCGGACCGGATGGATCCGAGGGTCAAGGCGTTCATGGGGTTCTGACCCCGAGCGCATCCAGAAGATCCTGCCCGAAGGTGGCGGCCTGCCACCGGCGCACCCCGGGAACATGGGCCAGGGCCTCCAGGTTCGCCGGCTCCGCGCGGGCGATCGCTTCCAGTGTTCCATTGGGACAGACGACGCCGGGGGCCAGGTCCAGCCGCCCTGCCACCTCGTTCCGCACTTTCTTCAAACGCTCCACCCGCACCTGGAACTGCCGGTCAATGGGGCGTCTTTCCGTCCGTTCGAAACGGGGCAGGTCCTTCTCGCGCATCTTCTGGCCTTGGGCGATGGCCTCAAGAATTTCCTTCCCCCATCGTCCCGCCGTCTGTCGGCCCACGCCCTTGTGGTGGGCGAGCTCGTCGACGGTCCCTACCGGGGTGCGCGCCAACTCGAGCATCGCCTCATTGCCCAGGATCCGGAAAGCGGCCCGGTCAATCCGGTCCGCGGTACTCTCACGCCATTGCCAGAGTGTGCCCAGGATGCCGAGAGAGCGCGGCGTCAGGTCCCGGGCGCCCTTCATCTTGAGGAAGGCGTGCTCCCGGTCGTCTCCCGCGGTCCACCGGACCATCACGATGTGCTCGAACTCCTCCTCGCACCAGGAGAGACGGCCCATTTCCCGAAGCCGCTCCCGGAGCAGGTCGCGCAGTTCGAGCAGGAAATGGGTGTCGGTGGCCGCGTAGGAGAGCATGTCGGCGGGAAGGGGACGGGCCGACCAGTCGGCCCGTTGAAATCGCTTGTCCACGGTCACGCCGAGATACCGGCCCAGGAGGGCGGCGAGGCCAATGCCTGGCTCATTCAGGAATTGAGCGGCAATGCGGGTATCAAAGACGTTCCGGGCGTGAAATCCGTACTGCCGGTCCATGAGGCGAAGGTCATAGTCCCCATCGTGGAAGACGACCTCCCGTGCCGGATCCGCCAGGAGTTCTCCAAAGCCGGCCAGCTCGAGGTCGGCCAGGGGGTCGATGACCGCAGTGACGTCCCGGGTGGATACCTGGATGAGATAGATCCGGTCGTGGTGCCGGTGGAAGCTCGCGGCCTCGGTGTCGATGGCGATGTGGGGGGCTTCGGCGCAGGCCGAAAGCAGTCGCTCGAGCGTCTCCTGGGTGGAAACGACCTCGGGGCTCAGGTCCCGCGTCGGGGGGCGGGAGGGAGAGGAGGGGGTGTCGGCCACGTTACTCCCGCCGAGCGGTCTGTTCGAAGCCGTCGGCGATCTCCTCGAACGCCTTGGCAAGCGTTTTCCAGTACTCGGCGTCCGGTGCGGGTGAAGCCCCTAAACCAGCTTCCAGCTGCAACTTGCGCGTCAGGCGCGCGGCGTGGCGAATATAATCCGTGGCCGGGGCCATTTCTCTCCTCCTGGTTGGTCTCTGCTTCTGAAAGGTAGCGGGGGGAGACATGGCTCGCGTAGCTTCCTGCATGCGACCGGTTGAAATCACCGTTTACCCCCACCATTGCGACGCCTTCGGGCACGTGAACCAGGCCACCTTCCTGGCCTTGTTCGAGCAGGCCCGGTGGTCGGTCCTGGAGCGGGGACCGGGCCTGGAGATCTTTTCTCGCGAGCAGGTCATTCCGGCCGTGCGCCGAACGGAAATCGAGTATCTGGAGGCCGCCTGGCCCGGTGACGTTCTGGTGTTCACCCTCCAGTTGACCCATCGCGGCCGCACCAGTTTCCGTATGAGGCAGGAGGCGCGGTCCCGGGGCTCCGAACGTCTTGTGGCCCGGGCCGATTTCGTCTTCGTGTGTGTGGGGCAGGACGGTCGGCCTACCCCCATACCCTCTTCCGTGTCGCACGGAATGCGGGACGCGGGGATGCTGCTCCCCGGGGAACGCCATACGGTCAACGGCGTCGGACTGGCGGTGGAACTGCGGGGATCGGCCTCGGGTCCCACCGTTCTCTTCCTCCACGGGTTCCCGCTCAATCGGTCGCTCTGGGGTTCCGTGGCCGATCTCCCCACCGGGTGGAGGTCCGTGGTTCCCGACCTGCGTGGCTTCGGCGAGTCGGACGCCCCCGATGTGGGATACTCGATGGCCACCTATGCGAGGGACATGGTTGCCCTGCTGGACCGGCTCGAGATCCGGCGGGTCGTGCTCTGCGGCCTCTCGCTCGGGGGGTACGTCGCCTTTGAGTTCCTTCGTCAGGCCCGAGACCGGGTGCACGGTCTCGTACTCCTGAACACCCGTGCCACGGCGGATGGTCCCGAGGCCCGGCGGAGCCGGGACGAACTGGCAACCGAGGTGCGGGAGCGGGGCATCGGTGCCGCCGTGGAGGCCCTCCTTCCCGCCCTCCTGGGCCCCGCGGCGCGAAACCACCCGGCCATGGAGGAGGCGATCAGGGGAATGATCGAGCAGACTCCGCTCGCCGGCCTTCTGGGGGGACTGATTGCCCTGCGGGACCGGCCCGACAGCACGGGGATGCTGGGCTCTCTGCGGGATCTTCCCACCCTGGTGATTGGTGGGGCGGACGACCCGATCACCCCGCCCGCGGTCATTGAGGATCTCGCCGGGGCCATCCCCGGGGCCTCGTGCCGGATCGTCGCGAAGGCGGGGCACCTGACCCCGATCGAGAATCCGGCGGAGACCGGGGCGGCCCTCCGGGAGTTCCTGGCGGGGGTCTCATGAAACCGAATGCGGCCGCCACACGTCTTTATGGGTGTAGCGGCCCGACCAGGTGTTCACCAGGTCAACGCTGCACACGCAACATCCTCCCACCTCAAGAAAGCCCTCGGGCCATTCGTGACCCGAGGGCTCCTTCTCGTCCGGGATCGCCGAGATGCCGGGCGAGGGGTGGGGTCAGCGCTGGGGAGGTCCCGGCGGATCGTCACCCAGAAACACATCCTTGTTCTTCGCGGTGTAGCTCAGCATCTCCGGGGGAACGTCATCCTCGGGGAAAATGGCCGTCACCGGACACTCGGGCTCACACGCCCCGCAGTCGATACATTCATCGGGATGAATGTACAGCTGGTCCTCGCCCTCGTAGATGCAGTCCACGGGACAGACATCCACGCAGGCCCGGTCTTTGACCCCGATACACGGCTCGGTGATCACATACGTCATGAATGAAACTCCTCGAGAAAACGTGCGAGCGGCGTCCCCGGGTACATGGACCCGCCGCGCCCGGAACGCTCCCGCCCGTAGCGCTGGACAAGAGATAAGAACCGACCGTCCGCGGCGCAAGGGTCTCCGGGCGCTCCTCTTTGCCGGGGTCATCGGCTCCGCCGTCGCGGCCGCTCCGGCCCGGGCCCAGTCCTCCTGTCCGGCGGGGCCCCTCGCCCTGGTGCTCTCCGGTGGTGGTGCCAAGGGGTTGGCCCATGTGGGAGTGCTGGAGGTGTTGGAGAGGAGGGGGATCCGGCCCGACCTGATTGTCGGGACGAGCATGGGCGCCATCATCGGCGGGATGTATGCCAGCGGGTATCCCGCGCGCGTCATCGACTCCCTTGCGCGGGTTCTCCCCCTTCCCTCCCTGTTCCGCCGCTACGCACCGGGGCGCCGACTGGCCTGGGGGAACCTCCTCCCGGTGGCCATCTGGGAACAGGGTGAGGGGGGGTTCGCCCTGCAAACCGCCGCGATCCGGGAGCGGGAGGTGAACGCGCTCTTCAACGCGGCGCTGCTTAGGGGGAATCTCCTGGCCCGCGGCGACTTTGCGCGTCTTCCGATCCCTTTCCGTGCCGTGGCGACCGATCTCCGGAACCGCTCCCCCGTCGCCCTGGACAGAGGGGACCTGGCCCAGGCCGTCCGGGCGAGTGCCGCCATCCCTCTGGTCTTTCCTCCCGAGATCATCGACGGCCGAGCGCTGGTCGACGGGGGGCTCTCCGCGAACATCCCCGTCGCCCAGGCGCGAGCCCTCGGCGCCACCCGGATCATCGTGTCCGACGTGACAGAGCAACCCAAGGATAGTCTCGATTCGTCGGCTCCTCTTGATGTGGCCGGCCAGGTGCTCAGCTTTCTCTTCGTGCAGCCGGCGGATTCCCTCTCCGCGGATGACCTCCTCATCCGCTCGCCGGTCGATACCTTTCCGTCCCTCGACTTTTCGGCCCGGGCCCTCACCCGGCTCATCGACCTCGGACGCATCGCGGCGGACAGTGCCCTCGATGCCTGGGTCTGCGCTGTCGGCGGGACCCCGCGGGCGGACACCCTCCTCACGAGCGCTCCTCCGATCATGGTCGGACCGGTGGCGGTGGACAACGGGCATGTCCACGACCGTGCCCTGGCCGACCAGATCCTGGGGTTGGCTCCCGGACGCACGGTGGATCCGGCCGACCTGCGTGCCGCTCTTCTCGAACTGGCCGACATGGAGCCCTACCGCAGCGTGTGGCTCCACCCCACGTCCGCGGGCGACAGCACGGCCTTCCGGGTGCAGGTGCGTCACGCGTCGCCCCGGGTGGCCGGCCTCGGCCTCGCCTTCGACAACGATCTCGGTGGTCGGCTCTGGCTGGGGTTCCTCAACCGGGTGGAACTCGACGCCCGGTATGAGCTGAGCGGGATCCTCACCCTGGGACGATTCCGGCGGGACCTCACCGGGGGCGTGCGGCGGAACTTCGGCGCCGGCTCGGGACGGACCACGGTTCTCTCCTCCCTGCGGCTCGGCACGGAAGATGTGCGGGATTTCACCCCGGACGGGATCGAGCTCGAATCACTCGACACCAAGGAGGTGATCGGTGTGGTCGGTGTGGAACAGGCACTGGGGAAACGGGTTCGCCTCATGGCCGGGCTCGATGCCCGGTGGTGGCGGAATCCCGACGGCTCCGCCGATCGAAGCGCCGGGGCTTTGCTGCGCGGCGAGTGGGATGACGAAGGGGGACGCCGAACCCAGGCGCGGGGAGAGCTCCTCCTCTCCGAGGAGATCCAACGCGTGGTGGGTGAGGTCTCCGTGCCCCTCGCCAGGGGGAGACTCACGGTCCATCCCACCGCGCGCGTGGCCTGGGGCGATGGGCTCCCCCTGCAGGAGTCCTTCCCGTTGGGTGGGGACGATGGTTTCCCCGGCCTTCATCTCGGCGAGCGCCGGGGCGATCGCGAGGTGTATGGCTCCGTGGTCGTGAGCTACCGGGTGCTCGGCCCCCTGGCGCTCCGTGGAACGCTCGCCGGGGGGCGCACCGCCATCGGCGGCTCCCTTCTGGGCAATGACGGCTGGCTCGGCGGCAGCCGAGGCGGAGTGGGCGCCGAGACCCCACTCGGGCTGGTGGCCCTGGAATACGGGGTGGCCACAAACGGCCGGGGGACGGCGTTCGTGCGGGTGGGACAGTGGTTTTGACAAGGAACAATGACCAATGAACAGTGAACAAGGCGCCAGAGGAGTGAGTGGAGAACCGCCCACCGCCTACCGCCTACTCCCTACTCCCTACTCCCTACTCCCTACTCCCTACTCCCTACTCCCTGCTCCATCCCTACTCCACCGTGTCTCGGAGAAACGCCAGGGTCCGTCCCCATGCCAGCGTCGCCTCCTTCGCGTCGTACACGGGTCGCGTATCGTTGAAGAAGGCGTGGCCGGCGTCGTATTCATGGACCTGCATGGAGCCGCCCGCCTCGCGGATCGCACGGGCCAGGGCGTGCACCCCGTCGAGCGGCACCGAGGAGTCCTGCCGCCCGAAGTGCCCGATCACCGGGACCTGCACCTTGGACGGGTCGATCTCCACCTTGGGGTGAATCCCGTAGAAATCCACCACGGCCGCGATACGATCGGGGTACTTCATCCCGGCGTAGAGCGCGAGTTGGCCCCCCATGCAGAATCCCACCACCCCTGCCCTGCTCGAGGTGCACTCCTCGAGCGACAGGAGATGATCCGCCGCTCCCCGGAGATCCACTCCCGCCCGGTCGATGTTGAGCGCCATGAAGAGCTTGCCGGCGTCATCCGGACTCGTGGTGGTCTCGCCGTGATAGAGGTCGGGGGCCAGGGCCACGAAGCCCTCCGCAGCGAAGCGGTCGCAGAGATCCTTGATGTGATCCACCAGACCCCACCACTCCTGGATCACGAGAACCCCCGGCCCTCGCTTGGTGGCGGGCAGTGCGAGGTATCCGCTGGCAGTGTGGCCGTTGGCTGGAAAGGTGACGGGTTTTCCCATGGGGGATCCTGAGTGAGGGGAGAGAGGGAGTAGCGAGTAGGGAGTAGGGAGTAGGGAATAGGGAGTAGGGGTAGTCGTTGCACCTGGTCTAGGGGAGTCGCCGCAGCTCCTGTTCCGCCACGATGAACCCGAACGCCGGCCACCCGCCGGACGCCACCGCCTGTTCGAACTCGGTACGGGCCCGGGTGCTGTCTCCCCGGACCAGATACCAGTTGCCGAGTCCGTAGTGCAGCGTGGCCCGGGACACGTCCGCTGTGTCGGCGGGGTCCCCCACCCTGCCGGGCTCGAGGAGGCCGCGATACATCTGCAATCGCCGGGCATACAGGTTGGTGGAGGGGAGCGTGTCAGGGCGCGCGCGGAGCATGGCCTCCGCCTCCGCGGGACGACCTGCCCTCATCAGGGACATCCAGAGCCAGTCGGTGGCCCCCGCCAGCTCGTTCCCATCCGGGGCGATTGGCTGGGCCCGGGCAAAGGCGTCGGCTGCCCCGGCGAAGTTCCCGAGGGCAAACCGCGTCACCCCGAGGTGGTACCAGAGCCCGTAGATCGACGGGTCGATACCGATTCCTTCCTCGAGATCGGCCAGGGCGCGATCAAACTCCCGAATCGAGAGGTACCGGTGCCCCCGCCACCGGAGCAGCATCGGGTGTCCCGGCGCGTGGCGGAGCCCCTCGGTGAAGGTGGCGATTGCTTCGCGATACTGACGGACCCCCGATTGCGCCACTCCGAGCGCGATGAGGAGGTCGACGTTGGTGGGGTCGGCGGCGAGGGCCTTGCGGGCCTGCACCACGGCCTCGTTTTCGGTCTCGGAGTGATAGCTGACTCCCGCCGGGGAACGATATTGAACTGACTGAGCGGTCGCAGACGAAAACACCGCCGTCGGCAACATCAGCAAGCCGGCGGTACGGTGCAGGAACCGGGCATACTGGGACTGGAAGTCTTTGTTCGTCATCTTGCCTCGCTCCTCGTTACAAACCGAGCGGTGCGGCCGTCAGCTGGTCGGAGCGGGGCTCCGGCTCTCCGTATCGGTCGCCCGAGGTGTACAGGCGGTTCCACTCCTCCCGGAGACAGAAGGGGTCGGATCCGAAGGCACGGTCCACGGCGAGCACCCCATCCAGGTGGTCGATCTCGTGTTGCAGGAGCTCGGCCCGGTCTCCCTCGAGGTCAATCTCGTGGGTCGCACCCTTGAGGTCGGAGTACTTGACCCGGATCCGCCAGGCCCGTACCACCCGAACCAGAAGATTGGGGAACGAGAAGCAATCGTCCCATACGGTGAAGTCTTCCCCGCCCACCTCGACGATCTCCGGATTGAGTAGCGGCCACGGCTTGTCCATCTCCACGAACACGACCCGAACCGGGGCGCCGATCTGCGGAGCCGCGATGGCCCTTCCACTGCCAAACCGGGACTGCCAATCCCGCAGGGTCTCACGCAGATCGTCCACCACGACCCGGACCGCCGCGCTGGAGGGCTTGGCAATGGGCTCACACCGGGAGCGGAGGACAGGATCGCCGAGAAGTCGGATGCGGTGAATGGTCATGACCCTCCCAATCTCGCGCCGAGAACGCTTGCGGACAAGACCGGAAAACTGCCCCGAGAGCGTCTGAGCAGTAGTTGTAAAAGCTAATACTAGCAAGAACCACTTCTGTCGGAGCGCCGTTTCATCCTTCCGCCCGGACCCTGTTGATAGATCTGTAGTTGCCGCACCGCAACGGTTTTCAGGAGTTCACACCAAAAACACCAGATTAATGTTGACACCCCAGTTTCTCCAGGCTACATTCTCCTGCATGGGTACCGCCTTGCTTCAGAGAAACGAGCCGATCGCTCCACCCCCGGGAATCCGCGGGGCTCGGGGGAATGTGCTCGTTGAGCTCAAGCGGGCCCAGCCGCTGTCGGCCAAGGACCTGGCGGATCGTCTGGGGATGTCGCTCAATGCGGTGCGGCATCACCTGAAGGAGCTCGAGGTCTCTTCGCTGGTGGTCCACGAGCGTTCCTATGGCAGCGTGGGGGCTCCCGCCTTCCTGTACAGCCTCACCGAATCGGGCGAGGCGATGTTTCCGCACCGCTACCAGCAGGCCCTCACCCACCTGCTCGATCACCTGGTGGCACGCGAAGGCCGGGCCGCCGCCGTGTCGCTGCTCGAATCCCGCTTCCGGGACGTGGCCCTGCGACTCTGTGAGGAGCTCGAAGGGGCCCCCCTCTCCGAGCGGGTGGCCGCCCTTTCGCGGTTTCTCTCCGACGAGGGGTACATGCCGGAGTGGCATGGGAGCGGGGAAGGGGAGCAGTCCTTGGTGGAGCACAACTGTCCGATTCGTGCCGTCGCCGAGCGGTTCCCCGAGATCTGCGCCGCGGAGGCGCGGTTCCTGGCCGACGTGCTCGGTGCCGCGGTGCAGCGCACCTCCCACATGGTGGAAGGATGCGGATCCTGCGAATATCATGTCCGGCCCGGTCTGACCGGGCTGGAGTCTTCAGCGTTGGGGAATGAGACCCATTCCCGGGAGCAGGCATGACCGGTTCTGTGGAACAACTCGTCAATCGCGAGTACAAATGGGGCTTCGTCACCGACATTGATGCGGACTCGGTGCCGCCCGGCCTCAACGAGGATGTGATCCGGCTCATCTCCGCCAAGAAGGAGGAGCCCGAGTGGTTGCTCGAATGGCGGCTCAAGGCCTATCGGTCGTGGCTTTCCATGACGGAGCCACAGTGGCCCAACGTCACCCATGCGCCGATCGACTACCAGTCCATCGTCTACTACAGCGCGCCGAGAACCCAGGCGCCCCTGGGCAGCCTCGATGAGGTCGATCCGAAGCTGCTGGAGACCTACACCAAGCTCGGCATCCCCCTCAACGAGCAGAAGATCCTCTCCGGCGTTGCGGTCGATGCCATCTTCGACAGCGTGTCGGTCGGCACCTCCTACAAGAAGGCGCTGGCGGAGCAGGGCATCATCTTCTGCTCCTTCTCCGAGGCGGTGAAGGAGCACCCCGACCTGGTGCGCCAATACCTGGGCTCCGTGGTTCCCACCAGCGACAACTTCTTTTCCGCGCTCAACTCCGCGGTGTTCACCGACGGCAGCTTCGTGTACATCCCGAAGGGGGTGCGCTGCCCGATGGACTTGAGCACCTACTTCCGGATCAACGCCCAGAATACGGGACAGTTCGAACGGACCCTCATCATCGCCGACGAGGGTGCCACGGTGAGCTATCTGGAGGGATGTACCGCGCCGAAGCGGGACGAGAACCAGCTCCATGCCGCGGTCGTGGAACTCGTGGCCCTGGAAAACGCCACCATCAAGTACTCCACCGTCCAGAACTGGTACGCCGGGGACGACGAGGGCCGGGGCGGGATCTACAACTTTGTCACCAAACGCGGCAAGTGCGCCGGCCGCCGCAGCAAGATCTCCTGGACCCAGGTGGAAACCGGGTCGGCGATCACCTGGAAGTATCCCAGCGTGCTCCTCCTGGGGGACGACTCGGTGGGCGAGTTCTACTCCGTGGCTGTGACCAACGGGCGCCAGCAGGCCGACACCGGAACCAAGATGATTCACTCCGGGCGGAACACCCGCAGCACGATCATCAGCAAGGGGATCTCGGCCGGCCAGGGCAACAACAGCTACCGAGGCCTGGTGAAGGTGCTCCCCAAGGCCGAGGGAGCCCGGAACTACACCCAGTGTGACTCGATGCTCATCGGAAACCGCTGCGGAGCCCATACCTTCCCGTACATCGACGTCCAGAACCGCACCGCGTCCGTCGAGCACGAGGCGAGCACCTCGAAGATCGGGGAGGACCAGATCTTCTACTGCAAGCAGCGCGGGCTCGACACCGAGAACGCGATCTCGGTGATCGTGAACGGGTTCTGCAAGGAAGTGTTCAAGGAGTTGCCGATGGAGTTCGCCGTGGAGGCCCAGAAGCTTCTGGGAATCAGCCTTGAAGGAAGTGTTGGATAGGTGATGACCGTCAAACCAGCGAGGATGTGCCGTGCTTGAAATCAAGGAACTCCGTGCCGGAGTGGAGGGGACCGAGATCCTGAGGGGGATCGACCTGACCGTGCGCCCCGGCGAAGTGCATGCCGTGATGGGCCCCAACGGATCGGGCAAAAGCACGCTGGCCCAGGTGCTGGCGGGACATCCGGCCTACGAGGTGACCGGGGGCTCCATCACGTTCCTCGGCGAGGATCTGCTGGAGATGGAGCCCGAGGAACGGGCCCGGGCCGGGATCTTCCTTGCCTTCCAGTATCCGGTGGAGATCCCCGGCGTGACCAACGCCTACTTCCTCCGGGCGGCCTACAACGAACTCCGGAAGGCCCGGGGCGAGGAGGAGATCGACCCGATCGACTTCATCGACCTGCTCGAGGAGAAGCTCAAGATCGTGAAGTGGGAACCGGAGATCATGCAGCGCGCCGTCAACGCCGGATTCTCCGGGGGCGAGAAGAAGCGGAACGAGATCCTGCAGATGGCGGTGCTCGAGCCGAAGCTCGCCGTGCTGGACGAAACCGACTCGGGTCTCGACATCGACGCGCTCCGCATCGTGGCCGACGGCGTGAACGCCCTCCGCCGGGAGGACCGGTCGGTCATTCTCGTCACCCACTACCAGCGGTTGCTCAACTACATCGTGCCCGACCACGTGCATGTGCTGGCGGGGGGGCGGATCGTGCGGTCGGGTGGGAAGGAGCTGGCGCTGGAGCTCGAGGCCAGGGGGTACGAGTGGATCACCGGCGCCGTGGAGGCGGTGGCGTGAGCACACCCTTCGCCGAGGCCTTCGCCACCTTTGCCGCCAACGGGGGAGGGAAGCCAGACTGGCTTGCCCCGGTGCGGCAACGGGCCTTCGCCCGGTTTGCCGAGGTGGGGATTCCCACCACCCGGGACGAGGAGTGGCGCTTCACTCCGGTTGCCCCGCTGTCGGAACACCCGTTCGCGCCGGTGTCCGCCGCCGCCCGCCCGCTGGCAGCCGCGGAACTCGCCCCGTTCATCTTCGGTCACGCCGAGTGGCCGATGCTGGTGTTCGTGGATGGCCGGTACCGGGCAGAACTGTCCGTCCGTCCGGACCTCGCCGCCGGTGTCACCCTGGGCAGCGTGGCCGATGCCGTGGCCCGGGATCATCCCCTGGTGCGGGAACACCTGGGCCGGCATGCCGGTCCTGAGGCGACCCCGTTCACTGCGCTCAACCTCGCCTTCGTGCGCGATGGCGCCCTGCTTCACGTCCCTGCCGGGGTCACGCTTCCCCAGCCGGTGCATGCGCTGTTCGTCTCCACCGGCGACACAACGGACGCCGCCGCGCATCCGCGGAACCTGGTCGTGGTCGACGCGGGAGCCCGGGCCTCCTTCATCGAGTCGTACGTGACCCTGGCACCCGGTGCCCGCTACCTCACCAACACCGTGACCGAAATGGTGCTGGGCCCGCAGGCATGGATGGAGCATTCCCGCATCCAGCGGGAGAGCGAATCAGCGTTCCACCTGGGGTTCACTCAGGTGGACCAGGCGCGGGACAGCCACTATCGGTCGTTCACCCTCGCCATGGGCGGGGCCATCGCCCGGCACAACCTCCATGTGCAGATGAACGACTCGAACGTGGAGTCGCTCCTGTACGGGCTCTACCTCGGCCACGGCACCCAGTTGGTGGACAATCACACCGCGATCTTCCACGACCATCCGAACTGCAACAGCTGGGAAGTGTACAAGGGGATCCTCGACGACCGGTCCCGCGCCGTGTTCAACGGGAAGGTGTTCGTGAAGCCCGAGGCGCAGACAACGGACGCCAAGCAGACCAACCGGACTCTCCTCCTGTCGGACGGGGCCCGGGTGGACACCAAGCCCCAGCTCGAGATCTTTGCCGACGACGTGAAGTGTACCCATGGCGCCACGGTGGGCCAGCTCGACGAGCTTCCCCTCTTCTACGCCCGGAGCCGCGGGATCCCGGTCGACGCGGCACGCACCCTCCTCACCTGGGCCTTTGCCGCCGAGGTGATCGACGAAGTGGCCGTGGCACCGGTGCGGGAGGAACTTGGCCGTCTGGTTCATTCCCGTCTCACCAAGGGCTCCTGATCCCATGGCCATGCCCGTCGCTCACGCCCTCGATGTCGCCACGGTGCGGGCGGCGTTCCCCATCCTCGAACGTGAGGTCCAGGGGCGGCGTCTGGTCTATCTCGACAGCGCCGCCTCGGCCCAGCGCCCGCGCCAGGTGGTCGAGGCGATGGTCCGCTACACCTACGAGCTGAACGCCAATGTGCACCGGGGTGTCCACTGGCTGAGCCAGGAGGCGACCCAGGCCTATGACGGCGTCCGGGAACAGGCGGCGAGGTTTCTGAACGCGCGGCAGCCCGAGGAGGTCATCTTTGCCCACGGGACCACGGCGGCCATCAACCTGATCGCCACCAGCTACGGCGGCTCGACTCTCCAGCCCGGGGATGAGATCGTGGTCACGGAGATGGAGCACCACTCCAACTTCGTGCCCTGGCAGCAGCTCGCCGCCCGCACCGGCGCCATTTTCCGCGTGGCACCGGTCGACGACGACGGCTCCCTCCCGCTCGACCGGCTCGCCTCGCTCCTGAACCCGCGGACCCGGATCGTGGCGGTGACCCACGCCTCCAATGTGCTCGGCACGATTCTGCCCATCGCGGAAATCGCCCGGATGGCGCATGACGTGGGTGCCGTGCTCGTGGTGGACGGGGCCCAGGGCGCACCCCACCTTCCGGTGGATGTGCAGGCTCTGGACTGCGACTTCTACGTCCTCTCGGGCCACAAGATGTACGGCCCTACCGGGATCGGACTCCTCTGGGGACGGTATGACCTCCTTACCCGGATGCCCCCGGCCGAAACGGGAGGTGGCATGGTGGCCCGGGTGACCGCGGAACGGACCACGTTCGCTCCTCCGCCCGCGCGTTTCGAGGCGGGGACCCCGCCGATCACCGAAGTCATCGGACTCGGCGCCGCGATCACCTTCCTCACCGATCTGGGTTTCGACGCCATCCGTGCCCACGAGGATGATCTCCTGGCCTACGCCACCGAGCGGCTTCAGTCGGTGCCGGGGCTCCGGATCCTCGGGACGGCCTCTCCCAAGGTGAGCGTCGTGTCGTTCGTCATGGACGCCGCGCACCCACACGACATCGGGACCGTGGTCGATTCGTATGGCGTGGCGATCCGTGCCGGGCACCACTGTGCCCAGCCCCTGATGGACCGATTCGGCGTGAGCGCCACCGCCCGTGCCTCCTTCGGCGTGTACAACACCCGCGAGGAGGTGGACATTCTCGTGGCCGCCCTGGACGAGGTGGGGAGGTTGTTCGGATGAGCCTTCCCACGCCCGATCTCGGCGAGCTCTATCAGAGCGTGATCCTCGATCACAACAAGACGCCGCGGAACTTCCGCGCGATCGAGGACGCGTCCGGAAAGGCCGAGGGGTACAACCCCCTCTGCGGGGACCGGGTCGAGATCTGGGTCAAGGTGGAGGATGGCCGCATTGCCGATCTCAGCTTCCTGGGGAACGGGTGCGCCATTTCCAAGGCCTCGGCGTCGATCATGACCGCAACGCTCAAGGGGAAGACGGTCGAGGAGGCCGACGCCCTCTTTGCCCGGTTCCATGCCACGCTCACCGGGGAGCAGGGGAGGGGAGACGAAAAGCTCCCGACCCGGCTCGAGGTATTCCGGGGCGTGGCCCGGTTTCCGATTCGCGTCAAGTGCGCCACCCTCGCCTGGCACGCCCTGCGCGACGCCCTGGCACAGACCACCACCACGAAGGAGTAACCGTCATGGCCTACAATCCCGCCCTGGTCCAGCCGATGCGTGAAGAAGTCACCCGTCTCGGCGTCACCGAGTTGACCACCGTGGCCGAGGTCGATGCCGTCCTCGGCGACCCGGAGGGAACCATCCTCGTATTCGTGAACTCGGTGTGCGGATGCGGAGCGGGCAGTGCACGGCCGGCCCTGGCCCGGGCACTGCAGCATCCGACCCGTCCGACCCGCGTCGTCAGCGTGTTTGCCGGCCAGGACGTGCAAGCGGTGGCCCGGGCTCGGAGCTACTTCAGCGAGTACGAGCCGAGCAGCCCGTCGATGGCGCTGATGCGGGACGGCGAGGTGCTGCACTTCGTCCACCGGCATCAGATCGAGGGACGAAGCCCCGAGGCGATCGCCGCCGAACTGACCGCGGCGTTCGACGCCCATTGCGTGGCGTCGGTCTGACATGGGCCACGATCCATTCGTCCCCCACCGGAACCGGCACGACCTGCACGGAATCACCGTTGTGGTGGACACTGCGGAGCGGCTCTACGTGGGGCGCCTCGACACCGCCGACGACCGGGAGATCGTGCTCAAGGATGTGGGGTGGCATGAGGATGCGGGAACCCGGGAGGAGTATCTGGCGCGGACGGCGAAGTTCGGCGTGAAGCGGCGCGAGGGGGTCGTGACGGTACCGACTGCATCGGTGCAGCGTTGTGTGCCTCTTGTCGAGGGGATACAATAGGCGGCAGGTAGTGGCGGGGGTCACACGAAGGCACGAAGTCACGAAGGGGAGCGGCGACGGCCATGATCGCAGGGGCTCACGCGAAGACGCGAAGGGAAGTGTGAAGGTGGACGTGGGACCACGGGCGTACACCGGAACGTCATCCCGAGTGAAACGAGGGATCTGAGAACGGCGCGGGTGTACTTCCCGCCGTCCGGGTCTCCATGCTCGTGGACCTGCCTCACACGAAGGCACGAAGACACGAAGCGACAGGGGAGATCGCGACCTTTCCGGTCCTCCCGACGCACCTCCGCGCCTCCGCGTCTCTGCGTGAGACTTCACACATTCAAACTTCCGGTTGTGGGCTCACGCGAAGACGCGAAGGCGCGAAGGGGTCGCGGCGGAGGGCCATCCTTCGAACTTCAAACTTCGAACTCACCTATAGTTGTGGCGTCACACGAAGGCACGAAGTCACGAAGGGTGGGGAGCTTCAGCGTCCCAGGCGTCATGTGATGGAGGTGGTCGGTGAGCAGGGGTCATCCCGGGCGTGGGATCTGAGGAGGCCCTGAACGTGGCATAGCGTTTGGCGATGGTGAGGGTTGCTATAGCGGTGGTCTGTTGTCCCCGAGGAGCCGCCGGGCCTCTCGGAGTACCGGCGACGACGATGTCCCGACGGAGGCTGCATCTCGTGCGCTGGAGGCATAGGCTATCAAGCTGGCGCCATAGAAGAGGAGCTCTATGGGGTCGCTTCGGGATCTGTCGAGGAATCGAGAGGCCATCGAGGGCTTCTTGAGGACACCGTTAACAGCGACTCGTTGTACTCGAAGTAGGCGCGCATCCTCAGGCTCCGGGTACTCAGCGAGTATCAAGCTGACGCGGAGTGCTGTTGTTGTATCCTCCAGGGTCCTCCACTCCCGGATTGCTGGGTTGCAGCCGAAGCACATCTTGGAGGGGAGAACAAGAACCGCCGTGAAGACCGAGTCGTGCAACTGATTCTCAATGGCCGACGCATCCTCAAGAAGCCAAGATCGGGCATTGCGAGGATCTCCCGAACCACAGGAGGCAAGAGAGGCCACGACAATGCTGACCAGGATAAGGCGGCGCCAAGAAGCGAACGAGAGGCCGACGGCCCCGTGCGCCAAGTCGGATGTCATCCGAAACATCCCGGCGCTCTTATGAGAAACCTGGTTGCTTTGAGAACTGACACACTGTCGGAATCGATGTCCTGGTAGACCGCAAGGAGTGTGTCACCGCGAATCGCCACGCGTGAGACTGGGTCGACGGGAACCGGGATAGGAGTATCTCCACAAGAGGCGTGGGTGTTGAGGTTAATGACGGTGGCGTTCAATTGTCCGAGAATCCGGTTGTTGGTCTGGTCCTGATCCAAGGTCACATACAAGAGGACGCCGGGGCGTATCAGGCCGAGCTCAAACGGCGCGGAAGACTTGTAGAGTGCCGCTCTTGCACTGGCCGGATCGTCAGTCATCGCCTGAAACAATGCGTGTTGTGCACCACGTCTGCCGCGGGGCGGAAGGTGGATGCTGTCAGATGTGGGCTGACCAAGCACGCTGACATAGAGATAGTCGCTGACTTCGTAGGCCGTGGCTACGGTGTCAGCCCACGCCGCGATCGCCATGGCGGGAAACACTGTCGCTGCCTGGGGGACGCGGCTAAAGAGTTCGGGGAACGGACCCAAGCGGACATCATTCGTGGGATTTTCGTCGAGAATGAGGACGGATGTTTTGCTTGAGAGGTCCATCATTGAGGCAGCCACCCGGTTCCCCGTTCCGCGCATCGTTGTTACAAAACCGGGTAGCATCCGTTCCCACAGTATGGTGTCGTCATTCGTGCGTATTGCAGTCAGTCGCCGATTGGCAAGGTCGTTCGTGTAGAGGGTCCCGTCCCCCGTCATGGTTATCCATGGTACCGAGCCAAATTCACCGGGACCACGCCCCTTTTTGCCGAAAGTCCTAATCCATCCTCCGTCCTTGGAAAAGCGGACGATTCGACCTTCTCCCTGATCCATCACGTACAGAGAGCCGTCTGGACCGACCGCAACGGCTCCACTGCGCGAAACGACTTTCCCCGGTTGTTCTTCTTCGAGCGTCATCGAGTCTATCAGTGTGAGGACAAGGGCACTGGGCTCTTCTGGAGTCGCCTCGTCTGCGCTGGCACAGGCCATGGTCCCGAGGCAGGTCACGAGACAGAGGGTACGACAAACTGCTGTGGTCCAGGCGGACACGCTCTCCACTAGCATTGATCCTCCAGGTCGGCGACGTAAAGGAGTGCACTTCGTCCAAGGTGTCTCTTACTGGTCGCGACATTGAGCACGGCGGTCCGGTCCCGGTCCCGGTCGCCGGGTCAATACGCCCCGAATCTCTATATCAGCGTCAGCAGACGCAGGTCTTGATCCAGGATGGCGCACATCCGTCGAACCACTGCAGGCAGTCAGCCGGCTCAATCTGAGCCTCGGTGCGGTTCCAGGTGGCGGAGGCCGCCAGAAGGGTCAGCCCGAGGACGACTGCTCCGAGCGCAAAGTTCTTCCTCTTTATGTTGCACCTCACTGCTGAAGGGTGGTGGCATGCTTGGCAGGTCCCTCTGGTTGAATACCGGGTCAATCAGTGGGGTGCCGATGTACGCGCGCCTCCAAGCGCCCGTGCTTTGCTCCACCCAAATATGGGCTGGGAGGGCTGGGAGGGCTGGGAGGAACAACTACGGTAATGCAACGTTCTTGCATTGTCAAGTAGATGGAAGGTTGCTGTTGTGGTGTGGGTCTCTCTCTTTGGGTCTGTTTGGGTCTGTCTTGATGTCCTGACGTCGAATGCGTTACGACCGAGCGATAGGTGATGACCCCTGCTGGATCGGACAGCAGCATTACCGGCTCCACACCACCACGACACAACCACGGCTCGTCACGTCCGGCGAGAACTCCAACGGCACTTCCAGCTTGTTGCGGTAGATCTCGAGCGCCCGGATCCGGGCGTTCTGGAGCTGGATGTTGAAGAAGCTGTCGTCGGGGTCGGGGTACTCGATGCCGTTCAGAATGATGGTGACCGGATATGAGGGGCCGCCGAAGGGGCCCGGCGGGCAGGAGAGCCGGGGACGGCTCATCTCCCGGCGCCCATTCACGAGAACCCGCTGGGCCCGCCGCACGATGCCGGAGCGGAGGAGGATGTCGTGGACATTGATGGTGGGCGGGAAGGTGTCGAGCGCCTCGGGGGGGTAGAAGGAGTTGGGGGGAGAGAAGACCGCGCTGCGCATCCGGCGCTCGAAGGTGGAGAGCCCCGGCCGCCCGAAAACCGTGATCTCATCGAGGACCACACTCCGGGCATCGAGCACGGCATCCACCATCAGGGAATCCCCGGGGCGGAATCGCACCGGCACTATCAGGGGATTGTAGCCGAGCCGCCGGACCAGGAGGGTGTCGAGGCCGGAGGGGAGGTTCCGCAGAACCACCTGACCGCCGTGCCCGCTGGTTTCGAGGCGACCGGCCCGCCGGAGGATAACATCGGCGAGTGCGAGGGGCGTGTCGGTGCTGTCGAGCACCCGGACGACGAGGGTCGCGCCGGTGTCGGCGGGTCGCTGTGCCGACAGTGGCGTCCCGACCGCCAGTAGGCATCCCAGTGCGCGTACCATGTGGGCCAGATCATTGCTCTGCATCATGTTTTCACGATGACGTCCGAATGGTGACCTTGCCACACATCGATCTCGCCCTTCGGCCTCCGTTCTCCTTGTTGTCGGGCGGGAGACCGAACCGATCTCCATGCGCCGGGAGAATGGGGTGGCCACCAAAGCAGAGTCAGTGCCCCTCCGCGTCTCCGCGTCTCCGCGGGAGCCCTTCGTCGATCCGGCCTCGAGACGTTGAGTGAAACAATGCGCTTGTTGTTCGTCATTATAGAGAGGAGAAGTGGATTACTATTCATCATCCTGTCACCATCGCGGCGGAGGGATCCATGAGTGGTGGAATCGGGTTGCTTCTCGGTCTCCTCGCCGTTCAGGGGGGCACGCCGGCATCGCATTGTGTCGCCCTCTCCCAGCCTGTCTCCGTCATCATCGCCATACGGGATGCCGCCACCGGGACCTCCCTCCCCAACACCGAACTGCTGGACACCACCTCGCTGCGGGTCCACGGACGGAGCGACCGGAACGGCCTGATCCGCCTCCGGCTCGAGCGCTCCCCGGCCTGCTACCGGGTCCGGCAGATCGGGTATCTCCCCGCCGGTTTTCCCTCGGGCACCGTGCCCGCCCGGAATGACACCCTGGTCGTGAGCCTCAGCCGGGCCGCGTTCGCCTTGGAGGAACTGACGGTACTTTCCGGCTCGGGGTGCCCGGGATCCTCCCCGGGGTCGGGAGGAACCGCCGCCTGGCTCCTCGATCAGGTCCAGCTCGCCGCGTCCACCTACGAGGGCTTCGTCGACGCCTGGCCCTTCGAGGTCCGGCTCGAACGGAAAACGAGCTCTCGCCGGCCCACGGGTACCTACGCCCTGCGGGAGGAACGGGAACGGGTCGAGAGCAAGCGGTGGCGAGAGGAGTACCGGCCGGGAAACGTGGTGAAGAGGGACCGGCTGGGCTTCTCCGTCCCCATCTTCTTTGTCACTCTCCTCGGGAACCAGGCCTTCCTGGAGAACCACTGCTTCCGCTACGACAGCCTGGGAACCGTGGACGGGGGGGGGACGCCCTTCCGAATCCTCAGCTTCACGCCGCTGCCATCGCTCGATAAAACGGACTGGGCCGGGCGTATTCTCCTCGATCCCGAAAGCGGGATCCTGCGCCAGATTAGATTCGAGCTGGTGAACCTGGCGGGTTTCAGGTCGCTTGCCCGGTTCGAGGGTTCCACCACCTTCCGCGAGGTGTCGCCATTCGTTGTCATCCCCGACTCGACCCTCGCCTGGTGGTGGCGAACCGAGGACCGCGCCCGGGAGCGAAACAGTCTTCCGGATGTGCTGCAGCAGCTCAAGGTCACCGAGCTCAGGTTCCGTGATGACAAGCGTCCCCCGGCCCCTCCCTCCGGATAGCGTCCTCGCGACCTCCGACCAACCGGTGTCGCTCAATCCCGTTGTCCGCGAGATGCCCTACTTCGACCCCGCTTCCTTGCTTCCCTTGCTGGCCCACCTTCCGGGTCTCGCCTTTCTCGACTCCGCCCCCCCCCGTCCCGACCCGGTTGTCGGCGGTTTCAGCTACCTCGCCGCCGACCCGGTGGCCACGGTGACCGGCGGATTCGGCCCTCTGTCGGAGTACCTGTCCCGATGGACCACGAAAGCCGATCCGCGCCTTCCGCCGTTTCAGGGGGGAATGATCGGGGTGCTGGAATACGACCTGGGCCGGACGTTGGAGACGGTTCCCGCTCACCGGGGGGAATCGCTGGGCTTTCCATCTAGTAGTTGTATGTACTACGACGTGATGGCATCCTTTGATCACGTGGCCCGGCGCGCCTGGATCGTCTCCACCGGGGTTCCGGAGCTCGATCCTGAGCGTCGCGGGGCCCGAGCGAGGAAGCGTCTCCGCTGGCTTGAGTCGCTTCTGACAGCCCCAGCGGTTCCGGCGGGTGACAGGCTCCCGGTGACGCTCACCGAGGCCGAACCCAGGGAAGCCTACCTGGAGCGCGTGGCCCGGATCGTCGAGTACATTCACGCCGGCGACATCTGCCAGGCCAACCTCTCCCTGCGCTTCGAGGCGGACCGCCCCGCCGGATTCGACCCCGTCTCCAGCTACCTCCACCTCCGGGAGGCACAGCCGGCGCCCTTCTCGGCCTGCATCAATACCGGGAACGGATGGGTGCTCTCCCTGTCGATGGAGCGCTTCCTCTCCCTTCGCGGCCGCGAGGTGGAGACCCGGCCGATCAAGGGGACCCGCCCTCGCGGTACCACGCCGGAGGAGGACGCCCGTCTCCAGAACGAACTCGCGACGAGCCCCAAGGACCGGTCGGAGAACGTGATGATCGTCGATCTCCTCCGGAACGACCTGTCCAAGGTGTGTGAACCCCATTCGGTGCGGGTGCCGTCGCTCTGCGCCATCGAGTCGCACACGGCGGTGCATCATCTCGTGTCGACGGTGCAGGGGACCCTCGCGCCGGGTGTCACGGCCACCGATCTCCTCCGGGCCACGTTCCCCGGCGGGAGCATCACCGGCGCTCCCAAGATCCGGGCCATGGAGATCATCGCCGAACTGGAGACGGCGCCCCGCGGGCCGTACTGCGGGTCGGCGGGATACATCGGATGGGATGGATCGATGGACACCAGCATCCTGATCCGCACCCTCCTGGTGGGGCAGAAGAGGCTCAGTCTCTCCGCCGGCGCGGGGATCGTGGCCGACTCGGTGCCGGAGCAGGAGCATGAGGAGTGTCTCGCCAAGGTTGGCGGGATCCTGGCGGCGCTGGCCTCATGACCGTTCTCGTCATCGACAACTACGACTCCTTCGTCCACAGTCTGGTCCGGACGTTTCGCGAGGTCGGTGCCGACTGCCGGGTGGTTCGGAACGACCAGATCACGCTCGACCAGGTCGGGGAGCTGGCCCCGTCCCACCTCGTCATCTCTCCCGGGCCTTGCGGTCCCGACCAGGCGGGAATCTCCCTCGACCTGATCCGCCGATTCGCCCCCACGATTCCCTTGCTCGGCGTCTGTCTCGGGCACCAGTGTCTGGCGCAGGCGTTCGGAGGCCGAGTGGTGCGCACGGCGCCGGTCCATGGGCGGACCTCGACGATCGAGACGACGCAGCGGGGAGGGATCTTTCACGGTCTCCCCTCCTTTTTTCAGGCAACCCGGTATCATTCTCTGGCGGTGGACGAGGTCACTCTCCCCGCAGATCTGGAAGTCACCGCCCGAAGCGACGACGGCGTCCTCATGGCGCTCCGGCATCGCGAGTATCCGGCGGTTGGAATCCAGTTTCATCCCGAAGCGGTGCTCACCGAGGGTGGGCATCACATGCTGCTTAACTTTCTTGATGGACGCTCATGATGACGCCCATGATCTGGATCAATGGACAGCTCGTGCCCGCCGATACTCCCGTGCTCTCGGCCGCGGACCGGGGATTTCTTCTGGGAGACGGGTTGTTCGAGACCCTGGCCATCCGCGGTGGTAAGCCGGTGGATCTCGAGGAGCACCTGGTCCGGCTCACGGGCGGTGCGGATGCCTTGGGGATTCCCTTTCGGTTCGGCGCCGAGCCCCTCCGCGCGGAGGTGTCCTCGCTGCTGGCGGCGAATGGAGTGGAGGGAGACGGGGTGCTCCGGATCACCCTCTCGCGGGGACCGGGCAGCCGCGGCCTCCGGGTTCCCGAGCCGGCCAGCCCGGTTCTGGTGCTCACGGCGGAGCCGTATGACTTCGTGGAGCCGACCCCGCGTCGTGTGGTGGTGTCGACCGTGGTGCGCCATCCCGGTGCCGTGACCAGCCGATGGAAAACCGTGAGTTACCTGGACCAGGTGATGGCGCTGCGGGAGGCGGAGGCGCGCGGCTTCGACGATGCCCTGATGCCCAACGGGTTGCGCGGATTTGCCGGGGCATCCCATGCCAATCTCTTCGTGGTGGTGCAGGGCAGGGTGCACACCCCACGGATCGAGGATGGGGCGCTGCCGGGGATCACCCGGGGGCAGGTGCTGGCACGATTGGCCGAGGAGGGAGTCGAGGTGGTGCAGTCGTCGGTGCCGTGGTCGGGGGTGGCTCGGGCCTCGGAGGTCTTCCTCACCAACAGTCTCGCGGGGGTGATTCCCGTGGCCTCGGCGGAGGACACGGTGTATGCGGCCCCGGGCCCCATCACGGCCCGGCTCTGCGCCTGGTGGAACGATCGGGAGGAGTGAGTGGAGGGGAGTGAGGAGAGAGAGGCTTCTCGCTGCTCTCTTGTACCAGAGAGCCGGTCACTACGCGGAGTCATCCCGAGTGAAGCGAGGAGCCTGCCCCGCGCTTGCGAGGGGATCTGAGACCGCCGCCGGTGCACATCCCGTCGTCCGGATACCGGATGCCTGCCTGAGTCCATCAATCGCTGGGTGCGGAGATTCCGACGAATGGCCTGCGCCTCCTCAGCAGCCCGATCACGTTGTCTGGCTCGTCGGCATGTGCAGTACGTGACCCCGGTCGTCCCGGTGTGCAAGGAGTCCAACTCTTCCGTGGCTCCGACCCGTCACAATTGCCCGGGCCGGCGCCGCGCCGTACCCCGGCGCCGCCCACGGGAACCGGCGCGGCACCCAGGGCCGACGGCCCGCCCCATATCAGCCCGGGGCAGCGCCCCGGGGGGCCATGAGGTGACGAACCGATCGGGCTGAAGGCCCGAGCCATCCTCTCATCCGCACACGAAGCGTTCGTCGAAGGTGTCAGGGCCCCGACCGGGTTGGTCTCGCCGCCGAGCCCGATGGGTTGGCGCGACAGCGATCCGGGGCTGAAGCCCCGGCTCGGCGCCTGCGGCGACAGGTCCTGAAGGACCAGAGGCCGATCACCACGCGGAGTCATCCCGCGCGACGCGAGGGGAGAATCCCGAAGGGATTCCGTGGTCAAGAGCCCAGGGTTGGCGCGGCAGCGCCTACCCTGGGTGGGGGATGGTCTCGAAACCGGTCAACCCCAACGGGGTTGCGTCGTAATTCCGCGGTCGGCATTCACCGAAGCGAGCCACGTGGACGATGACCACACCGGCATGATGGCCGACCCGCCGTTGCCGGGCCCGAGGATCGGCGCACGGGATCGCCACGGGCCCTTCGGGCCCTCGCGATGACGAATCCCGGTCCTGCGACCCTACCGTCTACCGCCTACCGCCTCCGACCCAATACCCGGCACTCAACACCCCAGGACATAGGACGTAGGACACAGAACACAGGAATGCGCCGCTACCGCCTGCCGCCGTTTTCAACAAGGCGCCGAAGCGCCGCGTACCCAATGGCATGGAGAACCCCTCATGCTGATCGGCGCGGTCCGGAAACTGGTCGACATCCGGAGCGACCGGGAGCTCCGGGGGATGCTCTGGGCCACGGCCTACGGCTTCTTCATCCTCTTCGGGTACTACATCCTCCGCGCGGTCCGCGACGAAATCTCCGCCGCCGACCGGGGCAACCTTCAGGTGCTCTGGACCGTCGTTTTCTTTGCCATGATCGGCGCGGTGTGGCTCTATTCCACCGTCGCCTCCCGGTTCTCCCGCGGCGTGTTCGTTCCCCTCGCCAACCGCTTCTTCATCGCCTGTCTGCTCGGTTTCTGGGCCGCTCTCGTCTTCCTGCCGGAAGCATCCCGTCCCTGGATCGATCGGGTGTTCTATGTCTGGAGCAGCGTCTTTGCGCTGTTCGTGGTCACCGTTTTCTGGGGTTTCGTCTCCGACTGTTTCGACAACAACCAGGGAAAGCGGCTCTTCGGATTCATCGCCGTGGGAAGTTCGATCGGCGGCATCGCCGGCTCGGCGGTGACCTCCTATCTGGCCACCCGGATCCCGGTTTTTTCGCTTCTCCTCCTCGCCGCCGTCCCCCTGGAAATCGCCTCCTGGTTTGTCCGGAAGCTGCACCGGCACTTCGGCACCGGGGCGGTGTCCACGCCGGGTGGCTCGGAGAGTCCGCTGCTGGGCACGGGATTGAGCGGGATGAGCGCGGTGTTCCGGTCCCGCTATCTCCTCAATATCGCGGGATTTATCGCCCTCATGACCTTCGCCTCCACGATGCTCTACTTCCAGCAGGCCCATCTCCTGGGAGAGGCGATCCCCGACCGGGGTGAACGCACCGCCCTCCTCGCCCGGGTCGATCTCGTCGTCAATATCCTGACCATCGTGTTCCAGGTATACCTCACGGCCCGCATCATTCGATGGCTCGGCGTAGGGATCACCCTGGCCGCTGTTCCCGCCGCCGTCACTTTCGGATTTCTGGGACTCGGGATCTACCCGACCCTGGCAGTCCTGGTGGTGGTGCAGGTGGCCTATCGGGCGGGCCGCTACGGGATGGCCAAACCGGCGCGGGAGGTGCTCTTCACCGTGCTGGGCCGGGAGGAGAAGTACAAGTCGAAGGCGTTTCTCGATGCCGCGGTCTATCGCGGTGGAGATCTCGTGAGTGGATGGATCTACGCGGGGCTCGCGGCCGTCGGCCTGTCGGTCGGAGGGATTGCCCTCGCCGCCATGCCACTTGCAGTCGTCTGGGGCGTTCTTGGCCTCCGGCTGGGACGCCGCGAGGAGGTGCTGGCGGCGGCACTGCCCCCGGTCAGCGGCGAACCGGTTCCCGCAGTTCCCTGACGCTCGAGAAAGCGCCATGCTTCGGACGGTCCCGATCGTCACATCACCACCCCCACCAGGAGGAATCCAATGACCTTCTCCCGGAGAGAGATCCTCAAGCTCGGTCTCGGCGCCGGCCTCACCGCCGCCGTCACCCGGTATCATCCCCTCTTTGCCAGCCGACCCCAGGATCTCATCCTGCGCACCATCCCGTCCAGCGGGGTGAAGATCCCCGGTGTCGGGATCGGTGGCCGGAACTATCGGGGCACCCCCGATGCGCCCGAAATGGCTGAATTTCGCGCCACCATCGAGACCTTCCACCGGCTCGGCGGGAAGCTCATCGATACTTCCCCCAACTATGGCAATTCCGAGGAGATCCTCGGAGGGATCATGAAGGACCTGGGGGTGCGGAACGATCTCTTCCTCGCGACCAAGGTGGATCGCCGCGATCGGGAGAGCGGCATCGAACGGATGGAGAATTCCTTCTCCCTTCTCGGCGGTGACACGATCGACCTCATGCAGGTGCACAACATGATCGCCACGGACGTTCAGCTCGAGACGATGAAGGCGTGGAAGGAGCAGGGCCGGTTCCGGCACATCGGCGTCACGACTTCGAGCGAACGCCAGTACGGGGACGTCGAAGCCGCCATGAAGAAGCACCGCCTCGATTTCATTCAGGTCGACTTTTCCCTGGGGAACCGCGAGGCCGCGGAACGCCTGCTCCCCCTCGCCGCCGACCAGGGGGTCGCCGTGCTCACCAATCTTCCGTTTGGCCGAGGACGGATGTTCGCCGCTGTCCGCGAACA
Source organism: Gemmatimonadales bacterium (assembly GCA_041741375.1). Taxonomy (GTDB): domain Bacteria; phylum Gemmatimonadota; class Gemmatimonadetes; order Gemmatimonadales; family GWC2-71-9; genus OFTM291. Next base: position 13,762 of record JBGSKF010000023.1, on the reverse strand, counting down.
CTCCCTGCCGTCCTGGGCCGCGGACATTGACGCCACGACCTGGGCCCAGGTGCTCCTCAAGTACATCATGTCGGCGCCCGGGACCGTCATCCCGATTCCTGGAACCACCAAGCCCCATCACGCCGAAGACAACCTTGGGGCCGCCCGAGGCCGGCTGCCGGATGCCAACCTCCGGCGGGAGATGGAGCGGTTCATCGATCCACTGATGCCGGAGTAGTCTCCAACGTAGTTGTTATGACAACTACTATAGACACTGATTATGGCGGAACCACCACGGCCCCTCATTCCCGCGCCCGCCTGAGGACGCAGGGGGTTGCGGGTCCTGGTGCGCAAGCCCCGCCTCTCCCCGGTGTGAACCACGGAGAACACGGAGGACACAGAGGGCTGACGGCTCCCACGACAGGTTCCCGATCTCGCGTGGCGGGCATCGGAAGGATGGGGGCCCTTCCGCCCCCCCCCCCCAACAAAAAAGCTCCTGATCCCAGCGCCCAAAGCGTGGAGCGACGGAAATCACACGGAGACCCTCCGTGTCCTCCGTGTTCTCTGTGGTTGAATCCCTCCCACCCTCCCGATCCCGGACCCTGGGCATTGGCAGGATGGGGTCCTTCCCCCCTAAGACCCAGGCCGGGTCCTGGTGCGCAAGCCCCGCCTCTCCCCGGTGTGAACCACAGAGAACACGGAGGACACAGAGGGTTGACGGCTCCCACGACACCTTCCTCGTCTCGCGTGGCGGGCATCGGCATGATGGGGGCCCTTCCGCCCCCCCCCCAACAAAAAAGCTCCTGATCCCAGCGCCCAAAGCGTGGAGCGACGGAAATCATGCGGAGAGCCTCCGTGACCTCCGTGTTCTCTGCGGTGATTCCTTCCCGCCTTTCCCGATCCCATGCCCCCGGGCATCGGCAGGATGGGGTGCCCTTCCACCCCCCAACAACAAAACGGGATCTCAGCGCACAAGACATGGAGCGACGAAAGTCACGCGGAGACCCTCCGCGACCTCCGTGTTCTCTGTGGTGAATCCCTCCCACCCTCCCGATCCCCGACCCCGGGCATTGGCAGGATGGGGTCCTTCCCCCCCCTAACACCCAGGCCGGGTCCTGGTGCGCAAGCCCCGCCTCTCCCCGGTGTGAACCGCAGAGAGCACGGAGGACGCAGAGGGTTGACGGTTCCCACGACACGTTCCCCGTCTCGGATGGCGGGCATCGGCAGGATGGGGGCCCTTCCACCCCCCCCAACTACAAAATCCGGATCCGGCCGCGCGTGGCGTGGAGCGGCGGAAGTCTTGCGGAGACCCTCTGTAACCTCTGCGTTCTCTGTGGTGAAATCCTTTCCCCATCCCGGAAAAAACGTTTCCCTCTGGAACGAAGGCGCCAGACCGAAACCTTGTCACACCCTACCCCGTAGGAGAGGCGCCTTACTCACTGACTTCCGGAGCAGCCCATGACGGCCACCGACGCCGTGATCCATCTTAGTCATGTGACCAAGCGGTTTTCCGGTCACACGGCCGTGCATGATTTCTCGCTCGATGTTCCGCGCGGGGGCATCTTCGGCCTGCTCGGTCCGAACGGGGCCGGCAAGTCCACGGCCATCCGCATGATGATGAACATCATTCTTCCGGATGAGGGAACGGTGCGGATGCTCGGCTCGGTCGGTTCCAGCCGGGACCTTTCCACCCGGATCGGCTACCTCCCCGAAGAGCGGGGTCTCTACAAGAAGATGAAGGTACTCGACCACGTCATCTTCCTCGGGGAGGCGAAGGGAATCTCCCGGTCCGACGCGCGCCGGAGGGGAACCGAATGGCTCGGTCGCCTTGGGCTTTCGGACTGGGGCCAGAAGAAGGTGGAGGACCTCTCCAAGGGGATGCAGCAGAAGGTGCAGTTCATCGGCACCCTCATCCACGAGCCGGAGCTGGTGATTCTTGACGAACCGTTCAGCGGGCTCGATCCGGTCAACAGCCAGGTGATGCGGGACGTGGTGGTGGATCTTTCCCGGCAGGGCCGGACGGTGCTGTTCTCCACCCATATCATGGAGCAGGCCGAGCGGATGTGCGACCGGGTGGCGATCATCGCCCGGGGAGAGAAGGTGGTGGATGGGAGGGTGAGCGATGTGAAGCGGGAGTTCGGGGGGCGCCACGTGGCCCTGGGATTTCATCGCAACGCGGAAGGCGCCGCCCGGGTGCTTCGGGACCGAGCGCTGGTGGCCAAGGTGGACGACTACGGGGCGAGCGCCGAGGTGGAGATGGCGCAGGGGGGTGACCCCGACCGGCTCCTCCGCGCACTGGTGGAGGCCGATGTTGGCCTGACCCGCTTCGAGGTGGTCGAGCCGTCGCTGCAGGCGATTTTCATTGCGAAGGTTGGTTCGGACGCCGCGTCCGCCCCCGCCCGGGAGGTTGCATGAACAAGGTCTTTGCCGTCATCCGGCGGGAGTTCGTGGAGCGGGTTCGCACCCGCGCCTTTGTCATTGCCACCGTGCTCTTTCCGATCTTCATCATCGGGATGATGTTCCTCCCCGCGCTTCTCCTCACGCGGACCAGCGGCGCCAAACGCATCGCGGTGATTGATGCGGCCCAGGGCGATCTCGGTGCGCGGGTGGAGGCCGCGCTCGCGGCGGCCACCCGGGGAGACGGACCCGACGCAGTGCCGTTGTACGATCCGGTTCTGGTGATGGCCGGGGAGCGGCTGCTCGAGGTGCAGGACTCGCTCATCCCCTATACCGGGCTCAGCAAGCGGAAGGCCGCGGAGAGTGCGGAGAACTTCGACGGCCTCCTGCTCGTGACCGAGGATGCCGTACTCACCGGCGCCATCACCTATCTCGGCGCCAACGTCGGGAGCCCGTCCGACATGCGGATGCTGGAAACCAGGGTGCGTCCTCTCGTCCTCTCGGAGCGTCTCGAGCGGGAAGGAGTCGACCCCGGAGTGGTGACCCGCGCCATGGGTCCGGTGAACATGGTCACCAGGAAGGTGGCGGACGGGAAGCTGACGGGGGAGAGCGGCGAGGCGTCGTTCTTCCTGGCGTACGCCATGTCGTTCATTCTCTACCTCGCGCTGCTGATCTATGGAATCCAGGTGATGAATTCCGTGGTCGAGGAGAAGTCCAACCGGATCATCGAGATTCTCGCCTCCAGTCTCACCCCCTTCCAGATGATGCTCGGCAAGGTGCTCGGCGTCGGCTCGGTGGGGCTCCTGCAGATCGGGATCTGGGCCGGCACCGCCAGCGCCATCACCACGTGGCGGATGGAGATTGCGGGGTTCCTGGGGCTCCCCACGGAGGGGCTGGCCAACATTCCCATCCCCACGATGCCGGGAGACCTGCTCGTCGTGTTCCTGCTCTTCTTCGTGCTCGGCTTCCTCCTCTTTGCGGCGATGTACGCCGCGGTGGGTGCCATGTGCAACACGGTGCAGGATACCCAACAGGTTCAGTTTCCCGTCACGATGCTCGTCATCGGCGGACTGATGTCGATGTTCGCGCTGCTCAACGACCCGAACGGGAGCCTCGCCGAGATTCTCAGTGTCATCCCGTTCTTCACGCCGTTTGTGATCCCGGTGCGCTACTCGATCTCGCCGCTCGGCCTGGAGACGCTCGCGCTCTCGGTGGCCGTGACGGTGATCGGGATGCTGGCCATCACCTGGATCGCGAGCCGGATCTACCGGGTGGGGGTCCTGAGCTACGGGAAGCGGGCCAGTGTGAAGGACATCCTCCAATGGGTGCGGGCCCGGTAGCAGGCCGGTCCACGCGGCCTCGGCAGGACCGAAGCGGCGCGAGAAGATCGCGCCGCTTTTACCTTTCGGGGATGCGGTTCGACGTCATTGTCATCGGAGGGGGCCACGCCGGCACGGAAGCGGCGACGATGGCCTCGCGCGCCGGCGCCCGGGTGCTGCTCCTGACCCAGAATCTCGAGACCATCGGCCAGATGTCCTGCAATCCCGCCATCGGAGGGATTGCCAAGGGGACCGTGGTCCGGGAGGTGGATGCGCTGGGCGGAATCATGGGGCGGGCCACCGACCTGGCGCGGATTCAGTTCCGGATGCTCAACCGGTCGAAGGGACCGGCGGTCTGGAGCCCTCGGGCGCAATGCGATCGCGGCCTCTATCGACGCGCCGTAAGGTCGTTGCTGGAGCGACTACCGGGTCTGAGCTTTGCCCAGGGAACGGTGTCGCGACTGGAGATGATGGGGACAACGGTGACGGGGGTTCGTCTCACAGATGGGCGGCGGTATGAGACGCGGAGCGTGGTTGTGACTGCCGGCACCTTCCTTCGTGGCACGATCCATCTGGGGCTTGATACCAGGATTCCGGCGGGGAGGGCAGGGGAGAGTCCGGCGGTAGAAATCTCCCAAAGCATTGCAGGCATTGGCGTTACGGTAGAACGCTTCAAGACCGGAACGCCGCCGAGGATCGATGGGAGGTCGGTCAGGCTGGAGGAGCTTCAACGCCAGGATGGGGAGACGGAGCCGTACTGGTTTTCGCACTACACCAGGGCGGAGCACCCACCACAACTCCCCTGCTTCCTGACCTGGACCACCGCCGAGACAAGGGAGATCATCTCTCGCCATATCGGCGAGTCGGCGATGTACGGTGGGGCAATCAGCGGGAGGGGACCGCGGTACTGCCCGTCGATCGAGGACAAGATAGTCCGCTTCCCCGACGCAGTGCGGCATCAGGTCTTCCTGGAGCCGGAGGGACTGGAGACCACGGAGATGTACGTGAACGGTCTCTCGACCTCGCTCCCACCCGGGGTGCAGCTGGCCTACCTGCGGAGTGTCCCGGGGCTGGAGGCGGTCGAGATGACCCGCCCGGGGTATGCCATCGAGTATGACTACTTTCCGCCGACTCAGCTCGACAGAACATTGAGAGTCAAGTCGTTGCAGGGGCTGTACTTCGCTGGTCAGGTAAACGGAACTACCGGCTACGAGGAAGCTGCGGGCCAGGGGGTGGTGGCGGGCCTCAATGCTGCGGCCTGGGCCCTGGGACGGGAGCCGGTGATCATCGGGCGGGAGGATGGATTCATCGGGGTGATGGTGGACGATCTGGTGACCCGGGGGGTGGATGAGCCCTACCGCCTCTTCACCTCCCGGGCCGAGTTCCGGCTTCTGCTGCGGCAGGACAATGCACTGCGACGGTTCTACCCGTTGGCGGATCGGCTCCATCTCTTGTCGGATGAGGAGCGGGAGAGGGCGGAATCGAGGTTGGAGGGCGAGGAGAAGTGGCTGCAGGCGGCCCATGGGACAAGGATATCTCCGGAACAGGCTCACGATGTGCTCCGAGGAGCTGCTTCCAGTGGCATCAAGGAGCCGGTCAGGATTTCGGAGATTGCTCGGCGTCCTGGAGTTGGCCTGGCTGACCTCTTCGGCGCCGTAGGTGTTGAGGCCCCGGGAGAAGAGGTCCATTGGGCGGACACGGAGCTCAAGTACGAGGGGTACCTGGGGCGGGAGAGGGAGATGGTGGTCCGGATGGAGAGGATGGAAGAGGTGATGATTCCTGAGGGGATCGACTACGGAACAGTACAGACCATTTCCTACGAGGCGCGGGAGAAGCTGGGGGTTGTGCGGCCTGACACTCTGGGGCAGGCGGCGAGGGTTCCTGGTGTGACCCCGTCGGACGTTCAGAATCTCGCTGTTGCGGTTCTCCGGTTTCGAAGTTTGAAGTTTGAAGGCTTTAAGTCTTGAGCTGGGCTCCCGGACCGAATACGGGAAGGCCTGTTTCACGTGAAACAGGCCTCGTCCCCCTTCCCCCACCTCTCCCCCCCCCCCGGAGCGCTGCTGGCACGTGATCCAGCATGGCGGTCGGTCAGGGTTTTTCGTGTCATTTCGTGTCCTTTCGTGTCTTTCGTGGTTGAAAGGCAGTTCCCCCACCGTGGGCCGTGCAGGACTGCGATTCGGGGGCGCGAAGGAGGCCCCTGTTTCACGTGAAACCGGTTGCCTCTCGCCGAATCCTTCTGTCCTGGCGTTCCACTTCAAACTTCGAACTTCGAACTTCAAACTTCGAACTTCTCTTTCTCCCCCATCCCGTATATCCTCCGTTCACTCTCCGTGGGTGACCGTCGATTGAAAAGCGATGCGTTCTCACGTAACACACTGTCAACAAAAGAGTTATACGATGGCCAGAGTGATTGCAATCGCAAACCAGAAGGGGGGCGTCGGCAAGACCACGACCGCCGTCAACCTCGCGGCCTCTCTCGCCATCGCGGAACGGAGGACGCTCCTCATCGATGCCGATCCCCAGGGGAACGCCACCAGCGGTGTCGGGATCGCGCGGGAGGACCGCGAGGCGTCCCTGTACGATGTGATGATCGAGGGACGGCCTCCCGCGGAGGTGATTCGCGAGAACACCGAGCTTCCCTATCTGCATGTTCTCCCCGCGACCCAGGATCTGGTGGGGGCGGAGATCGAACTCGTGGATCGACCAGGCCGTGAACAGGTGTTGCGCGCGGCGATCGCGCCGGTTCAGGCCTCCTACGACTTCATCGTGGTGGACTGTCCTCCCTCCCTCGGCCTGATCACGCTCAATGTTCTCGCCGCGGCGGATGCGGTGATCATCCCGATTCAATGCGAGTATTACGCCTTGGAGGGCATGAGCCAGTTGCTGAACACGGTGCGTCTGGTGCAGCAGAACTTCAACCCGGCGCTCGCGATCGACGGGGTGCTCCTCACCATGTATGACTCGCGGCTCAACCTCTGCCGCCAGGTGGCGGAGGACGCCAAGGAATACTTCGGGCACCAGGTGTTCCGGACGGTGATTCCGCGGAACGTGCGGCTGGCCGAGGCGCCGAGCTTCGGAAAGCCGATCCTGCTGTACGATGTGCAGTCGGCCGGCGCCAAGAGCTACCTCGCGGTGGCCCAGGAACTCCTCCGGCGCGTCGCGCAGGCGAAACCTCCCTCACCTTCTCCTGCCTCTCCCGCCTCGTCGGAGGTGAAGGCATGAGCGAGACCCGCCGTCTCGGTCGCGGGCTCGAGGCCCTGCTCGGTCCCCTCTCCCGGGAGGACACCGCTCCGGGAACCGCCCTCGCCGACCTCCCCGTGGGGGCCATCGGATCCAATCCATTCCAGCCCCGGCAGCACTTCGACGAGTCGGCGCTGAACGAGCTGGCCAGTTCGATCAAGGCCTCCGGGTTGCTCCAGCCACTCGTCGTGCGACAGAACGGCTCCCGCTATGAGCTGATCAGCGGCGAGCGGCGGTGGCGCGCGGTCCAGCGCCTCGGGTGGGCATCCGTCCCCGCCGTGGTGCGCGAGGCGGACGACCGGGCGATGCTCACCCTGGCGCTCATCGAGAACCTGCAACGCGATGACCTCTCGGCCATCGACACCGCGACGGGGTACCAGCGGCTCATCGACGAGTTCGGTCTTCCGCACGGGGAGATCGCCCGGCTCCTGGGCAAGAGCCGCACCGCCATCTCGAATACCCTCCGCCTCCTGGCACTCCCCCGCGAGATCCAGACCATGGTGCAGGAGGGCGTCCTCTCCGAGGGGCATGCCCGCGCACTGCTCGGGATCGCCGAGGCAACCGAACAGATCCGCGTGGCGCGTGCGGTGGCGGAAGGGGGATTCTCCGTCCGCGACACCGAGGCACTCATCCGGGGTGAAGGCCCCGCCGCGGTGGCCATCGGGCCGGCGGAGCGACCCCGCCGGACCATCTCGGCGCGCAAGCCCCTGCCCAGCACGGCGGATGCGCGGCGCGTCGAAGATGCCCTCCGCACCCGGCTCGGGACCGACATCCGGCTCACGGCCCGGCGGAAGGGACGGGGGACGCTTGCGATCTCGTACTATTCCAACGACGATCTGGCGAGGATTCTCGAGCTGATTCTCGGCCACCCCTTCGACGGATGACGGCGCGGCGGTCAGTTTCTCTGATCCTCCATGTGGACGGATCACCGGCATCGCGGACCCTGCGGTTTCCCCTCTGGGTTGTTCGGCTGGGGGTGGGAGGATTCATCGGGATCATCCTGTTGCTCCTCGCGGGGATCAGTTTCTATGCGCCTCTTGCGCGGCAGGCGGCGCGGGTGCCGGGACTCGAACAGGAGCTCGAACGCCTCCGGACCGACAACGCGACGATCCGGGATCTCGCTGCCACTCTCGATAGCGTGGAGTCGCGGTATGCGCGGTTGCGGGAGGTGATCGGGACCGAGGTGGCGCCGGATCCCCTGGCTCTCGGTTCCGATCTCCCGGTCGCCGCCGCGGTGCTGGCCCGGGTGGCGGGCCGGAGACCCCGGTATGAATCGGGACCGTCGATCCCCAGTCATTGGCCGCTCGATGAGGCGGGGTACATTACTCGTGGTCTTGTCGGAGCGGGGGGGAGTGGTGCGGAGGAACCCCATCCGGGTCTGGACATTGCGGTGCCGGTCGGGTCCCTGGTCCGTGCGGTGGGTGGGGGCGATGTGGTGCAGACCGGACAGGATCCGGAGTATGGGATCTTTGTCCTCATCGGCCACCCGGGGGGGTATACCTCGCGCTATGGACACCTCTCGGCGATCACGACACGGCAGGGGGCCACCATCAATGCGGGAGAGGTTCTGGGTCGCTCGGGGAACACCGGACGGTCGAGTGCCCCGCACCTTCACGTGGAAATCCGCAAGGACGGCGCCGTGGTGGATCCCACGACGCTCATCAAGGAGGGCCGATAACATGGGCATTTTCACCGGAACCACCAACGGGCGCGACTCCGGACACGCAGCCCGCACTCCCGGCCGGGGAGACCTCGGCGGGGCAGGAGGGGGAGGAGGGCTGTCGATCGTGGCGCCCGATCTCGTCATCACGGGTGATCTGGCAGCCGAGGGTGTCATCAAGGTGGAGGGGCGGGTGCAGGGGACGGTGCGTGCGGGCCATCAGGTGTTGGTGTCGCCCGGGGCGGTGGTGGAGGGGGATGTCGAGACCCGGGAGGCGATCATCGGAGGAATCGTGCGAGGGGACATCCGCGCCTCCGACCGGGCGGAACTGCAGACCTCCTGCGAGGTCCATGGCAACATCCGGACGGCGCGTCTGCTGATCCACGAGGGGGGTGTGGTGAACGGGGAGGTCCGGATGGAGGGAGAGGCGTCGGCCGAATCGGTGGAGGCGCGATGACCGGGCGCGTGGCCCTGGCGCTGGCCATTCTCCTCACAGGGTGTGGCGGCAACGCTCCGGTGGACGACGGGTTCCGGGTGGCGCTGGTGACTCCGGGATCGGTGGCGGACGCGGCCTGGAACAGTGGTGCCTGGGCGGGACTCAACCGGATCCGGGATTCTCTCGACGTTCCGATCAGCCACGTGGAGGCGCGCACCCCCGCCGAACAGGAGGAGGCCCTCCGCACCTACGCGGCCCAGGGGTACGATCTCATCTTCGGGCATGGGTTCGAGTTCCAGGATGCCGCGGAACGGGTGGCGGAGCAGTACCCGGAACCGGTGTTCGTGATCACCAGCGGTCAACGCGTGTCAGGGAAGGTGGTTCCGCTGATCTTCCGGTTTTCGGAGGCCACCTATCTGGCGGGAGTCGTGGCGGGATCGCTCACCCGCACCGGGCGGATCGGGTTCGTGGGAGGGATCGAACTTCCGCCGGTCAGGGAGGGCTACGAGGCGTGGGTGGCGGGTGCGAAGTCGGTTCGGCCCGACGTGGACAGCCGGGTGACCTATCTCAACACCTTCGACGATGCGGTGGCCGGTCGGGAGGCAGCACTTGCCATGATGCAATTGCGAGTGGACATGCTGCACCACAACGCCGATGCAGCAGGGCTCGGCGTGTTCCAGGCGGCCAAGGAGAAGCCGGGGGTGTACGTGTTCGGTGCCAACGCCGACCAGAGCGGGCTCGCTCCCGACCGGGTGCCGGGGTCGGCGGTGATCGACCTTGCCCGGGCCTTCCTGGCCGTGGCCCGGGAGGTGCGTAGCGGGGATTTTGTGCCCACGGCGAAGACCTTCGGGCTCGCGAGTGGTGTGGTGCGGTTCGTGGAGAACCCCGCGCTGGCCGACCTCTTCACGCCCGAGATCCGGGCGCGGGTTGACGCGGCACGGGACTCCATCGAGGCCGCTGGAAAGACGCGGTGACCGACGCGCCCCCCACCCCGGAACGCTCCCAGACGGTCGGCGAGGAGATGGCCAACAGCATCAGCCATGGGGCCGGTTTCGCGGCGGCCCTCGTCGCTACCCCGTCCCTCCTCGCCGATGCTGCGGCAACCGGCAGCACCTACTTTGTCGTGGGAGTCGCGGTCTTCGCCTTCACCGTGGCTCTCCTCTATCTCGGCTCCACACTCTACCATGCGCTGCCGCACGGCAAGGCCAAGGAGTCCTCTCGGCTGATCGAGCACAGTGCCATCTACCTTCTCATCGCCGGGACCTACACCCCGTTCACGCTCGGCGCGCTGCGCGGGCCGGTCGGATGGACGCTGCTCGGCGTGATCTGGACCCTGGCCCTGGTGGGTGTTCTCCTCCAATCGAGGGACGCGCACCGCTTTCGGCGGATCTCGATGGCCCTGTACCTCGGGATGGGGTGGCTCATGGTGGTGGCGATCCGCCCCCTCTGGGTCCATGTGCCCCTCGCGGGTCTCCTCTGGCTCCTGGCGGGAGGGATCGCCTACACGGTCGGGGTGGGGTTCTACCGGGCCAGGAAGCTTCGGTACGCCCACTTCATCTGGCACCTGTTCGTCCTGGCGGGAACCGCGAGTCACTACATGGCAATTCGGTTCTACGCGATGCCGTAGGTTCTGATGCCCTCACCCCCGGCCCCCTTGTCGCGAGTCGGCGCCAGCCGCCGTGGCGATCTCTACTCCCGCAGGGCGGGAGAGGGGAACCACCTCCGTCTTGGCGGAAGAACACCCGGACGGCGGCCTTCACCTCCTCATCGGACCAATCAGGGTGGTGACCCCGCACGCCGGCCTCCTTGAGCGACCACGCCTGCCGCCACAGGGAGTGCATGACGGCCACCTTCTCCGTGGCGGTCATCCCGCGGATCCGGGCAACCTCGAGATCGAGTACCGATGGCATAGGTAAAGTATGACGCTCACGACGCCTCTACGGCAACCCGTACCGACGGCGGAGTTCGGTCATCACCACCTGCCGGATGTCGCGAAGCTCCCGGAGCATCCGGAGACCGGGATGGCCGGGCGCAAGGTAGCCCAGGTTGCGCTCGGCGCCGCTCACCAGAAAGTCGGTAGTGACTACGCGATAGGTACGGGTGGTGTCGACGGGTGTTCCACCCACGGTCCACTCCCCCGAGGAATTCCGGCCCGCATTGTCCCAGGCCAGGTAGCCTCCCGTCCCCCGGTTCAACTCCCCGGTGGCCAGAACACGGCTGAGGAGAGACCCCGTCATCTCGACCTCCACCGCATGGCCGCCGAAGGGGAGGAGACGGATGAGGTCGTACTCGGTGATCGGGCCGGGAGGGAGCACGTCATCGATCCGGATGGAGCCGGTATTGAAGAGCCCAACGTCGGCATTGGTTTCGTGGCGGAGCGCCGACGCCACGATGGCGCCGAGGAGGGTGGGCCGGGTGCGCATCACGGCCTCGCGACCGTCGAGTGGTTCGGTCGTGTGTGTCACGGCGCGACCGGGCTCGAATCCCGACGCCCGCATGCCAGCCGTCCCCAGCGTCATCCACCGGTCCGCCTCGGCCCGCACCACCGGATCCTCCGGGATCGAGTCGGTCACCACGACAAGGTCGTAGGACACGGTGGCCGGGGCGCCGGGACGGAAGGTCAGGTGGACGATCATGGCCGTACGGGCATTGGCGTCCGCCTTGAGAACGGGGGTGAAGGCCGGTCCCCGGCGATAGGCCTGGTTGTCGTGCTCGTGGCCTCCGAGGAGGATGGTGACTTCAGGGACCGTCTCGGCGAGGTGGATGTCGGTGGCAATCGGGAGGTGGGTCAAGGCCACGATAACGTCGACGCTGTCGCGGATCAGCGCGACCTCGCGCCGGAGCGCCGAGTCGGGGTCGGTGTATCGCACCCACTCGCGTTGGTTGGAACGAATCGTGGCTCCGACGAACCCGATCCGCACCGTGCGCCCACTGGGCGCGGTGAGGGTAACGATCCGGTGGCGGACGGTGCCGGGAAAGAGGTCCCCCCGGGCATCCGTCACGTTGGTGGCGAGATAGGTGAACTGTGACTCGGCGAGCCGGGAAAGGAATTCCGGCTCCCGGAGGTCGAACTCATGGTTGCCGAACACGGCGATGTCGAGCCCGGCGGCGTTGAGGGTGGCGACCATCTGCCGTCCCGCCAACCGGGTCCCATCCACGAGGGCGGTGCCGACGGCGGAGGGGCTGAAGAAGTCTCCGCCGAGCGTCAAGAGGGTGTTGGGGTTGTCCGCGAGGAGCCGATGCCGCAGGGTGGCAATCCGGGACAGGCCGCCGCTCCGTCCCTGGTCGAGGGGGGTGATCTCGTAGACGTCGTTGATGTGGAGAAGCGTCACCCGGATCGTTTCGGAGCCCGTCACGGGAAGAGGAGTTGGGGTCCCCGCGGTGGGAGCACACCCCTGAATGATGCTGGTCAGGGCGAGCAGAATCCAGAGGTGGTGGTGGAAGGTGGTCATGAACCGGGCCATCGGGGGGACGGTGGTCATGCCAGCTGTTCGAACAGGCGGCGAGAGGCAAGGGATACTTCCTCCACTGCGGTGTCGAAGGCGTGCTGGTTCTTCTGAGACGGGGCCCGGAAGCCGCTGATCTTCCGGATGAACTGGAGGGCAGCGTCGTGGAGCTCGTCGTCGGTGGGCGAGGCCTCGGGTCGGCGGAGCTTCTTGATGTTGCGGCACATGTCAGATCTCCGAAATGCGATGAGGTTCGAGGTGAGAAGTTTGAGGTTCGAAGTTTGAAGTTAGAAGGACCCCGCCCCGCCGGGGATGCTCAATATAGGCATCCCCCGGGGTTCCTGACCGGTTTGCAGAATCGGGGTTTGTGGACCATACTTATCGGATACCCGACACGGCCCGAGGCGACTGATGGACGATCTGCGCACCCGGTTGGAGCAGGCGCTGAGCCCGACGTATACCCTGGAGCGGGAGCTCGGGGGCGGAGGGATGTCGCGCACCTACCTGGCCCGGGAGGTGGCGCTGGACCGGCGGGTGGTGATCAAGGTGCTGGCGCCGGAGCTGCTGGCGGGGATCTCGGTGGAGCGGTTCCGGCGGGAAATCCTTCTGGCGGCGCAGCTCCAGCATCCCCACGTGGTGCCGGTGCTGACGGCGGGGGACGTGGGAGGGATCCCGTGGTTCACGATGCCGTATGTGGAGGGGCAGTCGCTGCGGCAGCGGGTGGCGGGGGGCCCGCTCGGGATCGGGGAGGTGGTCAGCACGCTGCGGGATGTGGCGCGGGCCTTGGCGTACGCCCACGCGCGGGGGATCGTGCACCGGGACATCAAGCCGGACAATGTGCTGTTGTCGTCGGGGAGTGCGACGGTAACGGACTTCGGGATTGCGAAGGCGATCAGTGCGGCGCGGACGGGGGATGCGGCGAGGGGGGCGACGCTGACGCAGGTGGGGACCTCGATCGGCACGCCGACCTACATGTCGCCCGAGCAGGCGCTGGGAGATCCGAACACCGATCACCGGGCGGACCTCTATTCCTTTGGCGTGTTGGCGTACGAGCTGCTGGCGGGTCACCCCCCGTTCCAGGCGGAGGCGCCGGCGCGGATGCTGGCGGCGCACATGGGGGAGACGCCGCGGGACGTGCGGGAGGTGCGGACGGATTGTCCGGCGCCACTGGCGGATCTGGTGATGGCGTGCCTGGCGAAGGATCCGGGCGAGCGGCCGAGCCAGGCGGGGGACCTGGCGCGGGTGCTGGACTCGATCACCTCGAGCGGGACGGGGGCGACGGTGC
>JBGSKF010000022.1:0-3249 GCA_041741375.1 Gemmatimonadales bacterium | reverse complement strand
TTTGCTCTCCCATCTACCGCCGACCACTAACCCCTACTCCCTACTCCCTACTCCCTACTCCCTGCCTCGGCGCCGGTGTCACCCGCAGGTAGGGCTTCTTCGCCACGAATCCGGGAAACCTCCGCTCGGCTTCCTCATTCGGGATCGCGGGCGCGATGATGACGTCCTCTCCGGGTTTCCAGTTGGCCGGTGTGGCCACCGAGTGGGCCGCGGTGAGCTGCAGCGAGTCGAGCACCCGCAGGATCTCATGAAAATCCCGGCCCGTGCTGGCGGGGTAGGTGAGCGTGAGCTTGATCTTGTTGTCGGGTCCGACGATGAACACCGAGCGGACGGTCATGGTGCCCGACGCGTTCGGATGGATCATGTCGTAGAGATCCGAGATGACCCGGTCGTCGTCGGCGATGAGGGGAAAGTTGAGGGCGTGACCCGTCACGTCGTGGATGTCCTGAACCCAGGCCCGGTGGCTGTCGAGAGGATCCACGCTCAGTCCGATCACCTTGCAGTTCCGGCGGGCGAACTCGTCCCGGAGCCCGGCAACGGCGCCGAGCTCCGTGGTGCAGACCGGGGTGAAGTCCTTGGGGTGGGAAAAAAGCACGGCCCAGCCGTCTCCTTTCCAGGCATGGAAATCGAGGGTGCCGTCAGTGGTGCGGGCGGTGAAGTTCGGGGCGATGTCACCGAGACGGAGTGTCATGGGAGACTCCAGGGAATGAGGAAAAAGGAAAGAGGGAGTAGGGAATAGGGAGTAGGGAATAGAGAGTAGGGAATAGGGAGTAGGTGTGCGCATCTCGGGCTCGGAGCCCGCGCCCCCAATGCGACTGGTGCCCCAGGTAACGGAGCGGGGAGGTTCCCCCAACCCCCTTTCCCCATTCCCCATCCCTAAGCCGGCAGAGCCGGAACCAAAGAGGCGCGTCGAGTTTTTCGCGTGAGTTCCCCGGGGCTTTCGCCCCGGGAAAAACCAATCTCCGGGTCACAGCGACGCTCCGCGACGCGAACATCGAGATGCCTCAAAGCTGAATGCCCTCCGAACCGTCTTCAAACGCACTGCCTTTGCGGGTTTCCGGACGTCGCCCACAATATTGTTGCCGTCTTGTGTTCAATCCTGTTTGTAAAAGACTACTCCCTACTCCCTACTCCCTACTCCCTACTCCCTGATCTTTGCCACCCACCAGCGGAGACCAACGAAGAGAAACCGCCAGTCGCGAAAGAACTCGGGGGGCTTGCCCTCGAACCAATGCCCGACGAACTGGAAGATCCATCCGACAACGAACATTCCCAAGGGGATGATCCAGAAGCCGGGGCGGAACAACTCGACCAGGAACAGCGGGATCGAGACGGCAATGAGCGGGATCCCCACCGTGTGGCAGAACCGGTTGACGGGATGCTGATGACTGGCGGCATATTCGGCCACCCACTGATGCATTGGCTTCGATCCCAGCATGGTCCCTCCGTCAGGGGGTTGACCTGACCACGAGAATCCGGAGTTCCTTCACCTGGTCACCGTGACGCGCCGGATCACGGCCCCCTCGAGGATCCGGTCCATCACGTCCCACCCCGACGTCACCCGCCCGATCACGGTATAATCGAAATCGAGCCGGGCATTGTCCACCAGGTTCAGGAAGATCTGGCCATCCCCGGTGTCCCGCCCGCGGGTCGAGATCCCGACGGTGCCACGCGCGTGATGCCCTCCGACCTCGTCCCGGGTGAAGTCCGGCTCCCCGGCGTACTCGTTGGCCCCGGGGCTTCCTCCCTGGAGCACGAAATTCGGCACCACCCGGTGGAAGGTGCGCCCGTCCAGAACACCCCGCCTCGCCATCGACACGAAACGCGCCACAGTGGTCGGGGCCCCGTCGGGATCGAGGGCGATCTCGATCACGCCACCGTCCTCCATCTCGAGGGTGGCGCGGCGCATTCCCCGCAGTGCCTCGAGGGTGGGGAGGGGAGGCTCGGGGAGAAGGCGAGGAGCCGCCAGAGCCGGCCGGCCCGTCCACGCGCTGAGGATCCGGGCTGCCTCGCCGGCCACCACCGGATCGAAATCGGAGAGCCAGGGGGAGAGCCGGGAGGAATCCGCCGGGGAACCGAACTCCTCGATACGGGCGACGAGGCCCAGGCGGGGATCCCGGGAGGTTTCCGCCCGGTCGGCCGAGCTTCGTGACAGGGCATCGAACAGGGGATCGAGCAGATCTCGCCCCCGGGGTGACCCGCGCAGAAGGCCCGCTGTGGTGAGGAGGAGTTGGCGATCGCGACGGCGGAGTTGTTCGACCATGATCTCGTCGGCCGCGTGACCCTGGAGGGTGGCGAGGCCGCGGATCGCCGCTTCGCGCACGTTGTCTTCAGAATCGTTGGCGAGCCGTCGCAGGACGTCCACGGCCCCGAGGGTGGTGGCGGCAGGGGCGGCGTGCATCCGTACCCACCAGATGTTGCTCTGCACGAACCGGGGCAGCACGCGCCGTGCCGCACCGGAGTCCACCACAGCCAGGGAGCGGAGGGCATGCACCGGCCGATGCCACTCCGTGGGGGTGAGCGGCTCCGCGGCAATCGCGGCCAACGTTTCCCTGACGCGCGTGTCGGTGGGACAGAACTCTTTCAGCAGGTCCAGCGCGAGGAGCTGGAGGTGGCCGGCGGGATCGGTGAGCGCCAGGCGGAGCGGGGCACACCCCTCGGTGGGCTGGAGGTGGCTCCCATATCCGGCCAGCGCTTCGTACCGGACGGTGAGGTTCTCGTCCGGAAGGCCCTGTCGGAGCAGCGCCCGGTGGGCCTCCCCGAGGGAGGGGAGGGCCCGGGTGAGTCGCAGAGCGAGGCGCCGGACCTCGGGATCAGGGTCGCCGGCGGCCCGTGACAAGTCCGGGATGCCGGCTGCGCCGAGTGCGGCAAGGGTCTGCAAGGCGTCACGCCGGGCTTCCCGTGAGGACGAGGATCGCAGGACCTCCTGCAGTGCGGGTGTCAGGGTGGGCGGGGGAGGCGGCGCGTCGCGGGTCCCGGGTTGCCGCAGGCGATCCCAGGCGGCACGTGCGGCGGCAGCCCGGAGATCGTCCTCCGCACCCTGGAGATGCGAGACGATCAGCGAGTCACGGGAGGTGAATTCGGGACCCGGCGCCAGCCGAAGCCGGCCGAGGGCGCGGATCGCCGCGTCGAGAGCCCCGAGGTCCTGCTCGCGGTCACCTCGCTGCTCGCGTCCCGGCTCGAGATGGTCGAGTCGTTCCTGAGCGACCTCCAGCACCAGTACCGGGACCACGACGGGGGCCTGGGCAT
>JBGSKF010000021.1:0-20973 GCA_041741375.1 Gemmatimonadales bacterium | reverse complement strand
CCAACCTTCGCACCATCCGATCCTTGAAGGAACTACTGTACGCCGTCATCATTCGGTCACCTCGTCGCCCCCAGCGGTGAGCACCTCACCCCGTCACAGCAGGTGACGGGCGATGCGACAACTATCCTGACACAGGGGGGTCCCCAGTCCCCAACACCCAGTCCCCAACACCCGGTGCGGGGAGGAGGGGGGACCCTACCCCACCACCAGGTTCACCAGCCGGTTCGGAACGTGGACCACCTTCCGGATCTCCTGGGTGCCGAGATTTCTCGCCACACCTTCCTCCTCTCGGGCCCGTGCCACCACGACAGATTCCAGGGCGTCGCGCATGACGGTCACCTTTCCGCGGGTCTTTCCGTTCACCTGAACCACGACCTCCACCATGTCGTCCACCAGCAGGCGGGCATCGTATGCGGGCCAGGAAGCGTCGAACACCGAGGTCCCGTGCCCCAACCGCTCCCAGCACTCCTCGGCGAAGTGCGGCGCGAGGGGAGCCAGCATCACCACGAAATCCTCCACCAGGCGGCGTTCGCAACAGTTGGACTCGCGGAGCACGTTCAGCATCTCCATCATCGCCGCGATCGCCGTGTTGTAGTTGAGCGACTCGTAGTCGTCCGTCACCTTCTTCACCGTCCGGTGCCAGCGGGCCAGTCCCGCCTTCTCGATCTCCCCGTGCGCATCCTCCCGGATCGACCGATTGACAAGTTCCCACACCTTGTCGAGGAAACGCCGAGGTCCGCTGATTCCGCTGTCCCGGAAATCCCCGCCCGCCTGGAAGGGACCGAGGAACATCAGATAGAGCCGGAAGGTGTCGGCCCCCCAGGTGGCGATGTACTCATCGGGGATGACCACATTTCCCCTGGACTTCGACATCTTGGCGCCATCCTTGACGATCAGGCCGTGCGCCCGGAAACGCCGGAAGGGCTCCTCGAAGGGGAGGAGGCCCTGATCGTGCAGCACCATCGCCACGAAACGACTGTACAGAAGATGGAGCACCGCATGCTCATTCCCGCCGATGTAGCTTGCCACCGGCAGCCAGCGGGACACGCGGTCCGCATCGAAGGCGCGGTCGTCCCAGTCGGTGCTGGTGTAGCGCAGATAGTACCAGGCCGAGTCGAGAAAGGTGTCGGAGACGTCCGTTTCGCGGCGGCTTGGAGCCCCGCAGGAGGGACAGGGAGCGAAATACCACTCCTGGTGGCGGGCGAGGGGCGAGATCCCCGAATCATCCGGCGTGAAGTCGTCGATGCGGGGCAGAAGAACCGGGAGGTCCTCCTCCCGCACCGGTACCGGACCGCAGGTGTCGCAGTGGATGATGGGGATCGGGGGGCCCCAATAGCGCTGCCGTGAGATGCACCAGTCATGGAGACGGTACTGCACGACGGACCGGCCCTCCCCCCGGGTTGCGAGATCACGTGAGATGGCCGCCGCCCCATCCCCCGGGGACAGGCCGTCGTACGGGCCCGAGTTGACGAGCCGGCGATCGGCGGTGTCCATGTCGGCGTCGGTGATCGGGGTGGCGGCATCATCCCCCGGGGCTGCGAGAACGCGGACCACCGGAAGATCAAAGGCCCGGGCAAACGCCAGGTCTCGCTCGTCGTGCCCCGGCACCGCCATGATGGCGCCGGTCCCGTACTCCATCAGCACGTAATCCGCGATCCAGACCGGGACCGTCTCCCCGGTGCCGGGGTTCCGGGCCATCGCTCCGGTGAAGACACCGGTCTTGTCGCGCCCGCCCACCTTCCGGGTCACCAGGTCCTGGGCCGCCGCGGCCTCGCGGTAGGCGTGGACGGCGTCCCGCTGCGCGTCGGTCGTGATGGCATCCACCAGAGTGTGCTCCGGCGCGAGGACCAGAAAGGTGGCGCCGCAGAGGGTGTCGGGCCGGGTCGTGAACACCGGGATGGCGTGGTCCTCCACCCGGAAAATGATCTCCGCCCCCTCGCTCCGTCCGATCCAGTTCCGCTGGGCGGTCGTGGTCGTGTCCGACCAGTCCATCGTGGTGGGATCGTCGAGGTTGGCGAGGAGTCGGTCCGCGTAATCGGTGATCCGGAAGAACCACTGCTCCAGGGCGCGCTGTTCCACCGGGGTCTTGCACCGCTCGCACACGCCCCCCTCCACCTGCTCGTTGGCAAGCACCGTTTTGCAGGAGGGGCACCAGTTGACGGCGGCCTTTTTCCGGTAGGCGAGCCCGGCCCGATACAGCTGCAGGAAGAGCCACTGGGTCCACCGGTAGTAGGCGGGGTCGGTCGTGGAGAGCTCGTGCCGCCAGTCGAACATCCCTCCGAACCGCTTCAGCTGGCGCCGAAAGTTGGCAATGTTCCGGGGTATCAGATCCGCCGGGTGGGCACCGACCTTGAGGGCGAAGTTCTCGGAGTGGATGCCAAATGCGTCAAAACCGATCGGCTCGAACACCTGATACCCGCGCAGACGCTGGAACCGCCCGTACACATCGGCCCCGGTAAAGGCGAAGAGATTCCCCACATGCAGCCCCTCCGCCGAGGGGTAGGGGAACATCATCAGGTTGTAGAAGGGGCGGGGGGCCCCGTCGAGATCGACCTCGTTGGTTCCGTCGTGGGCCCAGCGGGCCTGCCACTTCGCCTCGACCGCCTCGGGGAGGTATTTGGAGACATTCATGGCGCGGAATCTAACCACGAGGGAGCAGGGAGTAGGGTGTGGGATGTAGGGGCGACGCTTGCATCGCCCTGGCCGGTGGGGTCCTGGGGAATGATGCGTTCCACCGGAGCCATCCCGAGGCGAGGAATCTATCGAAGCGGGTGACGCCAAGACGCTCGCTGCTCCCCTACCGCCTACCGCCTGTTCCCCGCTCCCCACCCCCGACACCTTGCCCTGATCGCCTAGCGGTAAGAAGTTTAGGTGTCCTGTGCTTCCAAACTGCTGGTTCCTGCCGGGAGAGTTCCGCCATGCCCGACCCGAAATCGCGCCGGTCCGCCGAGACAGCCCTGATGGCCCTGTTTCGGGCGAGCGGCTACATTCGACGTCCGGCGGAGGATCGCCATGGCGACTCCGCCACCTACAAGAAGGGATCCGAGGTTCGGCTGGTGCTGGAAACCCGGACTGCGGCACGATCGGTGGCGCGACTCGCCCGGACGGTCGGTCTCCGGCCTGGGAAGGTGTATCCCAAGCATGCCCGGATCGTGGTTCCGCTGTACGGGCAGGCGGCGGTGACCTGGTTCCTGCATCGTCTCCGGGATCGGTCGGGATCCACCGATGGGTTTGCGGCGGATGGTACCCGCGTCGTCCGGCGTCCGGTGACCCCCTAGCCTCTCCTTCGTCACACGAAAGGTTCCTTGTGCCGTCCTCCACCGAAGTCTCCTGGCTCCTCGAACTGACCCTGGCCCCGAACACCACCGAGGCCTTCACGACTCTGATGGGGGAGATGGTCGCGGGTACCCGGGAGAATGAACCGGGCACGCTGATCTACGAGTGGAGCACGAGCGCGGACGGGAGCACCGTCTGGATCCTGGAGCGATATCGCGACTCTGATTCCGCGATGATCCATCTGGGCACCTTCGGCAGCCGCTTCGCGGAGCGGTTCCTGGCGATCCTGACCCCGGTGCGCATGGTGGTGACGGGATCACCGGACGAGAGGGTGCGAAAGGCCCTGGAGGGACTGCATCCGGCCTGGGGCGCTCCCGTGGGAGGGTTTGCACGTTAGGGAGCGATTCCGCGGGGTTCCGTTGGATGTCGTCCAGCCGACAGCATCATTGACACCGTCTCGGCCCCCACCCTCTCTTCCCCTCATGCGCACCACGCGAGCAGGGCTCCCCTTCGCCGGTCCGGTCACCGGACTCCTTCTCGCGGGTCTCCTGGCCTGCGGGGAGACCGGCTCCCCCACCCCCCTGGTCACCACGACCGACTCGGCGGGCGTCGCCATCGTCACGATCACCACCGACCCGGCGTCGCTCCCCGAATGGCACCTCGACACCATTCCGCAGGTGACGATCCGCGCGGCGGGAGATCTCGAGTTCGGGCGGTTACGGCAGGCGGTGTGGATGGAGGATGGCACGATCGCCGCCCTCGACGACCGGCCGGAGACGATTCATCTGTTCGACAGCACGGGGCTCTGGCTCCGCTCCCTCGGACGGCGGGGGGATGGCCCGGGAGAGTTCCGCTCCGCCAGCACTCTGTCCTCCCAGGGCGACTCGCTCTTTCTCTACTCCAATTCGCAGGGCCGGCTCAGCGTGTACCATGCGGTCCGCGGTTTTGTCCGCAGCGTGCCGTTCGGGGACTGGCGTCTCGCCCCCGGCGGCGTGTGGGCGGTGGGGCCCGACCGCCTCACGACCACCCGCACCACTTTCGATACCCTCCCCCCCTCGGGTCCCCCGCCGCATCTGATCGCGATGAACACCACTGTGCTCACCACCGACGCCTCCGGCCGGCCGCTGGGCCCGGAGCTCCACTATCCGAACCGCCCGGAGATCGAATACGGGGATCTCGGGGGAGTACCCTATTTCTGGTCCCTGCCCGTCCTGTCGGTGTCGGGACGCGGGGTCGTCTGGGGACCGGGTGACACTCACCGCCTCACGGTACTCGACAGCGGGTTGGCCCCGGTTCGCGAGATCCGGTGGTTGATCCCTCCCGAACCGCTGCGCCGGAGCGAGGTGGACAGCACCCGGGACTTCCTGCGTGAAGCCTGGCGCACCATGCCCAACGGGTATGCCGAGCGGGTGCTGGCGCTCGTGTTCGACGACCGTTTCATTCCGCCCGTGCGGCCCGCCCTCGGACAGGTCCTGGTCGATGACGCGGGGCGGATCTGGATCTCCCGGTTTCCCATGATCATCGAGCCGGAGGTGGAGCCCTCCCGATGGCTGGTGCTCGGTCCGGACGGGATTCCCCTCGGGCGGATCGAGATCCCTCCCGGACAGCGCCTCGTCACCGTGCGGGGAGATCGGGCCCTGCTCCTCACCGAAGACGCGGACGGGGTGGCAGCGGTCGTCGTGTCACGCCTGTCAGACCACTGATTCCCCCGCCGATTTCCTCGATCCTCCCGCCACCTCCAGAGCATTCCCCCACCCGAACAGTTCCCCCCGGGTGCGGGACATCCGGTCAAAACTCCGGTAATCACAGGTAAGCTCCTCCCCGGCGGCGATGTCCCGGAGAGTCACCGTGAGGACGCCGGAGTCGTCGCAGTTCGGCGTCGGGGAGTGATTCATGAACCGGGCATTGTCCCCACAGAGGATGTAAAGACCCTCGTCGTTCAGGTAGCAATACCGTTCGAACCACTCCCGCCACGACGGGGGGAACGCCATCAACTCGTCCTCTCGAAGCGCCTGGTCCACTCCCGGAGTGAAATCCCAGAGCAGGGTGCCACCCGGGAGAGGCACCGCTGTGAACACGCCGAACCCGTGGATCGGGCTCGGGCCGAGAAAGGTGGGAACGCGGAACATGCCCGGAGGCCTTTGGATGAGAGAACGGGCCCCGGGTGGAGCCCGTGAGGGCTCTAATCTAACGTCCCGGTTTGCGGGCGAAAGCCCCCCCGGTGAAGGGAAGGGGAGGGGGAGGGGAGGGGGATGCGCGGGGTGCGCCCTCCCCCTGGATGCCCTGGTGAAGCTACGGGAGCGGCTTGACCGCCAGGTTCGACACCTGAATCGTCAGGTTGTGGTTGAGACGGACCCCGTAGTTCCCGTCGCTGTAGAGTCCCGTCGCCGCCTTGCGGAACACCTCGGTCCCATTGGCCAGGAAAATCATCTGTCCGTTCTGAACCCTGATTTCCAGGGTATTGGTGTTGGTGCCATCGGCCTTGTCCACCTGGACCGCGGCGTTTTTTTCCCACGCCGTGTTCACCCAGGCCGTCTCATTGCCTGTGCGGGTCTTGACCAGGAAATCCCCGTCGCCGCGAACCAGGAAATAGGTGTAGACCTGGTTGGGGCCGGCCAGGTCCTTGCCCCCGACCACGAGGCCCACCCCGTGGGCATGCCCCTTGGAACTGACCTGCTTGAAGGTTCCCGTCACCGCGTAGTTGCCGGTGGCCTTGAGATCATCGCGCCAGAGCACGATGGCGGGCCCGTTGTCGATCTGCCATCCGTCCGTCAGCTTGGTCATCTTCACGTCCTTCAGCGGACGGTCCCGGTCCACCCGGGCATGCCACCCGGGGAGCAGGGCACCCCCGCCATCGACCGTGCGGTCGGCATCGTGCTGCTGGGCGCTGAGGGGCGCGGCCACCAGAACCGCCAGTGCTGCGAGAAGACTCCTCTGTACGTTCATGGGACACCTCGGAGGTGGGCGAAGGGTAGAATGGCGGGATGACGTCTCCGCCACGGAACAGATGCGTGCAATATACCCCATTACGTCGATCGGGATTCGGGGGCTTCGGCTGGGCCCCAACGCCCCGGATGATTCGGGAAGGACCAACTCCTACGGTCGAACCTCCACCCCCAGATTCACGGACCTGCCCACCGGGGGAGACCCATTGTCCCGCACCAGCCGGTCCGATCCCCCCGGATTGTCCACCGACAGGAAGGCCGAGAGGCGTCCCCGGAGGTCGGCCGACAGGCTCAGCCACGGCCGGAACAACGAGGGGAAGCGCACCAGAAAGGGGCTCAGGTCCTCCGGCAGGGGGTCGGGGGACTGTTCCGCCCGGACGAGAGCGCGCACATCCCAGCCTCGCCAGGAACCGAGGCGGGCCGCCCCGGCCGACAGGCGAACGCCGCCTTGTTCCCAAGTGAGCGCCAGAGTGCTCGTGGAGGTCGGGACCTCCGGCACGTCGTCTCCCACCCGAAGCTCCCCGGTATATCCCGGTGCAAGACGCCTCACCTCGCTGTCGGTCACATGATGTGCCCCCCGAAACTCGAAGGCGCCGAGGGTGAAGCTCGCCTCCACCTCGACTCCCCGGTTGTCGATCGCCCCGACATTCTGGAACTGGTAGATGGTGGTGCCGCGGGTCTGCCTCGGGCGGGTCACGGGCTGGATCAACCCGTCGGCCTGCTGATCGAAGTAGGTGACTGCCAGCCGGGCCCCGCCATCGGAATGGAACTCGAGACCCGCTTCCCCGCCCCGCTGGATTTCCGTCCCGAGACCGGGGTTGGCTTGTTGCTGGAAGGTCCCGGTGGTCAGGGCGGCGCTCATCCCCGGAGTGGGCGGCCGGATGGCCCGGCCCCAGGAGCCGCGAACCCGGAAGGCGTGCCGACCGGCGGGAATGGTCCACACCGCCCCGGCCGTGGAGGCCCACGCCGGCCCCGCTTGGTCCCCCACTGTGGAGCTCCATTCGGCCCGGGTGCCCCCCGTCACCAGCACCCGCTCCCCGAACCGGAGCCGGACCTGACCAAAGACCCCGGAGTTGTCGGCATCGTCCTCCAGCACGGTGGTCACCCGGCGACGGCCCCCCGCCTCCCCGTCTCCTACGACCCCTCGGTCCTGATTCAGGGATGAGTGCTCCGCACCGAGTGTACCCGTCAGGCGCAGCGCCCGTCCGACCCTCCCCTCTCCGACCATGTTGTAGCGGACGGAGGCCCGTGTGGCCTGCACATGGGTGGCGCCGAGAGGGAATCGAGGCGCGAGGAGGAGGGGACGGGCTCGTTCGATCGCCCCCTCGGCGTGGTCCACGCCGGCCACCACGGTGTGATACCACGACTCGGAGAAGTATTGGGTCGCGGTGATCCCCCCGCCGACCGTTCGAATCTCCTCGGGCACCGAGTCGATGCGGCGCAGGGTGCGGAGGTCGAGAAACTGCTGCTCCAGAAACTCGTGGCGACCTCCACGCGCCGAGCCCTCCAGCACCACCGGACCCGCCACCACTCGACCTCCCCCCTGCATGCTCCAGGACTGAGCCCACGGCACCACACGCGCATTTCCTACATGCTGGTACTGGCCTCCGATCTCCCCCGCAGCCCGTGTGCCGTCCACGGTGGCACCCAGCCCGTAGGCCTGACGGAGGTTGGTCCCATCCGCCGACCGATCGAGGGATCCTCCCGACACGATCCCCCACGCTCTGGAGGCGGAGCGGGCGGCCCAACTCCCCTTGCGCGTCACCACCTGAATCACCCCGTTGATCGCGTCGGCCCCGTAGAGCGCCGCCCCCTGCGGCCCGCGGAGGACCTCGACCCGTTCGATGCTGCGGGGATCGAGAAGCAGGATCAGATCGGGGGACGCCACCTCCACCCCATCGACATAGGTCTTGAGGGCCCGGGTGGCGAACGAGCTCACTCCCCGCGCTGCACCGACCGCCGCCGGGGGCCCCCCGGGGCCGGTGTCCCAGAACACGACCCCGGGGAGGGCGTTGCGCAGGAAATCGGCGGTGGAGAGAAACCGGTGACGCCGGACGTCGTCTCCATCGGCGACGTTCACCGCGGAGGGCTGCTCCCACGCCGGCGCTCCCCGCACCGGGGTTCCCATCACCACGACCTGGTCGAGTTCCCGCACGCCCGTGGCGGCGATCAGATCGGAGAGCGGCTGATCCCCCGCCACTCTCGGGGCAGATCCCGTTCCCCTACGTTCAGGGACGATCACCACCGTCCCCTGTGCCGTCATCACATGCGTGAGCCCGGTGTTGCGGAGAAGGGCGGTGAGGATGTCGCGCAGAGGACCTCGCATCGCCAGGGTGACCTCCAGGCCCAGCGGGATCAGGTCCCCGCTGAACGCGAGAGGGACGTTCCGGTCCTGGCGAAGAGTGAGCAACGCGCCGGAAAGCGGGGCCCTCACGAAGGATACCTCCACCACCCGATCGAGCACCGGCACGGCACCCTCCTGCGCCACGATCCACGGTCCCCACGTCAGGGACAGCGCGAGCACGACTCCAGCCGCGCGGAGAGTCCTCACCGGAGGAGAATCGCCCCGTCGCGGCGTTCCACCTCGACCCCGAGGCTCAGGCGGAGGACCTCCAACGCATCCTGCACCCGATCGAGATCGAAGGTCGCCGTGATGCGCCGCGCTCCCAGGGCACTGTCTCCCACCGTGAGGGTCACACCGTACCAGCGGGAAAACAGGGTGGCCAGCGAGTCGACAGGGAGATCCTCCACCGGGAGCCGTCCCCCGTGCCACGCCACGAAACCGGCGAGAGAACCGGGACGGGACACGGTGGGAGCCTGTCCCGTCATCACCTCTCCCACATCCTCCGGCCCGAGGGTCACCGACGTCGAATCGTCCCCTCCTGCGGACCGCAGCGCCACCGCACCCGACACCACAGCCACCTGCACGCGACCCTCACCCGGCCATGCCCGCACCGTGAACTCGGTGCCCAGATCCTCGGCCACCGCGCCGGCCGTGTGGACCTGGAAGGGACGGGACGCATCGTGCTCCACTTCGAACCACGCCTCTCCTTCCAGATCGACCCGCCGCTCTCCCCTGCCCGACGCCACCCCCGCTGCGATCCGCAGCACCGATCCCGGAGCCATCACGATCCGGGATCCATCCGCCAGGTCCACCGACCTCCGCTCTCCGGCGGCGGTCCGGATCGTGTCGGGATCCGCCACCCCCGTCTCCCCCGGCCGGGCACTCCACCACAGCAAGGAGGCCCCGGCCACGAGCACCAACCCCGCCGCCATGCGGAAGACCGGCCGCTGGTGAAACGGAAGCACACGAACCGGTTCCTCGATCCGAGCCGCGAGCCGGGTCCACGCCTGGTCGGTGGTGCGGGACCCGGTGCCTCCGACCCCGGCATAGGCGGCCAGGAGGCGATCCAACTCCCGGGCAAAGGCCGGGTCGGTTTCCGCTCGGCGTTCGATCCCGGCAGATTCTTCCAGGGAGGTCTCCCCCGCCAGGTACCGCGCCAGCAGGTCATCCGGGATCTGGTCAAGCATGGGGCAGACGCCCTCCAGCCGAGAGTGGGACGGGATTTGCATGAGACAGGGACACGCGAGTCCCCCGATACCCTGACACCGGGTCAGGAACTAATATGCTCTCACCGATGCTCAGGACAACGACATGACCCAGGGCCGGGACCCGATCGCCCCCGAGGTGCTTTCTCGTCTCCGCGACGGGGACCGCGAGGCGTTCGAGGTGGTTTTCCGGCATTTTCACCCCGGTCTCGTGGGACTGGCCCGTCGGTACAGCGACTCCACCGATGCCGCGGAAGACGTAGTGCAAGAGGTGTTCCTCACGCTCTGGAAACGGCGGGCGGCAGCCCCGGCGGAGCATGGCCCCCTGACGGCATGGCTCCTCCGGTCGGTCCGGAACCGGTCTCTCAATGTGATCCGGCACCGGCGGGTGGTGCGCTCCTGGGCCGAGCGGGTGGTCCGGGAGGCGGAGCTTCCTGACGGTCCTCCAACCCCCGGCTCCGAGGAGGGGCTCACCGACGTCGAGCGCCAGGTGCGCGAGGCGATCGCCGCCCTCCCCGACCGTACCCGCGAAATCTTTCTCCTGAGCCGCGACGGGGGACACTCCTATCGCCAGATCGCAGAGCAGCTCGAGATCTCGATCAAGACGGTGGAAACGCTGATGGGACGGGCCCTCAAGGCTCTCCGCACTCAGCTTGCTCCCCTGCGGGAGTGACCCCCCTGTCAGGGTGATTCCGGAGACGGGTGTCCCTGTGCTGGAGCCGCCATCGTGGCGGACGGCACGATCACCTTGATCCAGGAGTCGACAATGCGTTCCTCTTTCCTTCGTCCCACGGCCCTTTTCCTTGGCCTCCTCTCCCTCGGCGCCTGCTCCGAGGACGCCCTGGCCCCCGCGCCGGTGGCGGAACCCGATCTGGAAGTGGAGTTTGCCCTGACCCAGGCCGGGCAGGAGGCCAGCCAGCGGGGCGACCCATCCACGGCGAGTGCGTTCACCGGCGCCGCGTCCGCGCTCCGGTACGGCATCACACCTTCGCCCGTGGCGGTTACCGTCAACGACGTTCCGAGCGAGTATCTGGGGTTCGTGCAGACCGAGACCCGGGTGGCCGACAACGGCGAAACCGTCGAGATCCGTTCCCTGGTGGCATGGACGGCGGGCCGTCCGAATGCGGTGCTCAGCCTCACCACCGCCTCGGACAACGGGGATCTCGGTTACCCGATCGCCGACCTGAGCAGCGACGCGGGCCGGTCGCGGGCCGTGGCTACCTGGTCCGACCGGCGTACCGGACGCACCTGGGTGGCCACCTCGGGGTCGGGTGGCATGTCCCAGGTGGACCTCGGCGGCCCGTGCCCGATCCGGTCCTCTCGCACGGTGGGGGTGGACTGCACTCTCGCCACCTACCGGGTCACCCTCGCGGGACGGTTCCACAACCTCCTGGGCAATGGCGAGCTGGGTGACAACGTGATCTTCATCACGGCCTCGGCGGCGGACGTGAACGGGGCGATCTTCACCCCGAAGTGATCCTTCCCGCTCTGGCACCATGCCACCCTCTCCAGCCGTTCGGGGAGGGTGGTGTGCGTCCGCTGTCCTCCGTTTCCACTTCGGGAGAAAATCCTTACTTTCCAACGAGCCATGACCATTCGTGCCCCGATGAAGGGTGTCCGCCACAGCCTCGGTTTGCTGACTCCGCTCCTGCTCTTCGGGTGTGGCCCGGCCGGCACCTCCTCAGCCTCCGCCCCGTTCACGCTGACCACGACGGGGGACACCACCATCGCCTGGAGCACCGTTCCAGCCCGGCCGGACACCCTCCTCCTCGTTCCCGACCTCCTGATCGGGGTGGAAGAGGGCGAGGAGGCCCTCATGTTCTCCGATGTGTCGGCTCTCAGCGTCGATTCGGCGGGGAACATTCATGTGGTGGATGGAGGCAGTTCCACGATCCGGGTGTTCGGCCCTGACGGGAATTTTCTGCGACGCTTCGGCGGGCCTGGAGCGGGCCCCGGAGAGTTCCGCTACGCGACCGCCGTGGCGATCCACGATGACGGCCGGATCCTCGTGCCCGATGGCGCGACTCGGCGGATCAACGTGTACAGTTGGGACGGCACTCCGGTGGCCCATTGGAGTCTCGCAGGGTACCAGGTCCGCAGCGATCCTCCCCTGCGACCGCTCCCGGATGGGTCCACGCTCGTCACCATCCAGCCCGAGGGATCGAATCCCTGGCCCCCTCCCTCCTTTCTCCGGTTCTCCCCCGACGGATCGGTGCAGGACACCATCGAGGTGCCACCTGACCAGGCCGAATCGTGTCCCGCCACGCTCTACGATGGCTCCCAACCGCGCCCGGTCGTCCACACCCCGACCCTGACCGTTGTCCCCGGACGGGATGGAGGTCTGGTTGTCGGATGCAGCCGGGAGTATGTGTTCCACGTGGAGCGGAGCGACGGCACCGTCCTCCGGATCGGCCGGGACTGGGAACCGGTGCCGGTGAGCCCGGCAGAGCGGGAGTTCTGGACCCGGGGCATCACCGCCCAGTTCCGCCAGCGCAACCCCGACTGGCGGTGGACCGCTCCCCCGGTCCCCGATCACAAGCCGGCCTGGCGTCAGATCCTCGTGGGGAGTGACGGCCGGTACTGGGTGAAGACCTCCCAGCCGAGCACCAGCGCTCCGGCGCCGGAGAACAGCCCCGCATGGTGGCCGGAGGTCGTGTACACGTCGCCGATGGGATACGATCAGTTCGATACCACGGGACGCTGGCTGGCGATCGTGAAGGTTCCTCCGGAACTCCGGGAGTATCCCGCCCCGTTCTTCCGGGGGGACACCGCCTGGGCGGTCGTGACCGACAGCCTGGGTGTGGAACGGGTCGCCCGGCTGCACCTGTCCGCCCCGCACTGACCGGAGTCCCTTCCGTTCCGGTCAGGGGTCGGCGTGTTCGCCGGCCGGTTTCACGGCCTTGACGAAGTGGTCCCCCATCCAGTCGAGCAGCCGGGTCCAGTGGTCGGCAAAATCGGCGGTGTCACTGGCCCGGCCCGCCCCATGTCCCCCCTTCATGTAGTTGACCCACACGACCTCCTTCCCGAGCCGCCGCAGGGCGTAGTACATCTCCCGCTGATTGGTGGCGGGCACGTTCCAGTCCCCCTCGCCGGAGAGGAGAAGCAGCGGCGTTTTGATCCGGTCCGCAAACATGACGGCGGAGGTGGCGACGTACTTCTGCGGCTGTTCCCAGAGCGTGGCCCCGATCCGGTCCTGCCCCTCCTCCGCGGCGTTGTAGTTCCGCGTCGTGATGCGCGGACTGTCCCCCAGGAAGGAGATGATGTTGACCTTGCCGGAGACGTTGGCGGCGGCGGCGAAGCGGTCAGTCTGGGTGACCAGGAGATTCACCGCGTACCCGCCGTAGCTCTGGCCATAGACCCCGACCTGTTTCTCGTCCACCAGGCCCCGCTCGATCAGGGCGTTGATCGCGTTGGGAACGCCCTTGATCCAGGCCTCGCCGGGGTAGCCCGTTTCGAACCGGACCGAGGGCCGGAAGCCGAACCAGCCGCGGGCCGTCACCAGGTTCATGTTCTCGTTGTAGCCGTTGTCGAAGAACTCCTCGTAGATCTCCGCCACCAGCGGGTAGCGCTTTCCCGGAGCATAGTCCCGGGGATAGTAGAGTATTCCATAGAGCGTGTTGCCATCCACATCGCGATAGGGCACGAGCTCGGTCCGGGCCAGGGCCACCTCGGCGAGCTGAGGGTTCAGGTCGGTGAGCCGCCGCACCTGGGAAAAGCCGATGTCGGCCACGTGCAGGTCGTCGGGGCGGTTGCCGTCGGACATGCGGAACACCACCGTGCGTCCATCCTCCGACACGGTCCAGTCTCCGTACACATGGGCATCGCGTCGCAGGTCCTCCAGGCGGCCCGTCTCCAGATCGAGGCGGGCCAATCCCCGGGCCCACCGGTCCCGTTCCGACATGCTGAGATAGACCGAGCGCCCGTCGGGGCTCCATCCCTGCACCGTGAGCCGCGGGCGGGACTCCTCCGGTCCCGCGAACTCGAGGGCGGTCCGGAGTGCGGCGGTCGCGGGATCGAGAACGTGGAACCCGCGTTGGGACCGCACGAGGAGGGCGTCGCCCGTGGGGCTCCATCGCTCCAGGGTGAAGCGGAGTTTCGTGGTGTCGGTGGCGGACAGAGGTGCACGGTGAGCGGCCGTGAGGTTCCGGGCGCTGTCCGCACCCTCCCTCCAGAGGAAGACATTTCCCCGGTCCCCCCACGCCAGCGCCGTTGTCGCCCGGTTCCACTCCCCTGTAATCCGGCGTTCGGAAGGCTTCAGCACAGTGTCGATCACCCCGCTGGCGAGATGGAGGCGGTAGAATCCGTACTCCGTCCCCGCCGACCGCGTGTAGGAGGTACGCTTCGGCTCCGTCAGGCCATAGACCAGGGTCCCTCCGTCGGGCGAGAACCGGACTCCCTGCGGCGCCGAGGAAAGAACCGGAAGTTCCCGAATCGATCCGTCGGCAACGGTGACGAGAACCGGAACCTCCCGGCGGGCCAGGTTCCGCACCCGGTCCCAGTCGAGAAAATCGTTCCGGGAATCCTGCACCACGACCGGTCCCTCCGTCAGGTCGAGGAAGGCCCGCCGCGCTGAATCGGCCCAGCCCTCCGGCCGAAGGGTCAGAAGGATCGCGGTCCCGTCCGGGGACCAGGCCAGGGGGGACTGCTCGGAAATCCTGCGCGGGGTTCGTAGCGCCACCGGACGCACCCGCCCCGTTTCCGGCGAATGGATCTCGAGCTGGTAGTTGCCTTCCACCAGGCGGAACAGGGCAAGTCGGGATCCATCCGGCGACCAGGTTCCCTCCCGGAGCTGTTCCCGGCCCGGGAAGACCGACCGCGCTCGTCCCGTGCTCGTCTCGATCACCAGCAACTCCCCGGTGGACGGCGCGATGTACGTCGGGTCGCCGAAGCGGAAGTGGTCCACCCCCGAGCGGTCTCGCCGGGTCTGGGACACGGCCGCCACCCATCGGCCATCCGGCGTCACGCCCGCGATCCGGACGGATCGAACATCGAGCGCGTCGTGGGAGGTGAAGGCACGCCCCTCACCCTGGCTTTCCACCGGGCGCACCGGCAGTATCGTCAACGCCGCGAGAAGGAGGAAGGGGCGGAGGGACATGCGACTGCTCCTGTGGAGGTGAGTTCTCAATTTCGTGCCCGCACTTTATCCCACCCTCTGCTCACTGGCCGGAGGCGGAATCGGCCATCGCGAGGCGGAACTCCGCCGCGCGTTCAGGATGCCCCAGCTGGTCGAACGCCTGGGCCAGGTCGGTGGCCGCATAGCGCAGCCAGGCCGTCAGAGGGTTGGGCTGGGACTTCAGGATCTCATACCCGGCACCGCTCTCCTCGGCGGCCTCGGCATGCCGACCCTGCATCCGCAGAATGCGGCCGAGTTTGACTCGGCCAATCGCCGTATTGGTGTGCGTGGGCGACTGGAACCGGGCGAACTGATCGACGGCTTCGCGCAGAAGTCGTTCGGCGTTGGTGTAGCGTCCCTGCCGACCGTGGACATTCGACAGGTTCGACGCGGCGATCCCGACCAGCCAGTGACCCGCGGGATACACCTGCCGATAGGTCTCCCGCATCCTCCCGAAGTAATCGGCCGCCAGGTCGAGCCGGTCCCGCCGCAGCGCGATGGTCCCCAGGTCGTTCAGCGTGGACGCCACTGCGGGATGGATCGGTCCGAACGACCGCTCCTGCACCGCGAGTGCCTCGCTCAGGACCGCCATCGCGTCATCATCCCTGTTCCGTGCCACGAGGGCGCGACCCAGCATGGTCAGATTGGCGGCGGTCCTGTAGTGATCCTCCCCGTACCAGGCACGGGTCAGCGCCAGCGCCTCCCGGTAGTACCGCTCGGCTTCGTCGAATCGTCCCCACTCGTACTGCACCGCCCCCAGATTGACCAGCTCCTCCGCGATGAAGGGGTGCCCCTCTCCGTAGAGGCGTCGTCCCATGGCCAGAACCACCCGGCTCAGGGAATCGGCCTCCTCCAGATTGCCGGCATAAAAGTGACTGTTGGCCAGCTCCAGCAGGGCGGTGGCAAGTTCGGGACTCTCTCCGCGGTCCTGGACTTCATGGAGACGCACCGCCTCCCCCAGCACCGTGATGGCCTGCGCATACTCCCCCCGCTCCTCCAGGACCTTCCCGAGCGCCGAGGTGGCGTTGGCGACTCGGGGGTCACTCAGGGGAAGGCGAGCGCGCGCCAGGGTCACGCCCTCCCGGATCAGTCGTTCCGCCTCGTCGAACTCCGCCTGCTGGACGCGCAGGGAACCGAGGGCCACCAGGCTCGAGGCCACATCGGGATGGGAGGCCCCCAGGGCGGCGCGGCGCACCTGGAGCGACGTCTGCAGGAGGGAGTCGGCCCGGGTGAACTCCCCCAGTTGCTGGTACACGCGGCCGAGGGTCTCGAAGAGCTCCCCTTGAATCACCGGTTCGGCGCCGAGAGCGTCGGCCTCCTGCACTCCCCGGTCGAGGAGGGTCACGACATGCAGGCTCTCGGCGGGCCCCATCGCCGGGTCGCCTCCCTGGAAGAGGTTCATCAGGAACCCCTGCACCCGCTGGGTCCGGGCCGCGGCCTCCACGGCGGCATCCCGGGCCACGCCGAGACGAAGGGTGTAAAACCCCACCAGACCGATCACGGACGCGGCCGCACCGACGGCCAGGGACACCGCGATCCGATTGCGGCGCACGAACTTGCCGATCTTGTAGACCGGCGAGTCGGGGCGGGCATCGAGCGGTTCGCCGCGAAGAAAGTGGTCCACGTCCCGAATCAGCGCATCCACGCTGGCATACCGCCGGGCGGGCTCCTTGTGCATGGCCGTGAGACAGAGCACGTCGAGATCGGCCCAGCCACTGCGGCCCGGCGCAGTGCCGGGGAGCCGATCGCTGTGCCGCCGGACCCGGGCCACGGTGGAGGGACGGGCCGGATCCTGGGCGAGGAGAATGGCCGAGGCCTCGGAGGGCGTGGCTGTGGACAGATCGAAGGGGAGCCGGCCGGCCAGAAGCTCGTAGAGGATGACGCCGAGGCTGTACACGTCGGTGTGGAGACCCACCCGATCTCCGGTCACCTGCTCGGGCGCGGCGTAGGCGGGGGTCATCATCCGGAGTCCGGTCCGGGTCTGTTCCACCTCGCCGAGCGGCGTGTCGAGCTGCTTCGCGATTCCGAAGTCGAGCAGCTTGATCGCACCATCGGCGGTGACAAGAATGTTGGAGGGTTTGAGATCCCGATGGATCACGGCGTGCCGATGCGCATGCTGGACCGCCTCGCAGACCCCGCGGAACAACCGGAGACGCTCCCCGAGCGGGGTCCGGTGCTCGCGGCAATAATCGGTCAGGGGAAGCCCCTCGACATGCTCCATCGCGAACCAGGGAGTGCCATCGGGCAAGGCACCCGCGTCGAACAACTGCGCGATGGCGGGATGGTGGAGCTGGGCCAGGGTCCGGCGTTCCGAGGCGAACCGGCTCCGCCGGGTCGGGGAGACCCAGGCGTCGCGCAGCACCTTCAGGGCCACGCGATGTCCCACGTCCTCCCGTTCCGCGAGAAGCACCACCCCCATCCCCCCCTCCCCCAACCTGCCCAGGATGCGATAGGGACCCACCACGTCCGGGAGTGCACCCTCGTCCCGTTCCTCCAGCACCCCGGTCGCGACGGAGCCCAGATCGCGGTCGAGCACCGTGTGGCCCGCCTCGTCCCCACGCAGAAGGGCGTCAACCTCCGAACGCAATTCGGCATCCTCCCCGCAGACCGCATCGAGGTACCGGTGACGGGCCTCCGGGTCGAGATCGACCGCTTCATGAAAAATGGCCTGAACCTCCTCCCAGCGATCCGGAGTCATGTCAACCTCGTGGGCAAGGAGATGATCAGGTGCCCGACTGGAGCTCTCGCGCCAGCCATGCCCGGGCCGCCCGCCAGTCGCGATGGGCGGTCGCCTCCGACACCCCAAGCATGTCCGCCACCTCGGCGATGCCGAGACCGCCGAAGAACCGGCTCTCCACGAGGGTGGCCTGGCGCGGGCTCAGCCGGGCCAGGTCCTGGAGTGCCGCATCCAGTGCGAGCAACTCGGACGCCGACGAGACCGTGGCCCCCACCGCGTCATCGAATGTCACCAGGGCCACATCCCGGCCTCCACGTTTCCGGGCAAAGCGCTTGCGCGCTGCTTCAATGAGAACCTGCCGCATGGCGCGGGCTGCAATCCGCTTGAAATGAAGCGGAGAGAGGTCGGCGAAACCCCGGCTCCCGGCCAGCTTGATCCAGGCCTCGTTCACCAGGGCCGTGGGACTGATCGTGGCCGAGGCATCATCCGACCGAATGGCGGAGGCCAGGCGCCGAAGCTCTTCGTAGGCCACGCTGAACAGGGCGTCGAGTGCCTGCCGGTCGCGCTCCATGGCTCCGGGCTCTGTCATGAGCGGGCCAACAGCCGGATCAAGGGGTCAGTCATGACGGCATTCGTCCTCGGATTGCGCAAGGAGGGACGACCATGGTCCGGACAGATCGGGGATCGCCCGGGTCGGTGGCAGGGTATCTCCCCTAGTCTATCACGTCGGGGCGGATTGGGGAATAACCTGCCCCCCTCTCCGGTCCTGTCTGCAGACCCCAAACCCACCTGAAAGGAGCGGTCGTGGCGCGCGAGATCCTGATCAATGGAAAGGGCTGGCAGCATCATTTCGTGACGGGCACCGTGGCGAACGCCGTGAAGCAGCTCGAAACCAAGGTCTCGGGAGGCGGCGGGGGAGGATACTCCCACCAGGGAACAGGATATACCGCCCCGGTTCAGATTTCCTCCACCACCACGACCCACGACAACATCTTCCTGGTCGACGACAAGGGAAGGGAACACGCAATCCGCCTCCGGAACTGGGACCTCTCGGTGCGAGAAACCCACCAGTTGACGGCCGTCTGGCTGACCCGGGGCCACCAGAAGGGTGGGAGCTATGTGGCGATCCACAACGCCACCCTCGGCGAAACCGACTACAACGAGGACCTGCTCGACAAGTACCATCGACCCCTCTGGCCGGCCCTGGCAGGGGCGGTCCCGCTGGTGGTCGATTTCGGATTCGTCACCCTGCTCCTGCTCGGGGGCGGCTTCCTGACCCGGTGGATCATGGGCATCCAGGGCCGCAAGAGGCTCATCGCCAGTGGCCAGCTGCTGAGGCTCGCCGGGGTCTGACCCGCCTCCCCACTTCCGCGGGGATGATGCCCCGTTGAGAGTCCCGAAGTCCTGAGTCCCCGGTCCTTAGGTCCTCAGTCCTCAGTCCTCAGTCCTCAGCCCTCAGCCCTCAGCCCCGGACCCTACTAGGGGGAACGCTGGGCGCTGAACCGGTCGAGAAATTCCCGGTCCGCCGGGGTCAGACTCGACATCCCGGACCGGTTGATCTTGTCGAGGATCCGGTCCAGTTCCGCCCGGTTCACCTCATGCAGCTCCTCGCGCTGAATGCGCGACCATCGGGCCAGAGCGGCGGTGGCAGTTTCGAGCGGCGACGTTTTCGGTTTGAGCTTCTTCTGCCACTCGGCCTGGGGGGTGTGGGTCTCGATCCACCGGAGGTAGAGAAACCCGCCGAGGAATCCTCCCAGGTGGGCAAAGTGAGCGATTCCTCCGCCACCACCCCCGAAGCCGCTCCAGAGGGAGAGCACCGTCATCCCCACCACCATCCAGCGCGCCTCCACCGGGAGCACTCCCCAGATCAGGATCTGGTCCCGGGGCCAATAGCGGGCAAATCCGAGCAGCACACCGAACACCGCCCCGGAGGCCCCGATGATGAAGATCCCCGGGCTGAAGGGAATGGAGACCAGGGCCCCCGTGATCCCGCTCAACAGGTAGAGCAGGATGAACCGCCGACTCCCAAGCTTGGCCTCCAACCGCGGCCCGAAAAAGAAGAGCGAGAGCATGTTGAAAAACAAATGCCCCAAGCCCCCGTGGAGGAACTGATAGGTCACGAGGGTCCACGGGCGGAAAACGAGCGAAATCGGAGCGGCGTAGAAAACGAACAGTTGGGTGAAGCCTGCGGCAAGTTGCTGGAGGAAAAAGGCTGCGACATTGAGGAACAGGAGCCGGATCACCCAGGGAGTCATGCCCGTTCCCCTTCCGCGGGACCGACGGCCACCGCCCGGGCCCGGTCATAACCGACGATATGTTCCCACTCCGAGGCGTCCGAGCGAGCCACCACGGCCACGACCGGTTCGGAGTCGCTCGCGTTGAACACTTCGTGCGGAACCCCCGGTTCGATGAAGATGAAGTCTCCCGCCACGTTCTCCACCACCTGCCGGCATCCCTCCCCGTACTCGTGGCGAACCCGGCCCTGGAGGATGTAGAGCATCACCTCGAACCCGACATGAATGTGGGCTGCGGCCACCCCGCCCGGCGGAATCGTGGCGACATTCATCGAGAGCTGCCGCGCTCCGACGTTGCTCCCGCTGATCCCCGCCTTGTACCGGATTCCATTCCATCCCCGGCACTCCCCGCTGCCGCGGAGCACATGGATTCCGCCCAGATCCTCGGCGGGGGGCAGTGCGGTCGACTCACGATTCATGTCTTTCACTCCCAGGTAGATCCTCAACCGAGGCCCGCAGCGCCTCCGACACCATCGCCAGGGCCAGATCGACCTCCGCCCGGTGGGTCCGGTGCACCACGATGGCAAACCGCAGGGTGAACCGGCCATCGAGAAGGGTGGACGACAGGAACACCCGCCCATCGGCCAGCACCCGGTCGAGAAGCCGCCGGTTGACCCGATCGGCCCGGGTGTCGTCCCCTCCGGGGGCCTCCCAGCGGAAAGTAACCACGGAGAGGTCGGGCTCGGGACCCACCGAAAACCCCTCCTCCGCCAGGCGCCGGTGGGCATACTGCGCCAGCAGGAGCTTCTCCTCGAGTGCCGCCCGGAAGGGCGCCAGCCCGTGCAGATGGAGCGGCAGCCAGAGCCGGAGCCCGCGGAAGGGTCTCGTCAACTCGGGAGACAGATCGGCCGGAGACCAGGCGTCCGAGGCCCGGGCGGCGTCCTGCATGTAGTTGGCATGGTACCGATGCGCCTGGCGCAGGGGCTCGGGATCGCGAAGGAGCACCACGCCGGTGCCGTAAGGAAGGAAGAGGGTCTTGTGCGGGTCAAGGACCAGCGAGTCGGCCCGTTCCATCCCGGCGAGACGCTCTCGTCCCTGATTAGTCAGAGCAAAGAGGGCGCCGTACGCCCCGTCGACATGGTACCAGAGACCCTCATCCACCGCGAGGTCGGCGAGGGG